>JAJUHJ010000151.1 GCA_029279965.1 Phyllobacteriaceae bacterium
CCGTACTTTGACCGCGGATGGCGTCCATCTCTGTGCGCCGATTACTGGAGGGAGATCCAAATGCTGCGGAAGATATCGTTCGGCTTCCTGGCGATTGCCGCTGGCCATTTATCTTTGAAACGCGTCTTGGCTGGCGCCAAGTCCGGAAGACCCGCAAATGCGGCTTATCGCACATTGCGGCGCGCGCCAGACATTCGACAGCAGCGACATTGACGGCGATCCCTGCACGGCAAACCGCCGAACCGTCTACTCGGCGGCGGCTCTGCCCTCACCGAACCGCCGTTCGATGTAGTCGGCCACCATCTGTTCGAAATCTGCGGCAATGGCCGGGCCGCGCAGGGTGGCAGCCTTCTTGCCGTCGATGAAGACAGGAGCAGCCGGCGTCTCGCCCGTACCAGGAAGCGAAATGCCGATGTCGGCATGCTTGGATTCGCCCGGTCCGTTGACGATGCAGCCCATCACGGCAACCTGCAATGTCTCGACACCCGGATATTTCTCCCGCCAGACCGGCATGTTGCGACGGATATCGTTCTCAATCTTCTGCGCCAGCTCCTGAAAAACGGTTGAGGTGGTGCGCCCGCAGCCGGGGCAGGCCGCGACAACCGGGACGAATTGGCGAAAGCCCATCGTCTGAAGCAGTTCCTGCGCCACCTGCACCTCACGCGTGCGGTCGCCGCCGGGCTCAGGCGTCAGCGAGATGCGGATGGTATCGCCGATACCCTGCTGGAGCAAAATTCCCATCGCCGCCGACGATGCAACGATGCCCTTGGTCCCCATTCCGGCTTCGGTGAGGCCGAGATGCAGAGCATGGTCGGAACGGCGCGCCAGTTCGGTATAGACGGCGATCAGGTCCTGCACCTGGCTGACCTTGGCGGAAAGGATGATGCGATCGCGGGCAAGGCCGATTTCCTCAGCCAGTTCGGCGGACAGCAGCGCAGACTGCACGATGGCCTCGCGTGTGACCTCCTGCGCCGTCATGGGCGAGCCGTTCTTCTGGTTCTCGTCCATCAAGCGGGTGAGCAGGTCCTGATCGAGCGAGCCCCAATTAACACCGATGCGCACCGGCTTGTCATGATGGATGGCCGTTTCGATGATCTGCGCGAACTGCCGGTCGCGCTTCTCCCGGAAACCGACATTGCCAGGGTTGATGCGGTATTTTGCCAACGCTTCGGCGCAAGCGGGGTGGTCGGCAAGGAGCTTGTGACCGATGTAGTGGAAATCGCCGATGAGGGGAACGTCAACCCCGACGCGCTCCAGGCGCTCGCGAATTTTCGGCACGGCCGCTGCCGCTTCGTCACGGTCGACGGTGATGCGCACGACCTCGGAACCGGCCCGGTGAAGCGCCGCCACCTGCGCCACTGTCGCATCCACATCGGCCGTATCGGTGTTGGTCATGGATTGCACGACGACGGGCGCCATGCCACCAACGGTGACGCCGCCGACATCGACCGATACGGAGCGCCGGCGCGGAAAGGGAGATGAGAAATAGGCGGTCATGGACCTGCGCCCCACATCTAGAGCATTTTCAGATCGGATCATCTGATATCCGCATTACGCGGAGAAGCAAACCGGATAGAGCATCCTTTGTGCGTCCAAACGAACGCACGGCATTGTAATGTGTTGAGCCTGACGTGGCGAAGCAGGGCGCAAATGTCAATGGCAGACGGCGGCTGCAAGAGCAGCTCAGGACAACAAGCGCATCAACAAGCGTTCTTCCTTAGGGCCTTCTGGTTTCAAGTTCGGCCGCCGCCGGCGTGACGATCCGCCGGTCGAAGAGTGGTACGCCGGGCCGGCGCAGAAGCACGACAAGCACCGTGCCTGCCAGAATTCCACCGACATGCGCAGCCCAGGAGACCTGATCGCCGGAATCCAGAAAGAACATGAAAAATTGCGAACCGATCCAGAAGGCCAGCGCGGCAAAGGCCGGAACGCGCAGCGGAATACGTGCAAATGCCAGCACCCACAGCTTCACGCGAGGATGAAGGATCAGATAGGCTGCTATAATGCCCGCCACCGCACCCGACGCGCCGATCAGGGGCACTTGGGAATCGGGCAGCACCAGGCCATGAAAGGCGGCAGCAGCCACGGCACAGGCTATATAGAAAACGAGGTAGCGCAGATGGCCGAGCGCATCCTCCACATTGTCGCCGAACACCCACAGAAAGAGCATGTTTCCGCCCAGATGCAGAAGATCGCGGTGCAGAAAAGCATAGGTAACATAGGTTGCGGGTACCGGCACCAATTCCAGTTCCGGCGGTAATATCGCCAGATCATGGGCGACCGAAGGGATATAACCCAGCCCGAGGATCGTCGCCTGCGCCGATTCCATCGTGTAAGACGAGATCAGAAGCCACGCGACCACATTGAGCGCGATGATCCCGAGCGTGACATACTGGCGTTGAACGTAGCGCAGGCGATTGGCGTCGTGAAGGGGAATGAACATAGGTCCTTTGTCCGAACCGATGCAGCCCGGCCTCAGCGATTCTGGCCCGGCACCCATAGCACGTCGCGCGCGCCATTGTCGTTTATCGATCTGGCAGCGACAAAGAGGAAATCCGACAGCCGGTTCATGTAGCGAACCGCCTCTCTGCCCACTGTCTCGCCGGAAGTTTCGCCAAGCTCAACCATGAGCCTCTCGGCACGCCGGACCACCGTGCGGGCAAGGTGGAGTGCCGCAGCGGCGGGTGCGCCTCCCGGCAGAACGAAGGAGCGCAAAGGCTCAAGATCGGCGTTGAGCGCGTCGATCTCTCCTTCGAGGCGTTCGACCTGAGAGGCGACAATGCGCAACGCCTCAGGGCCACCTTTCATATCGCCTTCAGGCGTTGCCAGATCGGCACCGAGATCGAACAGATCGTTCTGTATGCGCATGAGCATCGCGTCTATGTCCGGGGCCGTGCTGGCGGTGTGGACACGTGCCATGCCGATGCAGGCGCTCGCCTCGTCCACGGTGCCGAAAGCGGCCACGCGCAGATCGTATTTGGGTCGCCGCTGTCCCCCGTTCAGACCCGTCGTGCCGTCATCGCCGGTGCGCGTGTAGATTTTATTGAGCTTCACCATCGGTGCGTGGTTGCCTCTCGGAGACTGCGAAGAAAAGCCACCCTATACCATTTTACCACGCGTGGGATCATCCGCCATCGGGCATTCACTTTCTGGAAAGCGAGAGTTCCAGAAGCGTAACGAATTGCCGCGCCCGCGGCTCGGCATGCGTACCGCAAAGGCCGTGGATCTTCAGCCCTTCCAGAACATTGAAAAGCATCTCCGCGAGGACCTGCGCCGACAATCCCCGCTCCTCGAGCGAGACATCGCGCCGCCTCGCCTCCTCCCCGATGGCACCGGCAAAGGCATCGATCAGCCCTTGCCGCCACTCGGCCAGAATGTCAGAGGCGATGCGATTTTCCGTATCGATGATCTCCTGCCCGTGCGGGGAGGCTTCCATCGTGCGGAAAAGGCTGAAAAGCGCCCGGTCCAGTGCTTCCATGAGACGGGCTTCCAGCGGCCCCTCCTGGCGCAGGGCACGACAGGCTCCCCGCCGGGATTGGTCCAGGAAGAGTTGTCCGACGGCACGGAAGATATCGGCTTTGTTGCGAAACAAGAGGTAAAGCGCCGGCCGCGACATATCCACGGCACGTGCAATATCGTCCATGGTCGTACGGGAATAGCCGTAGGCCAGAAAAACCTGCTTGGCCCCTTCGAGTATGCGCGCTCGTTTGGGGTCGTCGATCCTGTTGTCGCTCTTCAATTTACTCACGATCACCACAATTTCGGTTATTGACAAAATTACAGATTTTGTCAATGTGTCTTGCACAAGATGCCGATGGCCCGCGCGAACATTCGCGCGGCACGCCCCGGCGTTCAATCATGATGACAACCCACTGTCAGGAGTGAAAAGCGGTCCAACTTTTTTGCGCCGCAAAAGGACGGTAAGTACGCAAGGTTCAACGTGCTTCCCCGGACGAGCTTGAACGTTCCTGGCACCGAAACCATATCGGCCCGGATTTAAGCCGCTGGCAGCCGGCTTCAGTACACTGGAAATTGTCATGGCGAAGTTTAGGTTCCACAAGATCGCGGCCGTGGTCGTGCTCGTCGCAACGGCGGCATGGATAGCGACCGGCGAATTTTCATCCGTCGGGAGCGCGCGCCAAGAGGCGGAACCCGCCGCAGTCGAAACGGAGACAACGCCCGCGGCGTTGAAATCCGTTCAGGTAGCCGTCCCGCCGAGAGTGGAACACGCCCGCACCATCCACATATCCGGCCAAACGCAGGCAGACAAGCACGCAATCCTTGCAGCACGTACGGCAGGCATCGTCGAGGAGTTGCTCGTCACCGAGGGGACGCTGGTCGAAGCCGGCGACCTGATCCTGCGCCTTGAATCGGAAGGCAAGGAAGCTGCGGTGACCTCGGCGCGCCAGACGCTTGCCCAGCGTGAGGCGGAAGCAAAGGCGGCGGAGCGCCTTGCCAGCAGCGGCAACATTGCCAGCCTCCGGCTGGATGAGGCTCGCGCCGCGTTGGCGAGTGCCCGCTCCGCGCTGGAGCTCGCTGAGGCGGATCTCAACCGCACCCGCGTGGAAGCGCCGTTTCCCGGCGTGATCAACACCGTCGAGGTGGAAGAAGGCGGTGCCCTGTTGCAGGGCGCCGAAGTCGCCACGCTCCTGAAGCTCGATCCGATTGTCGCCGTGGGTGAGATAAGCGAGCACGATCTTGGCGCGATCCACACGGGAGACGAAGCGGATGTACAACTGGTGAGCGGCGAAACGCTGACCGGCAAGATACGCCATATCAGCCGCGCCGCGTCGCCCCAGACGCGCACCTACCGCATCGAGGTAAGTGCTCCTAATCCGGATTTGCGCTTTCCCGCCGGCATGACCGCCGAGATCAGCGTGCTGGCACGGCAGGTGGAGACGGTGGCGCTGCCGCGTTCCGTCGTGACGCTGAACAGCGAAGGCGATCTCGGTGTGCGCGTCGTCGACAGTTCCGGCGTCGTCCGCTTCCACCCGGTCGAAATCATCGACGATTCGGCCGAGGCGCTCTATCTCGCCGGCGTTCCAGCCGGGGCACGCGTCATTGTGGCCGGCCAGGGCTTTGTGATCGAGGGTGAGAAAGTCATTGCCGAAGCGGTAGCCTCAGGCACGATCGGCGACCTTGCCGGAACCGGCGTTCCAGGAACACGATAAAGGACGCCGACATGGATATCGTCCGACTTGCCATACGCAATGCCCGGCTGACGCTTTCAATCCTGCTGTTCTTCATGGTGGCAGGCGCGATCGCCTATGTGAACATCCCAAAGGAAGCCGAGCCTGACGTTCCGATACCCATCATCTATGTAAGCCTGATCTATCAGGGCATTTCGCCAGAGGACTCGGAGCGATTGCTCCTGCGCCCCGTCGAAACGGCGCTGAAGGGGTTGGAGGGCGTCAAGGAAATGCGCTCCTCCGCCTATGAGGGTGGCGGTTTTGTCCTGATCGAATTCCAGGCGGGCTACGACTTCTCCGACGCGATCGAGGATGTGCGCGCCAAGGTGGCCGATGCCGAGCGGGAACTGCCCTCCGGCGCCGAGGATCCATCGGTTCATGAAGTCAACGTCTCGGAGTTCCCCATTCTCGTCGTCACCCTGTCCGGCAATATGCCCGAGAGGGTGCTCACCAATGCCGCACACAATCTGCGCGACCGTATCGAGGAAGTGCCCGGGGTGCTCGAGGGCTCGCTTCAGGGTGCTCGGGATGAACTGGTGGAAGTCATCATCGACCCTGTGAAACTGTCTTCCTACGGGCTTCAACTCGACCAGCTCATATCTGGTGTCAACGCCTCCAACAGCCTCGTGGCGGCCGGCGCTCTCGAGGGCGGTGAGGGTCGTTATGCCGTCAAGGTTCCCTCTCTCATCGAGAATGCGGAAGACATTGCCAATCTACCCATCGTGGCAACGCCCGATGCCGTCGTGCGTGCGACGGACCTGGCTACCATCCGTTCCACATTCACCGATGCCGAAACAATTACCCGGCTGAACGGGCATAGCGCGATCGCGATCGAGGTGAAAAAGCGCGTGGGCGCAAATCTGGTCGACACCGTGGATGCGGTGAAGGCGATTGCCGAAGACTTTGTCGACGGCCTGCCCGAGGGTGTGTCGGTGTCCTACAGCCAGGACAAATCGGTGTTCATCCGCGACATGCTGAGCGAGCTTCAGAACCATGTCCTGATCGCCGTCATCCTCGTCTTTATCGTGGTCCTCTATATGCTGTCAGGCCGCGCCTCGCTGCTCATCGGTCTGGCCATTCCAGCATCCTTTCTGATGGGCATCTTCGCGCTGTCGCTCGCTGGATATACCGTCAACATGATCGTGCTTTTCAGCCTGATCCTGGCTGTGGGCATGCTTGTGGACGACGCCATCATCGTCACGGAATTTGCCGAGCGGCGCATGACAGAGGGGATGCCGCGCGAGGAAGCATTCGCGCTCGCCGCTAAGCGCATGGCGGGGCCGGTGATCGCCGCCACAATGACGCGGATCGCCGCCTTTTCGCCCCTCCTGTTCTGGCCGGGCATCGTCGGCGAATTCATGAAATACCTGCCGATCACACTGATTGTCACGCTTGCCGCCTCGATGCTCTATGCGCTGGTCTTCACCCCGACGCTGGGTGCGATGTTCGCCAAGGCGCATGTGCAGCCGGAGCCGGCACCGGACGGTTGGTATATCAGGCTGGTCAAGCAGGCCGTTCAGTATCCCAAGACGGTGCTCGTGCTTACCATCGCGCTTCTGGTGGGCGTACAGGTGGCCTACTCGAAATATGGCGCGGGCGTGGAATTCTTCCCCGCCGTCGAGCCCGAATACGGGCTGATGTATGTGCACGCGCGCGGAAACCTCTCGCTGGAAGAAATGGACCGGCTGGTGCGGCCGGCTGAGGAAAGGCTGCTTGACCGGCCGGGAATTGAATCGGTCTATACCCGCGTCGGGAAGACGCGCGGCGGCGGACAGGACATCGACGAAGATGTGATCGGTGTCATCCAGTATGAATTCGTCGATTGGCGCGAGCGCAAACCCGCCAGCGAAATCCTGAACGATCTGCGCGCTGAAATGGCGGATATGCC
>JAJUHJ010000152.1 GCA_029279965.1 Phyllobacteriaceae bacterium
CCTTCCACGGCATCAACACCTCCCGCAAAGCGAAAAGTGTTACCCATGTGTCCGGTACAAAACGTCACCTATCTCTCAGGCCGCTCACCCTTGTACGGTCCTGAGACATGGGTAACAGAATGTACCTAAGACATGGGCGACAACCTCGTGCGCGATGAGGCTTGTCGATTGTCTGCAAGGTCCTCTGTTCCAGATCGATATATCCCAGATCATAGTGCATGAGGCTCAACAGCCAAATGCGGTCGTCGTTCATGCCCGGCGGCCGAGCGGTCTCCTGTTTCAGGGTCCGGTGCATGCGTTCGTGGCGACCACTCTGGTACGGGCAGCCCGACTTGATACGTTCTATGGCTATGCCGAGCCTGAGCCAGAAGACCGACAGCTTCGAAAAGTTGTAAAGCCCGTTGAAAAACGCAACGGCAGTCCGTTGTCCCTTCTGATGGCATCGGGCAGGCCGCGCTCATGTCTCCGACCCACTCTTCTATCCTCATTACCCCGCTATTGCCCGAAGCGTCTTCCCAGCAAGGATGATTGTGGATCCGTCACTGGTGACTCGGTTTCCATCCGGTAACCGGAGATCTCTACCAAAATCCGCAATGGGGTCGAAAGCCGCCCCAAAATGGGTCGGAATGGATCTAGAAACCACCTCCTCGCCGGACTGCCGCTGTTGCTCAAAACGGTTATTACCCGTCGGCTCACGCGTGCACCTGACGGCTGTCCTGCGGAGCCTCGTTACGGTCGAACATGCCGTAGTCACGGACCACGTGCGCGATCCGCAGCCGGTAATCATTGAATATTCCGCCGCGTCCGGCGCCCTGTGCCTTGCGGTGCGCTGAAAGCATGCGCCAGCGTCGCACCGCATCCTCATCGGCAAAGAAGGAGAGCGAAAGGATTTTGGACGGATCGGTCAGGCTCTGGAAGCGCTCCACAGAGATAAAGCCTTCAATCCCTTCAAGCATCGGCCTTAGCTGCGCGGCAATATCGAGATACTCGTCCTTGCGTCCTCCGGCCGGCTCAACTTCGAAGATCACCGCGATCATGCGTTCTTCTCCTGTGGGCCGGAGGCGAGTTTGAGCCATGTCCGATCCTCCCGCAGCAGGAAACGCTCCTTGAGCGCGAATTCGTAATTCTCCCTCCCTAGTGGGTCGGCGGCCAGCCGCGCCCGGTACTGCTCGTAGGCTGCCAGGCTTTCGATGTTGTAGATGCCATAGGCCAGCGTCGACGACCCTTCGTGCGGCGCGAAATAACCGATGAGGTCTGCCCCGCAACGCGGGATGGCTTCGCCCCAATTGCGGGCATATTGCTCGAACTGCGCCTTCTTGGCCGGATCGATGTGATAGCGGATGATACAGGTCAGCATAAGCATTCTCCTTTTGACGGGGCGAAGGAATACCGCATTGCCTTGCGTGAATGCTTCGATTACGATCGAACTATGAAGAACGGCCCTGATATCGCCCAGATTGCCGCGCTGATCGGCGATCCGGCGCGCGCCAACATGCTGACGGCGCTGATGAACGGCATTGCATTGACCGCGACCGAGTTGGCCAGTGAGGCGGGTGTTACCGTCCAGACCGCCAGTTCCCATCTTTCCAAATTGCAGGAGGGTGGGCTTGTCGCGCCCCGCAAGCAGGGCCGGCACAAATATTTCTCCCTCGCCAGTGACGATGTCGCCAAAGTGCTTGAAGGATTGATGGGCCTTGCGTCTGGTGCTGGGCACTTGCGCACCCGGCCCGGCCCGAAGGATGCCGCGTTGCGCAAGGCACGCGTCTGCTACAACCATCTTGCCGGGGAAATGGGCACGCGGCTCTTCGAGAGCATGATCACGCGGCAATTCCTACGCTCGAACGGAGAGGACATCGAGCTCACGGTTGCAGGCGCGGGGTTCGTTCGAGACTTCGGAATTGATCTTGATGCGCTGAAGGCACAACGATCTGCCCTGTGTCGGCAATGCCTCGACTGGAGCGAGCGACGCTCGCATCTGGCCGGCAGCCTTGGGCGGGCGATGCTTGGCCGCATCGAAGAACTGGGTTGGGCCAGGCGCGATCGGAAAACCCGCATTGTGGTGTTCAGCCCGAAGGGCAAGCTACACTTTGACGAATTGACCGCTTCATGGCCAAAAAGGCTTGGCTGACAGGAGCCCGTAAGTCGACCGTGCCTGGCCGCCTTTCTCGAAAAAGCTGGAGTTGCCGGCATTCTCCGGCCAACAGTGGCTTCATGTTCCGGCTACTAGCATATCGCCTCTCGCATGCTGAGTGCCCTCACCTCACCGAAGCTCATGCACTGCAGGTCACCAAGCGGCGCAGGCCGTCAGCAACGGCATCGTCGTAGCGCTGCCCGGGACGCAGCTTCATTCGACCGACACCGTCTCGGGCTGTGTCCATTGTGCCTGCCTACCGCTGCCGTGCTTCATCAAGGCCGCACTTCGAGCACCATGCTCATGGGCGTTTCGGCGACGCGGCGGAACCGGCTGAAACCCGCTTCGCGTGCAACCTCTGCAAGCCGTCTCTCGCCGGCCTGGGCACCGAGTGCGGCCCCGACTTCCTGATCGAGCGAAGCCGGCAGGCAGATCGCCGTCGAGGCAGCGTAGCACAGCCGGCTCATCGGGTTGAAGTTGTCTTCGAGGCGATCGCCCGCCAAGGGCTCGACAAGCATCAGCGTACCGTCCGGCGCCAGCGTCCGCTTGACATGACGGGCAGTGCCCACCGGGTCACCCATGTCGTGCAACGCATCGAACATCGTTACCAGATCGAAGTCCCTGCCGCTGTAGTCCTGAGCGCGAACCGTCTCAAAGCGCAGGTTGGCGCGCCCATTGTGTTCGCGGGCATGGGCGATCGAGGCCTCGTGGAAGTCGAACCCGATGAACTCGGAATTGGGAAAGGCTGCGGCCATCATCTCTGTCGAGCCGCCATAGCCGCAACCGACATCAGCCACGCGTGCGCCATGCTCCAACTTGTCGACCACACCTTCCAGCGCAGGCAGCCACTCGCTCAGAAGGAACGGTTTGTAGCCGGACGGAGACGTCCGATCCATGCCGCAGAAAAGGCAGTTGCAGCGATTGTCCCAGCGGATGCCCGCGCCGCTCCTGAAGGCATCCTCAAGTTTGGGCTCGTCGGCGTGCAGCGAGGCTGCCATGTAGAATGCACCAGTCATGTCGAGCGGGCTCTCGGGGCTTCCCAGAAGGGCTGCCTGTTCGGGCGACATCGAGAAGGTGCCTGATGGCGGGTCGTAATCGATGAAGCCCGTGACGGCCTGCGCCGACAACCATTCGCGCACATAGCGTTCGCTGGTCCCGGTTTTTTCCGCAAGTTCCGTCGATGTCAGAGGACCGTCGGCGGCCAGAGTGCGGAACAGGCCGAGCCTTTCGCCAAGCACGACGAGCGAAGCGTTTGCAGCCGCGCCAATTTCGGTCACCATTTTGCCGAGCAGAGGCTCGAGCTTTTGCATGTCAAGTTCCATTACACGTCTCCTTGTCCGGACGCCGCTATCGACCACCGAAAAAGTCTGCCGATTGAGGTCACGCCGCGTAAGTGCCAAAGTCGACACAATCGGTCCATTTCCGTCGTGGAGGTCGCAAAGATGGCCGAAAGCCTGCCGCTTCATGTGAGCCTGGCCGCAGTCCCTGGCAGCCTGTCCTCTCCCATTACAGGCCTCTACGAACTGCTGACCGCCTTTCCGGTGGTGGCCGATTTCTACGAGGATGTTCCCTTCTCGTCGCCCTTCAGCGTGGAGATCGTCGGACTGGCCCGCACGACCATTACGGCGCCGAGCGGCCTTCCCATCACCATCCAGCGTTCGATTGAGGAAATCGAGCGAACCGACATCGTCATCGTTCCCACCATGGCCGTCGAGGAAGGAGGCCAGAACCGTCATCCCGAACTCGCGGCGTGGATGCGGCGTATGCATGAACGCGGCGCGTTGTTGTGCTCGGCATGTACTGGTCTTGTCGTGCTCGCCGAGACCGGACTTCTCGACGGGAAAAAGGCGACGACTCATTGGTCGTTCGCACCGAGCTTCCGGCGCAACTTTCCGAATGTCGAACTGTGCCTCGATGAGGTTCTCGTAACGGCCGGCGCGCGCGAGGAGCTCGTGATGGCGGGCGGTGCGGCGTCCTGGCAGGATCTCGCCCTTTACCTGATCGGACGCTTCGTCAGCCCGGCCGCCTCACAGGCGATCGCCAAATACGAGCTTCTGGAACGCCATACGGAGGGCCAGACGCCCTATCTGCCGTTCCTGCCACGAACGCAGCATGGCGACTCGTTGATTTCGGGATCGCAGCGATGGCTGGAGAAGAACTTCGCCGTCGCCAGCCCTGTCGCCGAGATGACGCGTATGGCCGGGCTTTCACCGCGCGCATTCGAACGCCGCTTCAGGCATGCCACGGGCTACTCACCCATTGACTACGTGCAGCGCGTTCGCGTCGAGGAAGCAAAACGGCGCCTGGAACAGAGCAACATGGCGATCGACCGGATAAGCTGGGACGTCGGATACGAGGATGCCGCCGCATTCCGACGCCTGTTCAAACGCATCGTCCGCGTCACGCCCGGAGCCTATCGACGAAAATTCGCATCTCCGGATTTTCTATAAACGCGCTTGCCAGAACCGTCCGGTATGGGTGCAACGTACCGGGCCTGCCCCGGAAAGGGGCCGGCATGGGGTTGCTGCATACACGCAGGCCCTGAAGTTTCCGGCAGCGCACCAGGGAAGCGAAGGCCCACCCGAACGCTTTCTGCGACACGTCGGGCTTACCTCGCCGAGGCCAATTCGGGCTTAGCCACCGGCACCGGTCGCAAAGCCACAATAGCAGCCGCGAGCAGCCCCGCGCCCACGACGGCGACCCACTCGGCACCAGCCGGATAGACGGTGGCAGCAAGAGCGGAAGCCCCTGCAAGGCCGAGATTCATGCTGCTTCCGGCCAGCGCCATCAAGGCACCCCTACGAGTCGGCGATAGCTGTGCGATATGGGTTTGGAGGCCCGGAGCGCCCATTCCGCCAAGGACCGCCCAGACCACGAGCGCAAGCCCGATCGGGACTGGTCCGAGGGCATCAAAGGCAAAAGTGACGACAATCGCCGCGAGCACAAAAGCCAGAGCGATTCGCATCAATGCCCGCCCACTCCCGGCGCGGCTCAAGGCCCATGGCATGGTGGCGTTGCCGATGAGCGTGAGAATGCCGAAAGCGGCATAAATCATTCCAATCGTAGCCGTTTCAAACTGGAAAAGATCGCGAAGCCGCTCACCCGCCAATGCGAAGCATCCAACCGCCCCGCCGAGTCCGAAGGCAATGGCAATGAGACTTCCCCATGCGCCCGGCACGAAAAGCGGACTCGATGCGTTGTCACGGCCTGCGTATGGCCGATGATCAGGCGCTCGCATCTTACGCAGCGATGGCAGGCCAGCCATTGCCATGAACACCGCCAGTCCGCCCAGAACCGCAAAGGCAAAACGCCACGACCACATTTCCGCCGACAGCGCGCCGATACCCGGGCTTAGAATGATGCCGAGCGTCAGGCCAGAGGTGACAAAGGCGATCGCCCGGGGAGCAGCCTTCTCGCCGAGGTCACCTGCCATAGCCATTGCGATGCCGAGCATTCCACCACTTGCCGCTCCTGTCAGGATGCGGGTCGCGATGCCCGTCTCGAACGTCGTAACGAGGGACGTCGCGATGGACGCGAGGCCGAATACCAGCGTTGAAGGCATCAGAATTGCCACACGCCCATATCGGTCCGATACAGCGCCGAGGACCGGAGCCATAATCGCCAATGGCAGGCTATAGGCCGTGACGAAGAACGCGATGCGTTCGGGGGGAACCGAAAGGTCAGTCCCTATTGGTGTAAGGATCGGCCCCAACAGGAATTCGTCGGCCCCCACGAGGAAGGCGATCAAGAAGAGAAATATCAGACGTGACATGGTGCGGGACGTTCCTTTCATGGTGGGTCGAAAGGGACTCCCGGAACATGGCCAAGCGGCTGAGCACCGCTTCCCGACGTCCTTCAAGATCGGCTCTCAGCCGCTCGATGTGCTCAAGCTTCTCCAACAATTGCGGAATGCCGCCTTCGCACGGCGCTGCTCCTTCGTCGGAGAGGCATGCCGCCATGGCACGGACCTCGCGGGTGGAAAAGCCTGTCGCGATCAGATCGCGGATGCGCGCCGCGCGGCGCAGGTCAGCCTCGCTATAGCTGCGATAGCCGTTTTCCGAGCGGCCGGCCTCCATCAGGCCGGCCTTATCGTAGTGGCGCAGCATGCGTTGCGTGATCCCAAGCCTCTCGGCTGCTTCCTTGATCTGCATCTTGATCCCTTTCCACACCGCCTTAGCACCTTGACACTAGTGTCAAGGTCAAGCGCGAATTTCAAGGAAGCGCTCCTGACGTGAAATCCCGGATCAAGGGACATCATCCGGGTAGTCTCCAATAGGTCATGCTAGGATTAATCGATGCTGCCACTACAACAATCGACGGCTGAGTGTGTAGCTTGGTATGGATTGACGATGCGAGGGCTAAGCATGAGATCTGCCCAGTGTTCACGACCCGACCACTCGGCCATTCTTGCTTTGACCGATCGTTAACGCCGGCTCGGCGACACTCACCCACCATGCGAGATAATGTCTACAGATTCCGCCGCTTGAAATGGGGTGAGCCAAAGAAGCTTAAGGTATTGGCCGAGGATTTTGGGCCGCGGAAGAGAGCGATCCCGTTTCCCGCGGCGGTACTGGCGGTTTTTTGTGCGGTGTTCGCCGTAACCATTCTGATCCTTTAAACCGCCTTCCGCGTCCAGCGCATTCTGTTCACTTACCGTTGAGGACCGGGAGACGCCCCGCTGCACGCGACCGGTCGGGTAACGGGGAAAGGGCGGTTCGTGGCACCGCCCTTTCCATATCCCGGCCACTGCTATTCGTAGAGAGGCGCGGGCCTAAGCCATCTGCGAATGTCGTTTGGTGCACGACGCTCATCACGAAAGTCTCGGCGTTCGTCGCGGGGATTTCGTCGTGCGTCACGACGGTCTCTACGATCGCGCTCCCAACGGTCC
>JAJUHJ010000153.1 GCA_029279965.1 Phyllobacteriaceae bacterium
GGCGCGTTGCGGTCGAACTGTGGTACACCTTGAACGGCTGCTTCCCAACTCCGCCACCGAGAAGCGGCCCGGCAGGAAACCACCCCTTGTAGCCATTCGCTCTTTTCTCAATTTAGAGAGCTATAGCGTAGGTGTAGTTCTCCGTTTCATCGGCTTCGGCCCGCAAGACACTGTTTGTACGGCCCTGAGACATAGGCAAGAAATTGTACTAAGACATGGGTGACAACAGACATGGGTGACAACCTCGTGCGTGATGAGGCTTGTCGATTGTCTGCAGGGTCCTCTGTTCCAGGTCGATTCACCATAATGGCCGCGACCCGCGCCAAGAGCCTCGGCGGGCAAGCCTACAGCGCCTCGCGCCCGCTCCGACGCATCAAGGACGCTGTAGGCTGTTGAAGCTCCCGAACGCCGGTTCTGGCCATTGCGCGCTGGCAGGAAACGGGCGCGTCGCTACGTTCCATCCTGGATCTTTTCCAAGTGCATGAGTCCTTTCAGGCCGGCGTCGCCATGCGGCCGGTCGGAAGAATCAGTCCGTGAACCGCCGTTGGTAAAAGCAAGCGCTAGGCTGTCGGAAATCGCGCCGGTCGTTCGTCTTTTGGAAAATGGAAGAACCAGGCGACCCACCGCGACATTCATCAGCATCTTGAAGCACGAGGAGCTTTTAATGATCCCCACCATCACTGCCTTTGAACGGTCCCCCGATCGCGGCCAGGGACTGGCGCGTGACATGCGCGTACGCTGGGCGCTTGAGGAAGTGGGCCTGCTTTATGACGTTCGCCTTCTTCCGTTCAGCCAGATGAAGGAACCGGCGCACCGTGCACTTCACCCCTTCGGGCAGATTCCGACCTATGAAGAAGGTGACCTCATTCTGTTTGAGACGGGATCGATCGTGCTCCATATCGCGGAGAATCATGCGGGCCTTTTGCCGGCGGACCGGAATGCCCGGGCGCGTGCAATCACATGGATGTTTGCCGCGCTTAACACGGTGGAGCCGCCGATTGTCGAGCGCGAAATGCCCGGGTATCTGGAACGCAACAAGCCCTGGTACGAGGAGCGCCTGCCTATCCTCACAGATCGTGTCCGGCACCGGCTGGACGATCTTGCCGGTCGGCTTGGCGATGCCGACTGGCTCGACGGCGCGTTCAGTGCCGGTGACCTGTTGATGGTAACGGTGCTGCGCAGGTTGGATGGGTCGGGCCTTCTGGAAGAATATCCGAACCTTTCCGCCTACGTTGCGCGAGGCGAGGCGCGTCCCGCCTACGAGCGCGCTTTTGCAGATCAATTGGCAGTTTTTACCACCGCGTCGGCCGGCCGATAAGCGCTGGTGATTTAGGTCATCAGTGTGAAAGTTCCACCCGGCAGCGGCCGCGAACATGGTTCATCACATTCTCAAACAGAGGACCTGAAATATCCCCATTTGGTTCCTATATCCTATCAATGACGATGATACGTTTTCCCGAAATCCATTCTCCGTCGGAGGAGCCAATGATGATAGAACGCGAGCCAACTCTGGATGAACTTCTGCAGGAGCCTATCGTGCGCATGCTCATGAAGGCGGACGGCGTCAGCGAGAGCGATATTCGCGCCCTATTGCCGGCTGCCCGTTCAGACAGGAAGCAATCGGGCGTTTGCAGGCGTTCAGCACAGTGGAGCCGAGTTCCTATTGTCTCTTCCGCGATGAACGCGTGCTGCTCTTCGCCCGCCTGACGCACCGCACATCATTTCAGACACTAAACCCGTGCGTTGCGTCTGCGCAGCACGGTTTTCGAAAACCTGTTCAGGCTGATGCTGTAGTGTAGCATCAGCCTGTTTCCGCCAGCAGCTTTCGCGATCTTGCACTTTATGCGATGCGTCGCTCCTTGCTCCACATGCGTCCGGTGGGACGCGCGATGACTGCTCCATCTTTTGCATTCGTCGAATGTCAGCTAGGAAGTGCTGTAAGGAGGCTGCGATGCCGGAAACATTTGTAATCGCTCAGGGTGGCGGCCCGACCGCCGTCATCAACCAGACCGTCGCCGGTGCTGTGATGGAGGCTCGAAAGCGTTATCCCAAAGCGCGTGTTCTGGGGGCCCTGCACGGGGTACGCGGGGTGCGGGACGGCCGCTTTATCACGCTTTCCGACCTTTCCGAGAACGAACTGCGCGCGATGGCCGCAACGCCGAGCGCTGCCCTCGGCAGCACGCGGGACAAACCCGATGAGGCCTATTGCGATGCAATCCTGAAGGGCTTGAGCAAGGCAGGCGCCGATGCGTTTGTCTATATCGGCGGCAATGATACCGCCGGCACGCAAAGCATTCTGGCCGAGGCTTCCGGCGGCCGTATCACATGCATCCATGCACCGAAGACGATCGATAACGATCTGGTGGAAAACGATCATACTCCCGGCTTCATCTCGGCCGCCGAATTCATCGCCGGCGCATTTTTAAGCGTCGATCTCGATTTTCGCGCCTTGCCCGGCATTTATGTGGGCATCGTGATGGGCCGGCATGCCGGCTTTCTTACCGCCGCAGCAACCGCGTGGCAGCTCGAAGACGACGGTGCGCCGCATCTCGTTTACGTTCCGGAACGTCCCTTTGACCGCAGCCGGTTCATCGCCGACATACGCGCCACCCTGGAACGGCAGGGGCGCTGCGTCGTCGCCATGTCGGAAGGCGTGACCGGGCCGGACGGACGGTCCCTGGTCGAAACCCTGGTTTCGCCGGAGATGCTCGAGCGCGACCAGCACGGCAACATTCGCCTGTCAGGAACCGACCTCGCCCGCGCGGTAGAGCGCATGCTGGCAGAGGATCTGCCCGGCAGGCGCGCCCGCGTCGACACGTTCGGCTATTTGCCGCGCGGCAACATTGCGACGGTGAACGAGACGGACGCGCGCGAGGCTTTCGAAGCGGGTGTGTTCGCTGTCGAGGCGGCAGAGCGGGGCGGCGGCTCGGTGGCGCTACAGTTTGGCGGCAGCCGGACCGAGTGCCGCCTCGTCCCTCTCTCCGCGGTGGCAGGCAAGACCCGGCACCTGCCGGATGATTTTCTCCATCCCGACGAGAGCCAGGTTACAGGCGTCTGTCGTGATTATCTGGCGCGTCTCCTGCCGCGCAAATTCCCTGTAGCCAAACCATTTGTTTAGCCGACGCCGCGATTCTTGCGAACATGGACAAAGCCGCGCACTCTCCGCATGAATGAAATTTTCTGTAGGCGGATGCTGCCATGATCATCAGCTTCGATATTGGCGGCACCGCGATCCGGGGAGCCGTGGTCCATTCCGTCACTTCGGTCATGCCGATTGGCCGTTCCCCGACACCGCGTGACGATTTTACCGTTTTCGTGAACTGCTTGCGGGAAATGGTCGCGCGTGGAGGCGAGGAGCCCGACTGCGTCGCCATATCCATAGCAGGCGTGCTCGACCCGGAAACGCGTATCGCGACCTGCGCCAACATTCCCTGTATCCATGGCCGCAGGCTTATAGCCGATCTCGAAGAGGCCCTGGACCTGCCGGTGTTTGTCGCCAACGACGCTGATTGTTTCACCCTGGCCGAAGCCACCATTGGTGCCGGAAAGGGTTACAGCATCGTCTTCGGAGCCATTCTGGGAACCGGCGTCGGCGGCGGATTGGTGGCAGACGGCAGGCTCGTCAACGCACATGGCGGCTTTGCGGGCGAGTGGGGACACGGCCCGGCGGCAACATTCCTGGCCGGCAATCCACCTGTCGCGGTCCCCGCTTTCAAATGCGGATGCGGTTTGGAGGGCTGTCTCGATGCGGTGGGAAGCGCGCGCGGCCTGGAGCGCCTTCATGAATTCTTCCATAAGCGGATGCTTGCGGCGGAAGAGATTATTGAAAGATGGCAACATGGCAACGGGGACGCAGCGCGAACCATCGACGTGTTCGCCGATGTCCTGAGCATGCTTTTGGCAATGGTTGTCAATGTCACCGGAGCGACCATCGTGCCCGTGGGCGGTGGACTGTCCAATGCGGGAAGGCTTTTGGAGGAAATAGACACGCGCGTGCGCAAGCGCGTTCTGCGCCGCTTCAATCGTCCTCTTGTCGTTCGCGGCACTTGTCCGATCGAGCCAGGCCTGATGGGAGCCGCGCTTCTTGGCCTGGACGCGATGAAGAGTGGCCGAACGCTTGAGCGAACTATCTCTGGCTAAATGGATATCCGGTCTTATATCCATCACCCATACCTGACAGACTTACGGCGCCGGACGGAACAGGAGAATTCTCATGAACCCGCTTAGGCCCGACACCGGCGATCCCATCACGAGTGTTTCGACACCCGCCCCTATAATCGATGAAAACATCATGGCGAGAAACATCGCTCGTGTTCAAACCTATATGGATGAGCACGGCCTTGCCTTTCGGCCTCACATAAAGACTCACAAGATCGTTGCGGTGGCAAAGGCCCAACTTGCTGCAGGCGCGGTTGGCATAAACTGCCAGAAAGTGACGGAAGCAGAGATCTTCGCCGACGCCGGAATCGGCGACATTCTCATCACCTACAACATTATGGGGCCAGAGAAGATCGGACGTCTCGCCGCGCTCAACGAGCGTATTTCTGCGCTCAAGGTCGTGGCCGACAGTCATGCCACCATAGAGGGGCTGGCGACCGTCTTTTCCGACCGCAAGCCGCTCACCGTCCTGGTCGAGTGCGACACGGGCGGCGGGCGCTGTGGTGTGCAAACGCCGGAGGAGGCGCTGGCGCTTGCGCGTCAGATAATAAAGAGCGCAGGGCTTTCTTTCGGTGGGTTGATGACATATCCGAAACCGGGAAGCGCAGCACAGATCGAAAGCTGGTTTTCGCAAGCCCTTTCTCTTCTCTCGGCAAACGATATTGCCTGCCCGACCGTCACGAATGGTGGCACACCCAGCCTCTTCCAGGCACATGAGGTACGCTCGGCAACCGAGCATCGCGCTGGCACCTACGTCTATAATGACCGGGCCATGGTACGGGCAGGCCACTGCACGCTGGAGGATTGCGCGATGCACATTCTTGCGACAGTGGTCTCGCGCCCAACCGCCGATCGCGCCATCATCGACGCAGGATCAAAAGCATTGACCTCCGACCTCCTCGGCTTTGAGGATTTTGGCTATGTGGTGGACTATCCCGAGGCCGTCATTTCCGTGCTTACAGAAGAGCACGGCACGGTGGATCTCAGCGCGTGCACCGGAAGGCGGCCGGAGATCGGTGAGAAGGTTCGGATCATTCCAAACCACACCTGCGTCGTATCCAACCTGTTCGACGAGATGATTTTTCACAGGAACGGCAATGTAACCCGGGTTGAACCCGTGGCTGCACGGGGGATGGTCTGGTAGGGGCCGGCGTGGCGTCATCTTGCCACCTCCATCCGCGTCTCGATGTCGAGTGAATAGCGACGCGAGCTGTTCTGCCAGCGTTGGGCGAGAATCGTTTTGACGTGACGAATACGGCTTTCGGCAAGCCGCTGATCGACGCCGGTGGTGCGGTAGACAAGCTCAAGGACCGAGCGCTCGTCGGCGAGCACCGCGAGCAGCCGATCGATGTGGGGAGTCCAGTCCGACCGTAGCTCAGTGCGGCCCGGCAGGAAAGCGGCGTCGGTGAGATCGAGCCGCACCAGACGCCCGGCCGAGGCACCGAAGTTCAGCTTTGTCGTCTTGCCGGCCGTCAAGCGCACCACGCGCGGATTTTCCGTCGTCAGCCTATAGCCTGTGGGCAACGTGCGCTGATCGAGCTTCATGATGAAATTCGAGCCGATGCGCGCATCGGGCAGATCGGCACAAGCGACATGGAAGCGGCCGTGGGCATCGGTGGTGATCAGCCAGCCCTTGACAGTGGCAACGCGCACCCCGGCAAGGCCGGGCTCGCCCGTATCCGGATAACCGTTGCGGTTGACGTCATCGAAGACTCTTCCGACTATCTCGCCGCAGTCGAACACCGGCTCGGCCAGGATCTCCACGGCCGCACGGGCCCTCGGCGCCAGCTTCCCACCGTCGGGACCGATCGCGTCGGCCAGATTCACGTGCTCGCCCGGACCCGCCGTGCTGAGCGCCAGAAGCCGCAGCCGGATCTCCACCGATGCGCCGCCCGGCACGGTCAGGTTCTCGAAGCGGACCTGCCGGCCCGCAACTTCGGGCGTCATCTCCGCTGCGTCCACGGTCGCGGAGCCCTCCACATAGCGAAAGCCCACCGGGATTGTATCGACCGCGGTGATGCCCTTCGCAATCGAGCGGGCATTGTTTGTCACGCGGATCGTGAACGGCACCTGCTCTCCGCGCCGGAGAGAGTGCAGGCCCGCTATCTTCGTCACGGCGATATCGGTTACCGCCGCAGGCAATGTCAGCACCGAAAGAGACGCTTCGGATTCGACCTCCCGGCCCGCCGCCACGCCTGAAACGGTCCGGCCCACCGCCGTCGCCGTGTTCTCGACACCGTCCCCGATGCCCGCACCATTGTCCACATCGGCCTGGGTGAGTGTGTAGCTCGCGGTGAACGACCGCGCCTCACCAGGCGTCAGCGTCACGGGCACACTGCCGGTATTCGTCACGCGGAAGGTATAAAGAAGCGTCTCGCCCGCATCGCTCGTGCCGCTGCCGTTGCCGTTGCCATTGGTGTCGATGAAGGTGCCGGTCTTGACGAGAGCGAGCGCAGCCTCGCCGGCAAGTTCCGTCGTCTCACCGTCGCTGGCGGTGATGGAAGAGCCGTCCGGCGCCTCCATCGGCAGGATGGTCCGTCTCGACATCAGCGATGCAGCCTTTGTGCCCGGGAGCACCGTGCTTCGCCCTGCCTGGGTGCCGGAGCTTGATCGGCTGCTGGCCATCCTCGCCCAGGAGCCTGCCGTCCTCAGGCTGAGCTACGTTCATTCCGATGGCGATCAGGCGCTGGCAAATAAACGGCTGGCAAGCCTGAAGGGCCTTCTTGCCCGACAATGGAAAGAGCGTGGCGCAGGCTATCGCCTCGACATCGAAGCCCGCCTGGAGGCATCCGCAACCAGACCCGCGACCATGCCCTA
>JAJUHJ010000154.1 GCA_029279965.1 Phyllobacteriaceae bacterium
GGCCCTGCATGCGATGGGCGCGAATATCGAATGGCGGGATTATCGCGGCTACACGCCCCTGATGCTGGCGCTGGAAGCCGCGCAAATCGACAATGCAAACACACTGAAGGAACTGGGCGCGGACCTGTCGGCGGTGTCCAACGACGGATACAGCGCCGCCGTCCTCGCCGAGATTGTCGGCGCGACAGGTTTTGAGGGTGAGGCTTCGAAAGCGGCAGGGTTCCGGTTGACGAAGCAGGAAGCGACGCAGATCCTGCTTCTGGCCTCGGAGTTGGGCAGCCGAGACAATGTGGAACTGGCGCTGGGTCAGGGTGCCGATGTCTATGCGAAGGCAGCCAATGGCTGGACGCCCGTCATGCTTGCCGCGCTCGGCGGCCACGCCGACATCGTGCAGATGCTAGCTCGCGCCATGCCGGATCGGACCGCTGGCATCGAGGTGCCGGGCGATGGTGACAAGCCGTTCGACGTGGTGCAGGCGGCGCTCGCGGGTGAAGGTCAAGGAGAGCGCGAGAAGGTTTCCGCCACGCTCGACGTTTTGCGCAAGGACATCTTCGGTGGCCGATTTAATGCCGAGCGGGTTTCAACCTACCGCAAGGCAGCCCGGAACATCGGCTACGACCACGCATTCATCGATCGGTTTTTTCCGGGCGTCGATGAGCCGGAGTTCCTGCCGCCGCTCGAATACGCACTGCCTGTCGGCCGCCCCGCCGACATGGAAGGCTGGATGGCGGTGCAGCGCATCCTGAAAGATGAAGGGCTCTACAGCGCCGGCATCGACGGCAAGCCGGGCCAGGGCACCATGTCGGCGCTTTTGGCCTACCTCGCTCCCCTGGAAGCGTTGATGGCCGAGCGCAGCGAGCAGGCAGCTTATCGTGCCGACACACAGGGACGCGAAGGCCGAGGTCTGAGATATGGAGAAGGCAGTTTCGACCTGGGCGAGTTCGATGGCCCTTTCCGTGCCGGCTATACCCGCAACAAAATACTCTACAATCCGGACCACGCGACGTTCATGTACAACTATGCCCTTGCCGACACGGGCGAGAACATCAAAACGTCGCCCAGTCTGGTCCAGTCCGCGCAGGGCCGATTGCAACGCTCCTTCACCCTGCCTCTGCTGGACAAGATCGTCCGCGTCACGAGGGCATCCAACAAGACCAGGATCGTTATCACGGATGAGTTGGTGGAGGGAAAGGTGCTTCACCAGCTGGAAATCGACCAGAAGAACGAACCCCTCCGGCCGAAGGCAGTGGTCGAATGATGACGCGGCTTGCAACCAGCATGAGGGCTTTGCGGTGCGGCTTCGTGCGGGAAGTGCCCTATGCGCAGATGCTGCATCGCGGCGTGCTTGCCGCGACAATCGCGGTGACCGCGCTCGTTTCGTCCTTGATATTCCCTTCGTTAGCACAAGACGCACCCTCCTTGCTTGAAGAGATGAGCACGGAGGATCGCGCGGCGTGGGAGGAGCAGCAGGAATGGCTGGCTCAGCAGCGTGAGGAGCATTTGAAGCAGTTGGAGACTTCGCGCAGGTCGTTGTCAAACACCGTCAATGAACTGCGCGATGCGCGCGGCGAAGCCCCATTGGCAATCGACGACGGCGTTTCAGCACAGGAACAGCCAGCCAGTCCTGCCGGCGTAAAGACCTCGATCGCTGCCCATGACCAGGATCTGATCCGCGAGATACAGACCGGATTACGCGATGCCGGCTGCTATGCCGACGATATCAACGGTCTATGGGGCGACCTCAGCATTGCTGCCGCGAAGCGATTTGCAGAGCATGGCGATGTCGTGCTTCCCGACGAGCCGTCAAAGATCATGCTGGTGGTCGTCGATGCCTTGCGTCCACGCGGCAGAATCTGCCCGCTCGTTTGCTCTGTGACCCAGGAAGTGCGCGATGGGCAATGCGTGAAGAAGACCTGCCCGGCGGGAGAGAAATTGCTGCGGGACGGACGATGCGTCAGCGCGGGAGCCCAGGTCATTGAGGCTATGCCGGAACGCCTGCGTGAGCTTGAACTGAACCGTGAAATCCAGACCCTGCTGTGGGATGCCGGTTGCTACACCTATGCAGTCGACGGCGATTGGGGACCGCGCAGCAAAAGGGCGGCAAAACTCTTTGCCGAGCATGCCAGGGTCACGCTGCCCGACGAACCTTCGCAGGACATGCTGGCGATCCTGAACGCGAACAAGCCGCAAGGCAGGGTCTGCCCCGCGCCACAACCCGTGCAGAAAACCGTGCCTGTTCGTCACGGCTCATCCTGCACGATGGGCACATCACGGCTTCCAGAGCGCGACTGCCACTTCTGGCATTCGATGATGCAGGAGGACCGACACAAGGGAATTCGGGGCGGTCCGGCCGAGACGCGTTACAATTGTCAGTGCCGATGAACTGGTTGGCGAGAACCAGGGGAGAACTCCAGCGATGAATTTCTCAAAGCTGAAAGCGCCGCAAACGCAGACATCATTGAAAGAGGGGCAGACGATGGTTGGAGGAAGCCAGACTGACAGAGCCTCACGCCGCGTTGCTATTGCAGCGACCACATGTGCGGCAGTGCTGTTGACGTTGTTGGGTGCCGTTCATGCCAGTTACTTCAACCCGACAGACATCAGCGACTGCAACATTTGGTCTGGGCGCTATGACTTCACGAACAAGAAGCAGAGTGCCTTCGACAGAGCAAGCCAGTGTAGCCGCAACCGAAGCGACAACGAGATTATCCAAGAGGTATTGGCGGGTGGCGGAACCCGAACCAGCTGTTGGGGCTATCAATCACGTAGGTGTGCCCCTCTCTACGAGCAGGTTTGTCAGATAGAGGCACAAGCAAAGATTGTGCAGCAGAGTTGCAGGGCAAAGCTGCAAATCTACAAGCAGCAAGAGGCGCGGAAACGGGCCGAGGAAGAAGCCGTGCGCCGGGCGGCCGAGCAGGCGCAGCGGGAGGCAAACAGGTTCAACATGCAATCCGGCCGTCTGGCGGCAACCGGCGACGTGCGTGACGAGATCAAGTCGCAGGGCAACATGATCAAATACTTCCGTCGCGGCGGGAAACTGTTTGCAAAGGGCGCCGGCATCCCCACCGACCAGATGGGCGGCGCATATCACCTGTCGGAGGCGGTTTCGGGTGTCGCCCTTCGATATCTGCAGGGGACAGGTGAGAACTCGCTGCGCGCGCTCGAAGACGCGATGAAGCAGGCTGCCTCCAGAGAGAACTATGCGCAGGGGCTGGCCCTCAACGATCAGATACTTCAGATGCGAGACAGCGCCGCCCAGGCGGCATCCTCAGGTCCGTATTCGCGCGACAATCCGATGCCGACGCAGGCCGAGTCCGATCGGATGCGCGAGGAAATCATGGGCAGGACCGTGGAGACGGCGCTTCTGGAAGGCGATCTTCCCTTTGGCGGCGAGAGCGCGGTGGAGGGCGAGAACGCGCGACACCTAACGGCGATCGCGCAAGCCCGCGCGGGAGGCCGGCTGGATACGCCACTTAGCGAGATCAACGCCCGCGAAGCGGCGGCTACCGTGCAGCAACAGCAGAGATCCAACATCAAATTAGGTGCTAGGAATTCGGCGTTGCGCCAGCACCGCGTGGCAGCTCTCGAAGAAGTCCGGACGAGCATCACTGAACAAAAGCGCCGAATTGCGGCAGCCGAAGCACAGCGCAAGAGACAATTGGCCGAAGCAGAGCGACGCCAACTAGAGGCTGCCCGAGTCGAGCGGGAGAAGCAAAGGATAATTGCGGCTCAGAATGCCGCCAAGATTCGGGATCTACAGCGTCGGATGAGGGAACGCCAAGAGCGCATCGAGCAACAGCAGCGTCTCGCAGAAGAGGAGAGCTGGGCAAACTTCAATAGCTTCATGAACGGGCTTTTCGGAGCCGCGGGGGCAGTGGGATCGGCATATATCAACAATCAGCAGGGCAGCCCCAATACGTACCGGGGACGACGGGATAAGTGCGGTAGCGTAGCTCACGGTACAGTTTGCTGAAATCGAGACAGAACTGAGTGTTACGATGTTACATAGAATATCCCAACGCTTTGCTTCGGCGCTATTGATTACATTCTTCGCTGTATTGGCAAATATCACCGTCGAGATCACTGCTTCGGCATCTGATCTCGACGGTCCAAGGGGGCGTAAGTCCGCTATCCGGCCGGTCACTGAATCCGACGCCAACCGATCAGAAATCGTGGAACTCCTGTCCGCCTTCAACCCTCGCAACCCGCAGGCCGAGATATCCGTTCCGCTCGACATACTAATTCACTCTGACGATGCTCGGCTTCGCGAGATAGCGGCGTCACTTCTGTCTCGGCATATCGGCTTTCTCCGTTCACGGGTGCAATCAGGGAGGGAAATATCGCGGGAACTGGAGCGGTATCGCCAGCACGACCAGCACCGTCCAGCATGGGACAGAACGCCCCGATCACCTCTCGAGTTCTAGGATTGGCCGATGTTAGCAAAGAGAGGCACGACATGATGTTTAAATTGCCATGCGCGACGTTGCTTGCCGCTTTTTGCACTTCTGGCGTTACATTCGCGACCGATGCTCAAGATCCGATACATGGCGCGCACGCCTTCGCCCCGCATGTATGGGAGCGGCATTTTCGTCCGGAAGGCAACACAGGCATCGAGAAGATCGCAGCGCTCGCCAATGGCGATATCGCCGTCGTCGGCATCACGCGCGGCAACGAGACCTATGCCGATGCGTGGATCGCCCGTCTGACATCCGAGGGTGAAACCCTATGGCAAAAGACTCTCTCACTTCCGGACTGGCAGGCGTTCTGGGACGTGGCGGAGGACGATGCTGGCAATCTCTATGCCGCAGGCTCTGCCAGACATGGCGAAAGCGGCGAGGATGGCTGGATCGTCAAATTCGACGCCGAGGGCGAACAGCTCTGGCAGAAATATTACGGCGGTGCTGGTGATGATGCGTTGTCGTCCATCCTACTACTGCATGATGGCAGCTTTGCGCTGGCGGGCTCCTTCGCGCGCGATGGCAGCACCCATGGCTGGATCACGGGCATAGACCATAATGGTGCCGTCCTCTGGGAGACCGAGGTTTCTCATGAAACCGAAGTTCGGCTCACCGACATGGACGTGATGTCGGATGGCACGCTCGTCGCCGTCGGAACGGCGGGAGCCGACGGCGATCATGTGCCTCTCGAAGCACGGATTTCGTCGGATCGCCAGCTAGAACGGATCTCGGTTTCGACCGACAGGCCGGGCGGATATACGGCCGTGACGGTGCTTGACGATGACAGCGTCGTTTCGTCAGGCATAGCGATCGACAACGGAACGGCAGACGGCAGTTTTGTCCGTATAGTCACGCCGGAATCCGGCACGCGCCATCTGGAGATCGCGCCGGGGTTCCTGCCGGCCGTGACCGTTGCCGGCCCCGCCGGAGAGTTCGTCGTTCTCGGCAGCAAGAGGCAGGAAAATGGCGGCGAACGCGCCGCGATGCTGAGCTTCGCCGCCGACGGAAACCGGCAAAGCGAAATCGTGCTGGGCAGCATGATGGGAGCGGCGTTTCAATCGGCCGTCATCCTCAATGACGGCCAGTTCGTCGCGGCCGGCTCCAACACGGTGACAGATGACCCCAACGGGCGCCATGGTTGGGTGATTGCCGGACGACGGGCAATCGCGATAGTGCCGACGCAGCCACCGGTCACGCGCGAGAACGCCGTGTTGGCCGGATCATTTTCGGCGGTCGCCGAAATGTGCAGCACGGACTTCGCCGTTGCGCTGTCCGAGGCAGCGGTGATGTTCGCGGAGGCTGCGAGAAAGGTCCAGCGCGAAAGATATGACGCCGGCTATTTCAGCGAAACACATGGCAAGGTCTTCTTTGACGTTCATGGCTGCCGTGAGGTGTGGGAGCGGAATTATGGCCCGGACGGCGAAGCCAGCAAGAAACTCGGCTTTACCGTCCTCAACCGTGTCGAATGATGGAATGGGTCGGCGGGAGCGGGAATGATGGACTTGAGATCATCCATGTGCAAAGCGAGTCGCAGGGTCGCCATCGCAATGTCGATGGCTGCCGCATTGCCGTTGTCCATCGCGGCAAAGGCCGAATCTGTGCCGGAGACAGTCGACTTTGCCTGGAGCGCGCAGACGGCGGTGATCGACTTCGCCTCGCCGAACGGTGGGCGGCAATTCGGTGAAATGGTGGAGCGGGCGCATGAAAAGACGATTCTCTATCTCGACTGGACCATGATGGGCACGGCCGGATCGGGCCTGTTCGATTGGATCGGCGCGGACAACGGCAATCCTGTTTCCGACGAGGTAGTCTGCAAGCGCGCCGAGCGCGATGCGAGCCGAGAGGGTGGCTTCGTCATTTCCGGCAAGCCCGATCCCGACAACAATCATCTCCTGCTCGAAATGACGCTGGATACCACACGCGGCGCTCCGTTCACTCGCGTCCGCTGCGAATATGCAAACGCCAGACAGGTGCTGCGTGTGCGGGGTTTCTTCTATGTCACCAATATCGGGACGGCGACGGCGCACAACGTCGAATTCCAGCCCATATCGATCCCCGCCCATGTCGTGCCGGAATCGTTTCTGAAGCATTTGAGGTAGAAAGGCTCGAATGAAAAAGATTTCCCTTGCTGGTTCGATGGTCATCGCCCTGATGATGCCAGGTGCGGCGCTGGCAAACTACGAGCCGACGATAGTTGATGCATGTTTGCGGACGCTGGAGACCTATCTGGATGCAAGTGGCGTTGAACTGAACGCCGGCGACATCGAGCCGATAAATGTCCGGTCTTTCCCGGAAAAGAATCCGCCCGTGGTCACGTTTGAGGCTGGTCTGCCCCCTGAAAAGTGGTCCTCCCTGAAGTAGGCTATTGAGCCATTGGAGAGGACGTTGGAATGCCCCAGAAGAAGCATAAGCCCGAAGAGATCGTCGCGAAGCTGCGCCAGGTCGATGTTCTGCTGTCGCAAGGA
>JAJUHJ010000155.1 GCA_029279965.1 Phyllobacteriaceae bacterium
CCGAAGATGCTCCCACCGAGCACCAGCAGCAGATCGCTATGGACGCCTTCGAGGATTTGGCCTTTGCCGGACTGGAGCCCGACCAGCACGAAATCCTCTGGGTGCGCCATACCCATGAGCACCGGGTGGAACTGCACTTCCTCACGCCACGCATGGAGCTGGAGAGTGGCCGCAGCCTGAACATCGCGCCGCCCGGCTACCAGCGTGCCTACGATGCTTTGCGCGACGTTCTGAACAAGGAGCATGGCTGGAGCGATCCGGAAGCCCCTGAACGCGCCCGCGATGTGCGGTCGATCATCGAGGATGTGCGTCGCGGCGAGGCACGCGAAAAGCTCCATGACTGGCTGCTCGACCGTATCGCCGATGGTGACGTTCGTGATCGCGGCTCGATGGTCGGAACCTTGCGTGATGCCGGTTTCGACGTTCCGCGTGCGGGGAAAAACTACCTCACGGTGCGCGATCCCGAGACAGACGAGCGGTTCCGGCTGAAGGGAGAGATTTTTCGTGAAGATTGGACGCGAACGGCAACCCTTGAGCGCGCGGTTGGCCGAGAAAATGGAGAGCGAGACCGGGCACGCAACTCAGGCAGCCGCCTGGCTGGAATCGAGCCTGGAGAGCTTCAGGAGCGATTGCGCGGCCATATCGAAAAGCGCGCGCGATACCATCGCCAGCGATATGGAAGTGAGCGTGAACGCCTGCCGCAGCGCGAACCGGAAAACCCTGAGCGCGATCACGGCCGACCTGCAAATGATCCGGCGGCTGACGCGGTTCGGTCCCTGGGTGGTGATGATCTTCCTGGTGCTCGCGATCGGGAGCACCTTCGCCGCGAGTTACTGGTGGGGCCGGACGATGATTCGCGAGGCCATGACCACGAACTATCAGCAGATCGGGCTGAGAACACACTTCACCGAGACCGGCCTGATCCTGACCTGGGACGAGGCGCGGCGGAGCTTGAGCGAATGCCAGGCGGGCGAGAGGTCGGTGCCGTGTCTGATTCCCAGGGTGCAGGAATAGACCATCGGCAGCGTCATGACGACCGTCCACGACAGACAAGAGGAATTGCAGATGCCGCAGTACGGAACGGCTTCACAGAACCAGCTAGGGAAACAACAGGACGAACCGGCGCTGACCGGGCTGGAGCGAGAATTGCTCGGCTACGTTGAGCGGTTGACACAGGCTTGCGAAACCTCAGCGGCGCAGTGCAACGCCTTGGAGCAACGCTCGACCGCCATGATCGAGACACGTCAGAAAGCCTTGGAAGATGGCGTCAGATCGCTGATCGCCTCACAGACATCGTTGGTCGCGGCGTTGATCGACTTCGTGGAGGCATCGCACGAACCCGCGACCGTGCGGCGGCACTTGGCCGCGAGCAGGCAGGCATTGACGAGCGCCGAGCACTTGAACGGCAGGCCGGTGGAATAGATCGCCGGTCAGACCAGGCGAGGACCGGAAGAAGCCTCGCCGTCAACACCGTTCCCGCCCACTCCCATCAATCGTCCCGCGTCCCCGCAACCCGCGCGCCCGGCCCCACGAGAGCCGGGCCGTCGCGGTGACGAGGCGCGGCTGTATTCGAGGAATCATTCCTATGACCAGTCTTTCCGTCACGCCGCTTCGTATGATTGTGAGCCTTGGCATATTGGTGCTTTGCGCCGTGCTTGCCATCGGCCTTCCCAATATCTGGCCCTACATCTTTCCAGGCACCCGGCTCGCCATCTTTGTGCTGGGCGCTTCCCTTGCCGCCCTGACATGGGCGGCTGGGCTGTACGGGCCCGAAAGGGGATTGCTCAAGGCGCTGGGCATCTGCCTGGTACTGGCAGCATCCGCTTCCGCCTTGTGGGACTATGTGAGCTTGTTCGGTCTTATGGGCGAGACCGCCGGCGCATGGCGCGCAGCCCGCCATTCCGGCATCCGCAGCCTGTGGGAAGGGGTTGGCGCGATCAATGCGCTGTCCTTTGGCCAGAAACGCGCCTTTGCGACCGCTGCCATTGTCGGTCTGCCGCCGCTTGTCATGCTCATCATCATCGCCATCACCGCCGTGGCTCCTGCTAAAAACAGCCGCGTTGCGAAATCCGGCCCCTGGCAGTCGAAATGGATGGCACCGGCCGGCATCCGCTACCTGAAATCTCTCACGACTGGCCTGCCGCTCGGTTTGAGCGGCGGTCACCTGCTACGCTATCAGCCGGACCTGCAACGCGGCTGGCGTGGCGGGCATCATTGCGTGATCGCCGGCACGCGCGCCGGCAAGGGTGTGTCGGCTGTCATTCCCGCAATCATTGACCATGACGGGCCGGTGGTCGTGCTGGACGTGAAGGGAGAAAACTTCGCCATCACCCGCCGCTGGCGGCAAGCCCAGGGTCGGCATGTCGTGGTGTTCAATCCGTTCGGCGTTATCGAAGCACCGTTGCATGGTTTCAATCCACTCGATTACGTGCGTCATAATCATCTCGTGCGCGACATCGACATCATCGCCGATGGTCTCATCCGTCCCGAGAGCGGCGCGGGTTCGCACTTTGCTGAAGTTTCCCGCCAGATCGTCGCGGCCGCGATCGAGGTGGTCATCACCACGCATGACGCCGAAGATCGCAACCTGAACGCTGTTGCGGATCTTCTGCTGGGTGCGGAGGTCGAGCAGACCTTGGAGACCTGGGCCAACGATCCTCACCGTTACGGCCGCCGCCCGGCACAGGCCGCTGCTACACTCCTGTCGGCCGGCGACAATGAACGCGGCGGCGTGAAGACCACCATCAAGAAGGCGTTCGAGTGGGCGCGTTCCGATGAGATGCGCAGTTTCCTGCAAAACTCCACCGCCACCCTGGACGAACTGCTGGATGACAATATCGACCTGTTCATCGCCGTGCCGCTCGACCAGCTCGATGGTCAGGCCGTCTTCATGCGCCTGTTCGTCAATCTCGTGCTCGGCACGGTCGTGCGCCAGGACGGACGCCGCACGGCGGATAAGCGCATTCTCCTGGTGCTTGACGAGTTTGTCCGTCTCGGCCGCATGGAAAAGCTCATGAACATCGCCAATGTTGCGGCCGGAGCCGGGATCGAAGCGCTGTTCGTCACCCAGGACAAGGGGCAGATCGAGGCTGTCTATGGCCCGAACGATACCGCCAGCCTTTTGGGTTCCTGCGTCACGACGCGCATCTTCGGCCTTGGTCGAGCCGAAACGAAAACCGCCGAATGGGCCGCGCACGCCCTTGGCGATCAGACCGTGCTCACCAGGTCGAAGCAGGCAGGTGCGAAGATCGGCGAACCCGCCCGCATCTCCACCAACGAGCACAAGCAGAAGCTCATGACGGCCGATCAGATACTGGAAATGCCCGCCGATGAAATGCTCTGCCTTATCGGCTCAAAGCCGCCGCTGCGTCTGAAGGCCATCGTCTCGCACACCCATCCGGCCTATCGCAAGAAGCTCGATCCGAATCCAACCATGCGGGCGTGAATGCTTCTTCCGTATGCCCGACGATCAACAACTTCGCCGGAGCACCGCATGTCGGGATCAGGCTACTTCCAGCGTGGGGATGGTAGCGATATCAACCTCACGCTCTGCCTGTTCCAGATCGTAGGTGCGCTGGAGGTTAAGCCAGAACACCGGGCCGTTTCCGATCAGCTTGCCAAGCCTGAGCGCCATTGCGACCGTGACGGGCTGCTTCTCATCAAGGATGTCGTAGAGCGTCTGCCGGGAAATGCCGAGCAGGCGGGCAATCTCGGTCTTGGGTTTGCCGATGGCGGGGATTATGTCCTCACGCAAGAGTTCTCCCGGATGCATCGCAGGCAGACCGCGCTTGATCATGTTCGTACCCATCAGTGATAATCCTCCAGGTCAACGTCAGTTATGTTCTCGCCGTCCCAGCCGAAGGTGATGCGCCAATTCCCCGTCACCCTGACGGAATAGCGCCCTTTGTCCTTGCCGCCCAAACCATGGAAGCGGTAACCAGGAAGGTCCATATCTTCTGGCTTGGATGCCGCTTCCAGTGCCCGCAAGATGCGGGAAACGCGCTTGTCGTCCTGAACGCTCAAGCCCCTTGGATTTCCAGTCTCGAAGAAGCGCTGCAGGGGCTTGTTGCGGAACGATGTTATCATGACCTTTTGTAAGGCATTGCCTTACGTTTGTCAAGGAAGTGTCAGGCATTACCTGACACATGTAAGGACGGATGTCGCCTCCGGGCCGGCCGCTTCATTCGACGGTTACGCGCTTGGGAAGGCCAAAGAGCGTGAATGCTTCCTCTCCCGGTGCTCGTGCCATGAATCGGATGGCGCGGGTCTTGACGAAGCCGCCGCATGCGATGCTGAAGCCTGTTCTCGTTCCGCCGTCTAAAAACACACCGGTTTGGGCGTTCGGCAAGCGCAGAGCGATTATATTCCAGTCGGGGGCTCCGCCGCAATTGCCATGCCCGGCATGAATCAGGGCAGTTTCTCCCTGCTTCATCACCAGCTCGGTTCGTCCGCTGGGTGGCAGGTACATACCTTGCAGATAGGCCGCGAACACGATGCCTGCAAAAAACGCCGCCCCAATGGCCGTTAGCCAGAGCAGCCTGTGTCGGAAGCGATCAACCTTGTCGGCCGAGGTAACTCCAATCTCGGTTCTGGAAATGCCATTGTTGCCGATTCCTCTTGCAGCCGCATACAGCTCGTTCCAGTGCCGCTGCAAGTCGCGATCCTTCTCTACTGCGAGTATCTTCGTCAGAAGCGCGAAGTTGCGTTTCTGCGGCAGGTGCTTTCCTTCGCGCCAGTTACGAACGCTCTTCAGCGATGCTTCATAGTCATGCGCGCCGCTCTTTTCAGCTAGCTTCCCTAGCTCCGAAGCAAGGGTTCCGCTGTTGCGGTAGCCGCGCTCATTGCAAAGGCGATCAAAGAGAAGATACCAGTCTTCGATGCTCAGCAGAGTTTCGTTCTTCATGGTCATTCGTTTAACGCATTGAATTTGCCTGTAAAAGCAGGCCCATTTTTCAACTTTTCCAACTCTTCTCATTTGGAAGCTGACAAAATCGCCAGCAAAAATAAACTGGTTGCAAGGTTTGAGACTAGGCAATGAGGGGCTGACGCGCCGTGCGGCGACAACATCAATCCAGGATGATCGGATTTCGTCTATCGCTTGTGGCGGTCTTCGCCCTTGTTTGCGGCATGGTTCTTCCAGTGACCGCACACGCGGTCGAGCGCGATGTTTCGCATGACGTTCGCGAGTGCCAGGAGGATCCGCGCTTCGGCGAAACCGGTGGTGCTATGATCGGCGATTGCCTGCTGGAAATCAGCGAGCAGGTCGATGCGGAGATTGAGCGCGTCGTTGCACGTTCGGCAAAGGCCTATTGCCGCCAGAAAGATCGCGACTTGCTCTCGCGCACCCAAAGCGACTGGCAAACCTACCGGCAAGGCTTCTGCGAGTTGGTCGAACGGTCTCCCGGCAATACGCCGGCTTATGTCAATTCCGCAGCTTGCATGTTGAGCGCTGGCCGCAAGCGGTTGGCAGACCTTGCCTATATCGTGGACTACGGCCTGGCCAACTGCCCGTTCCAGAAACTGCTTCTGGAAGACAGCCGCTTTGGCAATCCCGCAGGCATTCAGGTCGAGATGTCGTCCATGCCGCTGACGTGGGAAGCGCGTGCGCGGAACGACAAGCTGACGCTGGAGTTCCGCCGCAATGTGCGCAACGACAACACCGCCATCGGTGCGGTCGATCTGTCGGGTTGCGTCTTCTGCCCTGAAGGACAGGAGGATTGCGACGATGGCGTGTTCTTTACGGAAACATATGGCGTGAACACGAAAAATCATTCGCTGATTTACGTGTGCCACATGGCTGATGGCGCGCGCCGCCTTGGGCAATTCGAACTCTCCGAGACACACGGCCCCTTTAAGGAGTGGGAAGTGACGGAGGAAGAAGGTTTTGAATGGACGGTAGACCTGCGTAAATTGCAGGTTTCGCCAACGAAATCGCTACACACGCCCACCCTGCCCGATCGCACAGGAGGCGCGCAGTGAGCATAACCGCGCCAGCGCTTGCCGCGACAGCACTCCTGTTCTTCTTGCCCGAGGCAAGCTCGCAGCCTTTATCGAGCACATCCTGGCAGGTGGATTCGCTCCATCACGACGACGGTCGGCTGGATTTTCTGAACGCTTATCTCGGTGCCCGGGAGACCTCCCGTGCACCGGATGCGGGAATGGAAATTGGGTTTCTGATTTCATGCGCGCGGACATCCTCGGGGATTTTCATCTCCGTCGGCACGCCTTTAACGCGCGATCACTCGAAGGTGGCGTTTCGCTTTGATAACGAAGCTGCCGAAACCGCATCCTGGGCCGTCGACCCGCGCGATGGCGTGAGCGTTATGCTACGGGAGGCCGACGCGGTGCACGCATTCGTGAAGCGGGTTCTGGCGGCCGATGAAATGGTCGTGCAGTTTGAGGATGCCGAGTGGATGGAGGCGGCTTTCGACCTGCGGATGGAAGAAGAACTGAGGCGAAGGATCTCTTCCGCATGCTCAGTGAACGAGACGGCGCTGGAGGAGCAGCAATGAAACGGCCCATAACCATCGCCGCGGCTATGCTTCTTCTTGCCACGCCGTTGTTTGCGCAGGACGATCCAGGAGTGCTTGTCCGCATGCTCAGCACCGCGATTGCCGGTAATGACGTTGAGGCCATCGAGTCGATACGCAACATCGGTGCGCGTATCCCAGACCAAGGTGAGAACGGCGAAATGCTATTAGGGATAGCCGCGGTTAACGGAACGGCAGAGATGATCGAGGCCCTGCATGCGATGGGCGCGAATATCGAATGGCGGGATTATCGCGGCTACACGCCCCTGATGCTGGCGCTGGAAGCCGCGCAAATCGACAATGCAAACACACTGAAGGAACTGGGCGCGGACCTGTCGGCGGTGTCCAA
>JAJUHJ010000156.1 GCA_029279965.1 Phyllobacteriaceae bacterium
GAATTCCTAGAGCGCGCCGGAGCGGCTGGCGTGGATGTGGCCGTTGTCGAGTGCGCGACCTTCGACGAACTGGCTGCCGACATTATCAAGGTAACCGATTTACCCAAGCCGCTTCTTGATCGGGTGATGGAAGGGCGACCTACGCCGCGCCTCGTGCCCGTTCAGATTCCAAATGCCAAAGCGCGCGCATTTCCGGTGCTGCGCTATTCGGCAATTCTGCTCCGATCGATGCCGACCTCGGCCAGGCGCATCAGGTTGAGCCAACCAACAACATCGGCAGAGATGCGCGAGATCTTCAAGGCGAAGGGATGTCGGGCGACGGCGGCCGCTTTGGGGCGTGAGCTAGCGGTGTTCGGGCGGGACCAAGAAATCCTGGATGCCTTGGCTCCGCTCGGCCCATCGCTCGCTGGAACGATCAACCTAGATCCAGTCGCCGATAGCTGGGCGATGGGATTGCTCTACGACACGCTCGTGCGATCTCTCGCCCGACAGCGCCCGCTCATCCCACGCTACAGGCGCTCGGGCCATTCGCTCGTCGTTGCAACACCGCGCGACGGCGATGATCCTGACCGAACGCGGCGTCAGGAACAAACCCTATCCCGTCTGCGCGATGCCTACGGCACCAGTCTACTTGGCACAGTGCCCAAGCTTGGCTTCCCGTTTCAGGAGGGTGTCCACCTCAAGCTGGAACAGGTCGATGGAAAGTGGTGGTGCGGCTTTGAGCCTTACACGTTCGTCCAGTTGCCCCGACAAGACACTCCACAAACAGAAGGTGCGGAGGATCTGGTCGCGCAAGAAGCTGCGGCTGAAGTGGGCATGCAAGCCGAGCGACGAGGTGATCCTGCCGGTGACTGGCGCCGCGAACGATGGGCTCCGCGCTATAATACGAATTGGGCCAGCATTATTGGGGCCTGGGCCCAGCTTTTGACCGAGACCGGCGGCACGACTCGAAGCGCTTTCGGACTCGAAGATGGCACTGGCATAGATGCCGTGTTCAAGGTGTCACCCGTCACAGGGTTTAGCCGACCGTCGCATCACCACACCTACTTCGATAGGAGCAAATGATGGCAACAGCCCTCACCGAGCTGCCGCCATTCACGCTCTTGGATGAGCCTTACCTGTCGTTTTCGCCATCCGACGCCACCCAGGTAGATGTCCATCCACTGCGCGGCCTCCTGAACTTCGGGCCGTATTCGAAAGGATCGTTTAGCGGATATACTCCCCGCGTTCGAATCGCGACTGTTGGCCCGGAGGGCGCTTTCCATCGTCGTGGCGATCTGATGAAGCTGTTGCGCGGCGTGCATCGGCCTTCCGACCGATCAGAATATGTGCCGGAATATCCTGGTTTTGAGCACTTGTTCCGCGTGTCGCTCGATCCCGCGCCCGCGATCGCGCACATCAAGTGGCCTGAACACCTCGACCAGTTGCCAGGTGACGGCAACGCGCAGCATCGCCTATATCTCGCAATGGATGCCGCGCTCCGCCGCCTCGACGCTGTTCGCAACGAGTTCGACGTTGTGCTGGTCCACTTTCCCGACAACTGGGACACGGCGACACGCGGACAATTCTTTGACGCACACGACGTGCTGAAAGCTCTGGGCGCCAAGTATAATATTCCGACCCAGGTTCTGAATGATCGCGTCTTCACCTTCAGCTTTAAGGCCTCGCTCGCGTGGCGTCTTTCAACCGCACTGTATGTGAAGGCTGCGGGCACACCATGGAAGCTCGCGCCGCTGAAGGGTGTGCCGGCGGACACCGCCTACATCGGGTTGGCTTATGCCCTGCGTGGTAACCAACAAGATGCGCATTATGTGACGTGCTGCTCCCAAGTCTTCGACATGGACGGCGGCGGCATGCAGTTCGTCGCGTTCGAGGCGCAAGACCCGGTGGCCGACGTGGCCGAAGCCCGCCGGAACCCCTTTCTAAGTCGCGACGACATGCGCGCGGTCCTCGCCCGTAGCCTGGAACTCTATCAGGGGCGCAATGGCGGTAACCTACCAAAACGCATGGTCATTCACAAAACGACCGCGTTTAAGGAAGCTGAAATCGAGGGCGCGTTCGATGCGCTTACCGGCGTAGCGGAAATAGAGTGCGTCGAGGTCAGCTCGGCGTCGTGCTGGCGCGGCGTCTGGCTCATCAAGTCGGGAGTAGACAAGCCGCCGTCAAAACCGTCGAGGTTTCCAGTACCGCGCGGGACGATGGTGATCCGCACGGGCAATTCTGCCTTTGTATGGGTGGCGGGCAATGCTCCCGAGGTCTCAACCAAAGGCGATTACTATCAGGGCAAGAAGAGCATCCCCCGGCCGCTGCAACTGATCCGTCATGCCGGTAGCGGGCCACTTGAACTCACAGCCCATGAAGCGTTGGCCCTTACGAAGATGGATTGGAATAACGACGCGCTCTACGACCCAGTGCCCGTTAGCATTCGCTATTCGCAGAAACTGGCCCGCACGATAGCGAATGTCCCCGACCTACCTCGGAATGTTTATCCTTATCGGTTGTTCATGTGAGAAGGTTTCTGAAAATTGAAAATGAACCGAAGCGACGGTATTGCTAAGAACTAATTCTGAAATCTGAATTCACTTATACCGTGTAAGAGACGTGCGCATTCTGCATTGCAAAGATGGATTCGGATCTACGCCATATTATTTATCGGCCTTGGGGGAGGCATACTGTGACGGCACCGAGCTATCTGAAATGGCTGGTCGATACTGGAGAGCGTCAGGCAACGGCGTGTGGCCGTGAAATCGAGATATGGGAACTAAATCCGCAAGATGACGCTGAAATCCTCTCAAACTGGGCCCGGCATTTCCGCAACCACTACATCGCCGATGCCGATTTACCGTTCATGGCTGGCGGAACGGGACTCGGCCATCCCGATTATCTAAGGACTATTCTCTTCCCCGATGCGAAGGTGGCACCCGGACCGAGCCTCCGGTCGGGAGACTTTGGCGAGATCGTCGTCGCCGACTTCATCGAATATTTCCTAGGATATTGGTGCCCACGCGAGTTGCGCTACCAGGATCGCTGGAGCCGAAATGACTCGACAAAGGGTTGCGATGTTATCGGGTTCAAGTTCGCGAACGAGGACAACCCCGGTCCGGCCGACGAGCTTTTTATCTTCGAGTCCAAATCTGGCATGTCTGCGTCCGGCGCGAACCGGCTCCAGGATGCGATCGATGACAGCGTAAAGGATAGACTTCGCGAGGGCATGAGCCTCAATGCCATCAAACGCCGCTTCTTCGATCGGGGCGAAATGGGCGATGCCCGCAAGGTCGAGCGCTTTCAAAACGAGGCCGACCGACCCTTTCGCCGGATCAACGGAGCGGCCGCCATTCTCGATGAGGCCGTCTTCGCCGAGACTGATATGGCGGCGACCAACGGTGCGGCTCATTTTAACCAAGAGAATCTGCGCCTTCTGGTTATCCGCGGACCGTCGCTGATGAAACTCGTGCATACGCTTTATGAGAGGGCAGCCGATGAGGCCTGAGGCGACCGCGCTCACCATCCTATCCACCGCGCGAGCACGGGCAAAGATGCACGAATTCCGCGTCGCGCCGGCGGACTTCAATGCGCTGCCGCGCGACCCGTCAATTCTCTTCTCGTTGGCGATCGGCATCTTGGGAGATGTTGCGGCCGCCGTCGCAGATACGCTCGAAGGTGCGGGCATTGCACCGGCCGCGCTTCCTCAACCGCCCGGCTGGGACGAGTTGGATGAAGACCCACAAGACATACTACGCTTTTCTTCGATCTTCTTCGATGCGTATTTGAACGCGCAGCTCGATGCTGACCTAGACACCGAATTTTCCCTGCTGTGCGCAGCGGCTTATTACATCGCCGGGAATGTCGGCAGCGCGACCGTGATCATTCGGCACATGGCGGAGCCCGACCTCGACCTCGCGGGCGGGCTTGGTCATCTCGTTTACAGCATCCTCAAAAACAGCTTCGCTCCCATCGAGGATCCTCACGCTCATCAAACGGTGACGAGCGAGCTTCTGCAGGCATTGGGCGGCTACTTCAGCTTTGAGGCTGACGCAGGTGGCATTGCCGAGGTTTGCGGCGCACTCCGTAGGTATTTCCATCGATCTGGTTCGCCGCGCGAATTGCTCTATGCCGACATTGCTGGCGCCTTATGTGCTCTAAAGCTTAGAAATGCGGCACGGACCATCCTGCCAGCAGCATCAGGCTTGGAGCCCGACGTCTGGCGCCAAGCGCTCGCAAAGCCGCATTTTCCGCTTGAGCTTTGGCCCGCCCAGCAACGGATCGCGGATGCCGGCGTGTTCGCGGGACGCTCCGCGGTCATCCAGATGCCGACAAGCGCGGGCAAGACCCGCGCCACCGAAATCATCATTCGATCGGCATTTCTATCGGGTCGAGCGCATCTTGCCGTCATCGTCGCCCCCTATCGTTCGCTCTGCCACGATATCCGGGGCGACCTGGTGACCGCCTTTGCGGGCGAAAATGTGCGCCTGGACGAAGCATCAGACGCCTATCAATTCGACCTCGCTCTCGATGCGCTGTTCGCCGAAGACTCGGTGCTGATCGTCACACCTGAAAAGCTCCTCTATATGTTGCGCCGGGCTCCAGACCTTGCCGAGCGTATCGGTCTGGTGATCTACGACGAAGGGCATCAATTTGACGGGATGGCACGGGGCCCAACCTACGAGCTCCTTCTCACCTCGCTGCGCATGTCGCTCCCCGCCGAGACCCAGATCATTCTCATCTCCGCCGTGATCGGCAACGCGTCTGATGTCGCCGCATGGCTGATCGGCGATGCCGATGCGGTTGTCGGTGCCGAGGGCCTGCTGCCGACGACCAAAAGCATCGCCTTTGCGAGTTGGCAGGACCAACGCGGGCGACTCGAATATGTGAAGCCGGAGGATCCGGCCGAGCGAGAATATTTCGTGCCTCGCATCATCAGCGACATCGCTCTGCCGCTCCGCGGCAAGGAAACTGCCCAGCGCAGATTTCCCGAGAAAACCGGCGGTGACGTCGGTCTGTTCCTCGGCCTTCACGTCGTGCGTAACGGGAGCGTTGCGATCTTCTGCGGCCGAAAAGACAGCGTGACGAAGATCTGCTCGCGCGCCGTCGAAATCGTCGATCGCGGCGTCGCGCTCGAATGGCCGATCGAAACCTCGGACGCCGCCGAGGTGGAGAAGATCCGCGCGCTTTGCGAACTCGAGCTCGGAGCCGGCGCGTCGGCGACCCGCGCGGCGGCGCTTGGAATATTCGCCCATCATGCCGATACGCCGCACGGCATCCGCCTCGCGATCGAACACGCCATGAAAGAGGGGATGGCGAAATTCGTCATTTGCACCTCGACCCTGGCGCAAGGAGTCAATTTTCCGCTCAAATATCTGATCATCACATCGACGCGCCAAGGCGGCGAACAGATCCTGGTGCGCGACTTCCACAATCTGATGGGTCGTGCCGGTCGCGCAGGGATGCACACCGAGGGCAGTGTCATCTTTTCGACCCCATCCATCTATGATCAGCGGCAGCAATTTCGCGGCCAGTGGACGTGGAACCGCGCCATCGAACTTCTCGACGCTCGAAACTCCGAACCGTCTCGCAGCTCGATCCTTGCCTTGTTCGACGCGTATCAGCAGCGCCAGCCGCCGATCGTCCAAGAGATTCCGCCCGAGTGGCTCGATCTCGCCTTCGCCGATGCCGCCCGGATCGATGAGGTCGTGGCGGCAGCGCTCGCGGCGCAACCTAATATTAGCGAACGGGAATTCCGCCGGTTCATCGAAGGCCGCGCCCGCGCCGTCCAGAATATCGCCGCCTTCCTCGTTGCCAACATGACCTTTGCCGAAGGGGAGGACGCCGCAGCGCGGACCGGTGAACTTGCGGCTAATACGTTGGCTCATCACCTCGCTGACGAGGAGACGCGGGTTCGTCTTGTCGAAGTGTTTCGGTCGATCGGGGAGTCGATCGCGGTCAACACCGATGGCGACCAGCGCGCGCTTATTCGACGCTCGCCCCTGCCACCGGCGGCGGTTGCCGAACTCAAAACCTGGCTGACCGAGAATCTTGAGACCCTGCAGACTGCAGTGCAGGAGAACCGGCTGTTCGCCGAAATCTCTCCGTTGGCACTCCGTTTCACCACGTCTCGCGCGATCCAGGCGATTAGCGATCAGAATTTAGTTCCGCGCTCTCTTGAGGAGTGGGTGGCGGGCAGATCCTATGCCGTGATCTTCGACATATTGGCTGAGGCAAGAGTTCGGGTCGGGCGTGACCATGTCACCGTCGAAGATGCTGTTGCGCTGTGCGAGAGCGGCTTCGGCTACGATGTTGCGATGATCGTTGCATCGGTAGCGGACCTGACCGAGGACTTGGACGACGCACTGCACACGGGCGTCAGCCTGCTGCAAAAGCAGATTAAATACGGCCTGACCGATCGTGCGGCGATTGCGTTTCACGAGGCCGGGTTCGCGGATAGGCATGTCGCGAGCCTTCTCGGTCTTGTCTGGGGAAATGTCGTCGACCGCGGCGGCGTCCGCGCAGCTTGCCAGCAAGAGGAGATTGTGCGCGCTGTGCTCGCGCACATTCCGAGCTATTTCGTCAAGGTCGCTGCTGAGCTTGGAGGATGGGCCTAACGCGGGCCATGCCGGGTAGCTAGAGCGGAACGCACATCTTATGACTGTGATGCGGCTCTACCTTCCCCTCATTTTGGAGGGCCTTAGAGGGCTATGGAGTAGACATAGTTCTCATCATCACCCGGCGCGGCGCGCCATTTCCTACATTTCCTACATTGTACATTCCTGAGACATAGGTAACGGATTGTTCCTAAGACATGGGTTACACCTTCTCCGGGGCGAAGGGATGGGGTTCAGTTCGGCACGATCCGCGTAACGCTTTAGTGGC
>JAJUHJ010000157.1 GCA_029279965.1 Phyllobacteriaceae bacterium
AAGCCGCCAGCCGCTGCTACGGCTTTCTGCACCGTCATGCCTGGAACATAGGAATACTGTCCCGGACCGCCCACTTCACCCATAACGAAAATGGGCCGGTAGCGATCTATTTCCACCGTCACGTCCGGATCGCGCAGATAGCCTCCGCGCAATGCCTCCGCGATCCGACCCTCCACTTGATTGGCGGTGTGGCCACGTGCGGGGACCGAACCGATGAGCGGAAAGGAGACGTATCCAGCCTGGTCGACGCTGTAGGTGTTCGTCAGGTTTTCCTGGTCGAAAACCGTAATCCGCAAGCGATCGCCGGAATCGAGCACATAGGGCTGGTTCAGCGCCTCATGGAAGGCCGGTGGGGGCGGACTGTAGCCGGAGCAGGAGGCCACAAGCCCTGCTGCCATCAGGCTTGTGAGAAGTGGGACCAGATTTCTCATTGTGTATTCTCGCATCGCGTCAGCAGCGCTCTTCACGATCGCTTATCCGTCGATCAGGGTTAATAGCCGGTTAAGTTCAACCTGTAAGCGCCGAGCCGGTGAAGGGTTAACCCGCTGGTTACCACGTGTATTTACCTTGCCGGACGGGGCAGTCCGGAGAGCGGTGCATGAAAAGCGGTGAGCATGAGGACGTCGATGTCGACCTTGGCCGTTTGCTGGCCGGTCTGAGGCGCGACTGGGTACAAATCGTGCTCGTGGCCGCGATCGTGACTGCGATTGTGCTTGTGTTGGCGCTGTTTGCCACGCCTCGCTACCGCGCAGAAACGCGGCTTATCATAGAAGAGCAGGAATCCGTCTACACGCGCCCGCAAACCACCTCTGGCGATCCGATCCTGGACGCAGAGGGCGTCACCAGTCAGGTCCAGGTGATTACGTCCTCCGCGATTCTGTCGGAGGTCGCAGCGGAGCTTGATCTTGCCAGCCGGGAAGAGTTCGAGGGGGGCGAGTCCGCGCTGGGTGGCGTTCTCGTGGCTATCGGCCTGAAGAGCCCTTCATCTCTGCCGCCGGAAGACCGGGTGCTGCAGATCCTTCGTGACAAGCTGATGGTCTACCGGGTTGAGGACTCCCGCGTCATCGTTATCCAGTTTTCCTCCGAGGATCCGGAACTCGCTGCACGTGTGCCCAACGCAATCGCCGAGACTTACGTGGCAAGCCAGCGTGCGGCGAGGTTGCAATCGACGGCGAGCGCGACGGAATGGCTCGAACCCGAGATTGCCGATCTCAAGGAGCGCGTGCAGGAGGCCGAAGCGCGCGTTGCGGAATTCCGTGAACAGACCGGTCTTCTTATGGGGCAAAACAACACCGTACTGGCGACGCAGCAACTTGCGGAACTTTCCAGCGAGGTTTCCCGTGTGCGCGCCAGCCGCTTGTCCTCGGAAGCGCAGGCCGAAGCCATGCGCGCGGCGATCGAGGAAGGGAACTCCATCGAGGCTCTTCCGGAGGTGCTCGCATCCGGTCTCATTCAGCGTCTTCGCGAGCGTGAGGTGGAACTGAGGTCCGAAATCGCCGATCTTTCCACCACATTTCTATCAGGCCATCCGCGCATCAACGCTTTGCAGTCGCAATTGGCCGACTTGGAGAGCCAAATCCAGCTTGAAGTCCAGAAAGTGCTCCAAGGGATCGAAACGGAAGCAGAAACCGCGCGTCGCCGCGAAACCCAGCTTATGGCAGAGTTCGACCGGCTCAAGGCAGAATCAGCCGCCGCGGAGGAAGATCAGGTAGAGCTCAGGGCGTTGGAGCGCGAAGCCACCGCTCAACGCGAGTTGCTCGAATCCTACCTGACCCGCTTTCGCGAGGCTGTCGCGCGGCGTGAACGGAACTACATCCCCGTCGACGTCCGTGTCTTCTCACGCGCCATGGTTCCCTCACAGCCATATTTCCCGAAGGTGATTCCCCTTGCGCTCGCCGCGCTGGCAGGCTCGCTTCTTCTCATGGCCATCGTTACGCTCTTGCGGGAATTGTTCAGCGGGCGGGCAATGCGGCCTGCCGACACGCGGGAGAAGGATGACGCGCTGACGACCACCGGGGCGGCTGCTACGGTGCCGTTGCCCGAGGGGACAGATACCTCTGACCCACTATCGGACGAGACTGAGCAGCAACCACGGCTGAACGTGTCTGCGGTCTCGCTTCCCGACAGCGCGAGCAGCCTGGGTGAAGTGAACATCGAGGTCGCCGCTGAAACGCTGATTTCCACCGGTGCCGCGCGAGCCATCTTCATCTCGCCCGAAGGTGACGAGGCCGCGGCGGCTGCGGTGCTCGTGGCGCGCGAGGTCGCCGATGCCGGCTTGCGCGTACTTCTCATCGACCTCACTGCCTCCGGGGCGGCCTCAAGGCCCATGCTGGAAAGCAAGGTTTATTCCGGTATCACCAATCTGCTGGCATCGGAGGCGCAGTTTGCCGAGGTGATACACGCCGACCTCTATTCGAACTGCCACATCATTCCTGTTGGGACCGCTGACCCGGAGCGTTCCATGCGTGGGATCGACCGGTTGCCCATCATCATGAACTCGCTCGTTATCGCCTATGACCTGGTGGTGGTGGAATGCGGACCGGCGGATGCGGCTGCCGTGCAATCCTTCATCGCGGACGACGCACAACTTCTTGTCAGCGTTTTGGACCCGCAGGACCGGGACGTTGCCGAAGCCGCCGCGGCGCTCAAGGAGAAAGGGCTGGGTAAACCGCTTCTGGTCACGCCAACCGGCCATATTCCCCCGACAGCACCACCTGATCGTGATGTTGCGTAGATTCAATTGGATAGCGCGTCCTCGTGCGTCCAAAAAGACGCCCGGCGCGCTAACCGGTCTGGCGCGCGGGCGAGCGCAATTTGCGCGTCTGTTGCGCGAGCCGCGCCAATGCCGGGTTCTGCTTCACCACACGTTTGATCCCGGCAAGCGCAAACTGCGCTGCGGCAACAAGTCGGCCGCGTGCGTTTAATCCCACAAAGACGTCGGCGTGGCGGGTTTCCTTTTCACACCACACCCGTTTATAGGGCTCATCCCCGACCCCAAAGTCGTAAAAGGAACGGTGTTCCGCACACGCCTCCGCCACGTTCTCGTAAAAAAGGAAATCGCCGGGAGCGATGGAGGCAAGCTCATCTTCGGCAAAGGCGCTGAACTCGCAGATGATGCTATCGGCAGTACGGCTTTCCCCGGTCACCGCGCGTATTTTCCCTCCAACCTCCAGCCCGTGCAAGACAAAGGGTGGTACGGGTTCCGCCAGCGCGGCGCGGAACAGTCGGCGGAGGCTTTCGCGTATATGCGTCTCGCCGAACGCGTCGGCAAGCCCCTTGCGCTCCAGTCGCTCACGTTTCAGCATGAAGAACCGGTCCAACAGATCGTCCACTTCGTGTTCCGAGCTGGCGGCGAAGCGCCGGAAGCCGCCCGCCGCTTTCAGCTTGCGTAATTGCGAACGGTACTTCTTGCGCCGGCGTTTGCCGCTGCCGCTCTGGAGCAGATGGTCGAAACCGGATGTCAGGTCGGCTGAAAGCGCAAGGTTCGGGCTTGTTGCATGGGGAAGGGCAAGGAAAGGGTTTGCCAGTTGCTGAAAATGCGGGCGTTGTCGCTCCAGCGCCAGCAGGTCAACGTCCGGCCTCATGGTTGAAATCCCGTTGAGCAGTCCCTTCATGGCCTCTGCGTGTCTCGTCACATCAGACGCGAAGTCAGGATGAAGCGCTGGAAAATTCCCGTTTGCATGTGACCCGCCGGCGAAGCGCGCAACCCGCAGCGGCCCCTTCTCAATCACCTCCAGACCGGCCGCCATGACGGGAACGCCATTACGATTGAGGAACGCCACAAGACCATTCCTGCCAGCATCGTGCAGCCATGATTTGATCCAGTGCGGGTGTTGCGGAGGAGCGTAGATGGCCGCGTCGGCACAGAAGGTCGCATAGGCCTCCAGTGCGTTGGGAGATGCGGACAGCACCCGCACCGACCACGGGGCAGCGGCCCGACGTTCGATCTGTGGGGGCAGGGAAACGCTTTCAGCCATTGCTACACCCGGGCGCTGAAGCGCCGTGCTATTGAGTCTACGCGCCCTGTTCCGAAAAGCGATTCCGTTTTCCGGTCGAGCCTGTAGAGCATTTTCCGTAACTTAGACGGAAAAGGTGAATCAATACTCGATGATTGCTCAGTCGTGCTGCTGTCGCGGTTTGCCTTCCATCCACTTGATGAGAACCATGGCTGGAAGAACCCAAAGAAGCCCGGAGACGACATAGTAGGCGAGATGCACCAGCGCGCCCTTGTCGGCCAGTTGCGCCACGGCGACAGCCGTGGAGACGAGCGCATACACGACGACCAGCACCACCAGCGCCAGCATTCCGATGAATTTCCTCAGGCGTACGGGCATTGTGATGTCCTTTCGCTGTCTCCATAAAGCAATCGGCTGTGGCCCGACAGACCCATTTTGCCGCACACGATTGTGTTCAAAGGCGACGGCTTGTCGCGCTTGCAAGGCTTGCAAGCCCGCTTCCTTTGGTTCACCTAACGGCCACCTTCGTTGATGGAAGAAGACCGTGACCACCAGTGAATTGATGGCCTCATCGCGCAGCGTTGCGGGCGAAAACCGCAACCGTTTTTGGGTGCGGATGTGGCTCTATTGCATTCTCGTCATTCTTTTCGCGCTGGTGCTGGTCGGCGGTGCCACGAGGTTGACCGATTCCGGCCTGTCGATCACCGAATGGAAGCCTATTCACGGTGTCATCCCGCCGCTCAATGCGGCCGAGTGGGCGGAGGAATTCGACAAATACCGCCAGATTCCGGAATACCAGCAGATCAACCGCGGTATGAGCCTGGACGAGTTCAAGACGATCTTCTGGTGGGAGTGGGCTCACCGGATTCTGGCGCGCGGCGTCGGCTTCGTCTTCGCCCTGCCGCTTGCCTTCTTCTGGCTCACGGGGCGGCTGGAAAGCGGGTTGAAGCCGAAACTGCTCGGCATTCTGGCGCTTGGAGGACTGCAAGGGGCGATCGGCTGGTGGATGGTCGTGTCCGGGTTGGCGGAGCGGGTAAGCGTCAGCCAGTATAGACTGGCAGTCCACCTCACCATTGCCTGCCTGATCTTCACCGCCACCATGGCGGTTGCGCGGGATCTGGCGCCGCACAGTTCGGGAGCGGCCGAAAAAAATACACGCCGCTTTGCCGGCTGGCTCGTTTTCGCCGTTCTCGTGCAGATTTATCTCGGCGGGCTGGTTGCAGGCCTTGATGCCGGTCTGACCTACAATACCTGGCCGCTGATGGATGGCGCCCTTGTTCCGGGCGGTCTGTTCGCCCAGACGCCCGCCTGGATAAATATTTTCGAGAACCCGAAGATGGTGCAGTTCATTCACAGGATCGGCGCTTATGTCATTCTAGCGCTCGCCCTTTGGCACGCAATCGCGACCTGGCGCGCTGAACCCGGCTCCACCCACGCCCGCCGGGCCACGTTGCAAGTTGTCCTTGTCGTCCTCCAGGCCGCAATCGGAATTGTAACCCTAATCATGGTCGTGCCGATCGGCTGGGCGCTCCTTCATCAGGGCATGGCGCTGGTGGTGCTCGGTTTCGCTACGGCGCATTGGCGGGCCACCAAGGGGCCTGCTCCGCTGCCGGCTGCCTAATGCAAGACTGCCGCGCACCGTTGGTGCGGCAGTCCGCAGCCCGCCCATCAATCCATTCCGGAAAGCATCAGCTCCAAATTCTGGACAGCCGCGCCTGAGGCCCCCTTACCGAGATTGTCGTAGATGGCCATCAGCAGCGCCTGCGCCCGTGCATCATTTGCGAAGACGTAAAGCCGCATGGTGTTGGTGTCGTTGAAACGCTCCGGTTCGATCTCACCGGACCGTTCGGTCGACGCAAGCGGCGCCACTTCAACAACGCTCTCTTCAAGACCCGCATAATGATCGGCGATGGCCGCGTGAAGCTCCTCGCCTTTGGGCACCCGGTCGAGAGTCGCAAGCTGTAGCGGTACGGCGCAAATCATGCCTTGCGCGAAATTGCCCACTGCCGGCTGCATCAGCGGATCGCGTGAAAGTTTTCCGTAGGCGCGCAATTCGGGCAGGTGCTTGTGGTTGAGAGTGAGCCCATAGGGAAGAAACGATGGCGCGCTCTCGCCTCTGGCCTCGTAATCCTCGATCATGCCGCGCCCGCCGCCCGAATAACCGGAAATGCCATTGACGGTGATCGGGAAATCAGCGGGCAAAAGACCAGCCGAGACGAGAGGGCGTAAAAGCGCGATCGGCCCCTGCGGCCAACAGCCCGGGTTGGCGACGCGTTTCGCCCGTGCGATCGCGCCTGCCTGTTCCCGGTCCATCTCGGGAAAGCCGTAAGTCCAGCCATCTGCCACCCGGTGGGCCGTCGAGGCGTCGATCACTCGTGTGGTGTCGTTCTCGATGAGGGAAACGCTTTCGCGTGCTGCCTCATCTGGCAGGCATAGAATGGCGACATCTGCTGCATTCAGATACTCCGCGCGGGCGGCCGGGTCCTTTCTGCGCTCCATGGGGATAGAAAGGATTTCCAATCCTTCGCGCTCGGCGAGCCGCGCGCGGATCTGCAAGCCCGTTGTGCCGTGTTCGCCGTCGATGAAGATTTTTGCCGTCATGGGGGTACGTCCAAAAAAGAGTCCGGGTTCAAATGGTTGATGCGGTTTCCCGAATCAATCCGCGAGGTTCCTGAAACATTACCTGAGTTCCTGTCGCACCATTTGCTTTCTCTCTCCCAGCCGCTTCCTCAGGCAGCGCATTGCTGTGAGCGCGGGGCGGCGAGTTCGGCCGACG
>JAJUHJ010000158.1 GCA_029279965.1 Phyllobacteriaceae bacterium
GCACTTGACGGCGCCTGTGCGCAATTGGCCGAGCATCTGGATGTCAGCCCGCAAGTCATAGAGGATGCCCTGTGTAACTGGCAGAAAAGCCCGGAGAAATACATCTATTTCCGGGGCTAGTGGGTCCAGTGGAAGCGGCGCTTGAGATGCTGCATCTGGTTAAACCGGATAATCCCCTCATGCTGAAGTTGCCCAACGATTAGACCGGGCGCCACGCCCACCTTCTTGGCAAAATTGATGATCGGAAACCGTGATCCGCCGAGGGAGAGAAATTCTTCACGATACGGCATGGGAACGATGACCTGAGCCGCATACTCATTCGCTTCTCGTTCGCACTCGTCTTCAGTCAGTTCCGTGTTCTCCAGAATTGGCATTTTGTCATAGTGCAGCAGCAGGTGCGCGATCTCATGAAACAGCGAAAACCAGAACTGGTCGTCCGACAGGTAACGGAAACTGAGTTGAATGTGCGGCGTCCCATCGGAAAGAATCCTTACAGCGCCGCTCGCAGAACACCCCTTGGGCGCCCTGACAATCGCGAACTTCACGCCAGCCGCGGCGAAGGCCTCTTTCAGTCTCGGTAAGAACAAGGCCGGACTTTTGTACCAGGTCAGACGCCGGAAATGAGGAATCTGGCTTTCGAGCACCTTTGGCGACCAGACTGCGACCTCATCATATTGCGTCTCAATCTCGCCCTGCCGAAGCCAGGCGGTCGTTGCGACTTCGCATGAGGCGTATGCCGCTGAGCGCCGATAGGCCGCAGTTTGAAAAGCATTCTCGTATCGGCCCTGCCACTGCGCGAGCGACGAGACGGCGAAGAAGCTGAGGCACTCCGCGATCTGATCGTCCCTGGATCGGGCCCTTTCAATCCACCCGAATTTCTGCATGTCGCCGATCGGTAGCCTGCCGATCAGGTCAGACAGAGTCGTGACAGTGGCATCCTCGGGCGGCGCGACGCTTGCCCGGTAATCGTGTTCCCGTGATAGCCAGAAGGTCTCCGAAGCGCCAACGGTGCTCGCCAGCTGACGCGCCAGGTCCGCATCAATCGCATGAGCGCCGTCGAGAATCTTTTGCGCAACAGCTGCGCTTCTTCCGATTTGTTTGGCAAACTGTTCGACTGTCAGTTCCCGCTCTTCGAGGATGCTGACGATGGTATGACCGGGCGGGGACACCCAATCGGGTTTCTCCATGACTGCGCTATCCGACATCGTTGATCCCCATCACCTTGACCCGTCCGACCGTTGACCAGTCGTACGAGCTACCGTCGTCCGCCGCTGCATAGTTGGGAGCCATCACGATTGAAAGGAGATCCGGAACTGTCAGCGTGCACAGGTTGTCATCGACCGAGAGCTGTCCCACCGGTAGTTCAAATACGTTGCTTGCTGCCTGGATGTCAGAGTGTCGTGCCTGCAAAGAAATTGCCGCCTCCTCTCCCAGATACTGTATCGCAGTGGAAGTGCGAAAGCAAATTTCCTGAAGAAGCTGGGAATTGTAGGAGATCAACAAATAATCCCTCTCTTTGTTGTTCCACTATACTTAGATTAGCGGTTGGCATCAGGTCAAGTTTGCGATCCCCTTCCTGATCTGCAAGCTGGCGCTACGACGCGGCGCTCGTGACGGACGCAGGGCCTGTTCCTCACCACGACTGCACGAATCCAAGCGGGGGTGATATTCGGCTCCAATCCCCCACGCAGTCTAACCGGAGAGTCTGCGTTTCTCCCTGCCTGACTAACAATCCCCATCGAAATGCCGGATAGCCTTTCCTAAGTGCTTCGCCGTCAAAATGGAATCCCGTCATCTCTGTGGATGAAATTGCGATTCACTTTGGGCGCGTAGTCGTTCTGCCAAGACCAAAAAACTTCATGGGGTCTGCTCCGGGAACAGCCCCGGCATCCACCTTCCGGCCAGCTTTGCCGGGAAGGCGAGGCGGAGGGGGGATCGGGTGCTCTCCGAGGTGAGCACTTCGTGGTCGATCAGGGCCGAGGTGACGCGGCGGGCCTGACGGTCGCCGACATTCAGCAGTCTGGCGACATCGCCCCTTGGGAGTTCGCCGCGGAAGAGGATGGCTTCGAGCACTGCGCCTGAATTCGGCGGCACTGTGTCAGCGCGGATTTCCTCTTCGGCCCAGATCAGGATGCGGTCGCGCAGCCGTGCGGGCTGGACCAGCTTCTCCATGAAATCGACCTGATCGATGCAGGTGGTCAGGAAGAACTGGGTGAATTCCGCGAGGGCCTCTTCCGAAAGCGTGCCTCTGCCGTCGAGGTCGTTGCGGCGTGGCAGGTCGCAGGCCATCAGCAGCTTCTTGTATCTGTTTTCGTTGCGGGCAAGGCCGCGGGCGATCGACCAGATTCCGCCCGTATCGAGCGTTTCCCGCAGCATCGCATAGGACATCAGCCGGGCGACGCGGCCGTTGCCATCCAAAAACGGGTGAATCCACAGCAGGCGGTGGTGTGCCGTTGCCGCCGCCAGAATGCTGTCGGTGCGGCCGAGTTTGCCGTAGGCGGCGGCGAAGCGATCCAGGAAGCGTGGCAGGGCGCCGGGGCTTACCGGGACGTGACTCCCGACCTTCACGTCGCGCTGGCGCAGTTCGCCGGGGGTGATCCTGATCTTCTCGCCGGTGTCCGGGTGCGTGATCCAGAGCAGGTCCTCAGGGAGCAGTTCGCAGAAGCGGCGGTGAATCTCCAGAAGGCCGTCCGGCGTCGTCGCCCGTCCGGCCAGCCCGCCATTGTCGATCCATTGCTGGACCGTGATATGGGCCCTGGCTTCGAGCTGGAGATTCCGTTTTTCGGTGTTTGCGCTGTAGTCGTTCTTGAGAGCGCGCTCGATATCGACCGGGTGGGTGTCGTGACCTTCGATGAGGTTGCTATAGTAGCAATTCATCGCCCGCACGAGATCGGCGAGCGCCGCGAGCACGCCCGGCGGCAGGCTGCGGCGGAAGCCGGCGGCGCGGGCGGCGAGTTCGATGGCGAGGTCGGTCAGTGCCGTGCGGTGGCGTGAGCTCTCGCTGATCAGCAGGGGCTCCATCAGGCCGATCGTCTCGCCGCGATCGGCGGGAACCGCGCTCCTGGCCGGATATTTGTCCGCTTTTATGTCCGGTTCTGAATCGCTCATAATTCCAATGATAGCATAGACTTGTGCCTGTGCACAGCATCGTGTCAGGCCATTTCATGTCCGGTTTATGTGCCGCTTGCATTGCGGTCACGAGGGCAGCGCTTGTCTGGAACCGGAGGCCGGGACGTGAAAACCGCATCTCCACGGGCAATCGGCATCAATTTCGGTGTGCCGAAACCAGCATCATCATCGGCCGTTCCAGTTCCTCGGCCAGTGCCGGCATCTGCGCGATCTGCTCAGGGGTAGGTGCGAACTCTTCAATACGGCGCAGCGTGAACCCCATGTCGATGAGCGTGTTGACCGTCGTCGCCAGGGTCCGGTGGTACTTCAGGACGTCTTTGGCGAACCAGTCCGTGCGCCGCTCGCCTTCGATGGAATAGCCGTTGACGGGCCAGGTCTTTCGGCCGTCCTCGTCCACGAGCCATTGCGGATGGGCGGCCGCCATGAAGATCGGATGCTCAATGGTGAACACCAGTTCCCCGCCAGGCGCCAGCGCCGCGTGGATCATGCGGATCAGCCGCCCGAAATCCCGCACGTAGTGGAAGGTCAGCGCGCTGTAGACCAGATCGAAAGCCGCCTTGGGCAGTTCAAGCGTCTCCAGATCGGCGATGTGATATTCGATACCGGCGTCGTCCGTGTCGGTCCGCGCCCGCGCGATCATGTTCTGCGACAAGTCGAAGCCGAGGACCGAGGCCGCGCCCTGTTCACGAAACCAGCGCGCGGACCAGCCGAAGCCGCAGCCCAAATCGGCCACGCGCCTGGCCGTCACATCGGGCAGCAAGGCTCGAATGGCAGGCCATTCGGGCGCGCCGTCCAGCCCCTGCACCTGCCGGGGCAACTGGCTGTAACCGGCGAAGAACTCGGGGTTGTCGTAGATATTCTGTGCCATGTTCATCTCCTGAGGGAAGACAGGGATGAGCCGCGCTTCCACACCACGCCTCCTCGTATCAAAGCGCGAGGCCGCGATTGGCACTCAGCGTGATCAGTTCGCCCAATCGTCATCCCGGCACCTCGCCAGAGGGATGCCGGCCATGCTCCGTGTGCCATCGCTCCATCCAGGAACGGGACGCCTTCGGTTTTCAGCGCGAAAGACGAACTGCCCATTCCAATTCTGGACAATCTTCCGACAGCGCGTTTCGCCTTCATCGATATTTTCGGTGGCGGGCGCAACCGGCTTTGGCCGATGCCAGTGCGCCTTGTGCTGCGCAGTCGCCTTTGAAACCGCCGCCGCATCTTCTGCGCCTTGTGTGACAAGCACCGCATTGCCGGAGCGACGGCTCCGGCCGCCCCGCCGCTAATGAAAAACGCGTCGCCTTTTACCGCCGCGCGCGCAGGCAAAAGCCGGTCAAGAATTATATCGAACAAGTCGCCCTGGCGGTTCTCGTTCGAAGTTATGGCTGCAAGTCCCGGTGTCATTTTTCTCCGAATCGAACGTGCTTTGTATTATAACGAAAGATAAAAACAATTCCGACTTCAACTCAACCGAAGAATACAGGAGCGTCCTGCGCTGGCGCCGGCCGCATGGGCGGGATCAGGCACCGACAAACCAAATATCATCTTGGGGGCAACTTGTTTCCTGGCGTTACGTGATGGTAATCTGACAGGATGGGGGATCGGGTTATTTACCGAGCGAAGATCGAGAAGGGTAGCGGAGTCGTTCAGGACGACGGCCCGGGCTTGGTCTTTCCCTGGTGGAGCTTCACGAAGGTGGTGCTGTCGACTGCAGCCCTTCTCCTTGTCGCGCGGGGCCGCCTGACGCTCGACGACGCCTTACCTGGGCGTCTCTACACTCTCCGCCATCTCCTGCAGCACCGGTCGGGTCTTCCGGAGTACGGTAAACTCGCCACTTATCACGAGGCCGTGGAGCGAGGCGCCGATCCCTGGACGGTGGAGGAACTGCTCGACCGCGTCGGGCGCGAAAATTTTGAATACGCGCCGGGGGCACGCTATGCCTATTCCAATATAGGCTATCTGTTCGTGCGCCAGCTCATCGAAACGACGATGGACAACACGATCGGGTCGGCGTTGAGGACTCTGATATTCGATCCGCTCGGGCTTTGCTCCGTGAGCCTGGCCGTGGAACCAGACGACCTCGACCGCACAGCTTGGGGCAACCCCGACCGGTATCATCCTGGATGGGTCTATCATGGTCTTTTAATCGGCTCTGCAGCGGATGCCGTGCGCTTCCTGGATGAGCTGATGGCAGGCCGGATCTTGCCCCCGAACCTCCTGGACGCCATGAAAACCAAACATTTTCACGCCAACGGCGTTCCGTGCCGCCCGTGGACGGAATTCGGCTATGGCCTCGGATTGATGATTGGCGCCGTGGAAGGGCTCGGCGTGGCGTTCGGCCATTCAGGCGTCGGGCCGAGAGATCTAAGCGCAGTTTATCACTTTCCCGAATGTCAGATTCCCTGCACGGTCGCCGCCTTCACCGAGGGGACAGACGAAGGTGTTAACGAGAGGGCGATGGTCGAACTCGCCACGCAATAATGTCAAAATCTGGCGCGTTCCAGCCCATCTTTGATCACGCGGGAACGGCCGGAATCCACCCAAAATGGAAGCCCGGCCTCAGCTACATCTTTTGATTTCTCCAGTAGGTGAATGAGAATCTGACACTGCCTAATGACAGGGATCTGGCCGAAGCCTTGGTGGTGTACCGCGCGTTGAAGCTTCGAGGGTTTGTGCCTGTGTTTCTGGCGCGTCCGCCCATAGGCCGGACCGGGCTGTCGTGAACCGGGCCGCGTCGCGTCCCGGCCATCCGGCTTCCATCCCGCGCGCGGATCATCGCGCCCGAACCAGCAAGCTGCGTGGGCGCTGCGGCTCATGCCGCCAGATCGAGCGGGCCGGTTCGGCCCGTGCAACCTTCTTCTTTTGATCCGGGGCTGACGCCCCCTTGCCGTCAAGGCCGAGCGCTGCGCGTGAAAATCAAAGGGCCGTGTCCTCCCCCGGCATGAGGGCCGGGGTGCGGGCCGCACCACCCCTTTGATTTTCAGCCTTGACCGCATTCACCCGCTCATTGGCGCGGGGCCTAGTCCGGTTGCATGGCGCAACCGCTTTTTAGACTAGGAGAAAACCAATGAAGTCAGACGTTTACACCAAGATCACCGATCAGATCATTGCCGCGCTGGAAGAGGGGACGCGGCCATGGATGAAGCCGTGGCAGGCGGGGCATGTGGCCGGGCCGGTCAGCCGCCCGTTGCGCTCCAATGGCAAGCCCTACAGCGGAATCAACATCATCATGCTGTGGGCGACCGCGATGCAGCGCGGGTACAACGCGCCGATCTGGATGACGTTTAGACAGGCGCAGGAGCTTGGCGCGCATGTGCGCAAGGGCGAGAAGGGAACGCTGGTTGTCTATGCCAGCAAGATCACCAGGACCGAGACGAACGATAACGGCGAGGACGTTGAGCGCGATATCCCGTTCATGAAGGGATACACGGTCTTTAACATTGAGCAGATCGAGGGGCTTCCGGCGCACTACACCGCCACTCATCTGCCCCGCCTTATACCAACGGCCACTGATTGCTACTGATGTGCCCATTGGCGCAGTCCGAGTGACATGATGCACCAGGGCTGATCGATAAGCTTATTCCAGGCATCACAGCAGTGGTCGAGGATA
>JAJUHJ010000159.1 GCA_029279965.1 Phyllobacteriaceae bacterium
CTGTTTCGCGGCACCACCGAAATTGCCATCGAACACGCCGGCTCGTTCTACCGCTTGAAGATCACGCGCCAGGGCAAGCTGATCCTGAACAAATAAATGGGGGACGAAATGACAGTGAAAAGCGTGGTCCGAGCAGAGGACATCCGTAAGAAGCGCGCGGAAAACCCGAAGATGCGCGAACGTGATCTCGCGAGCATCCTTGGCATCTCGGAAGCCGAACTGGTGGCTGCCCATTGCGGATTCGGTGCAAGGCGCATCGAACCCCGCTTGCCGGAATTGCTGAGCGGCATGGAATCGGTGGGAACGGTCATGGCGCTGACACGCAACGAAAGCGCGGTGCACGAGAAGATCGGCGTCTATGAAAATGCGTCGGCCTCGGACAAGAGTGCGATCGTGCTTGGCAAGGACATTGATCTGAGGATTTTCCCTTCCCATTGGGTTCACGCCTTTGCCGTGGAAAAGCGCGACGGGGAGGACGTGCGGCACAGCCTGCAATTTTTCGATGCGGCGGGCGATGCGGTGCACAAGGTGCATCTGCGACCTGAATCCAATCTCCATGCGTATCAGAGACTGGTCGAGACACTTGCTTCGCCGAACCAGGCGTCCGACATCGCGGTAACGCCCATCGAGCGTGGTGCGCGCAAATCGGCTGCTGACGAAGACGATTCACTGTCGCGGACGCTGCGTGAACGCTGGAGCACGATGCAGGACGTGCATCAGTTCGTCGGCATTCTACGTAAGCTGAATCTGACTCGGCAACAGGCGGTGCGTTTGGTCGGCAGCGAATTCGCCTGGCAGCTCGGCGGGGGCGCTGTGGAGCGAATGTTCGACCAGGCAGTCGAAGGCGCGTTTCCCATTATGGGTTTCTTCGGCAGCCGTGGCTGCATCCAGATTCACTCGGGGCCGGTCGCCAACGTCAAGCCTATGGGGCCGTGGCTCAACGTCATGGATCCGACATTTCACCTGCATCTGCGCCTCGACCACCTCGTCGAGGTCTGGGCCGTGCGCAAGCCCACCAAGGAAGGGCATGTGACCTCTCTGGAAGCCTATGATGCGGCAGGGCACCTGGTTATCCAGTTTTTCGGCAAGCGCCACGAAGGCGAAGACGAGCGGGCGGACTGGCGCGCGATGGCGGAAAACCTGCCGCGCCTGCCGCAAGCCTCGGCAGCCTAGGAGCGGCCCGTGTGGACGATGCCGAACCGACGCGGTCTGTTTCTGCTTCTCGCGGCAATGGCGGCCACCCCGTTCGCCTTCACGGCTTGGGCGGCTGATGAGGCCCTGCCGGAGCCGTTCGAGGATCTTTCTCGCCTCGTCGTCATTGGCGGCTCTTTAACCGAGATCGTCTACGCGCTGGGTGAGGAGGAACATCTGGTGGCGCGCGACTCCACCAGCACTGTGCCCTCCGAGGCGGCAAAGCTGCCGGATATCGGCTATATGCGCCAACTCTCCCCCGAGGGCGTTCTGTCCGTTGCGCCCACCGCTATTCTCGCGCTCGAAGGCAGCGGGCCGCCAGAAACCATGGACGTTCTTTCACGCGCCAGCGTGCCGCTGACAGTGGTGCCGGAAACCTATGACCGTGCCGGAATTCTGCGCAAGATTCGCTTCGTGGGTGCCGCGCTGGGGCAAGATGCGAAGGCAGAGGAGCTTGCCGCGGAGGTGGCGCAGGATATCGATGCGGCGCGGTCGCTGATCGACGGCGTTGCCGCACGCAAGCGCGTACTCTTCATTCTCAGTCTTCAAGGTGGGCGTATATTGGCCTCCGGCACCGGTACCGCGGCCGACGGAATCATCCGGATGGCCGGTGGGGTCAATGCAATGGACGCATTCACTGGCTACAAGCAGGTTTCTGACGAGGCCGTAACGCAAGCGCGACCCGACGTCATCCTCATGATGAGTCGGGGTGGCGATCTCGATGCAGCGGATGCCGAGCTGCTTGCCAACCCAGCCTTGGCAGGCACACCAGCCGGCCAGAACCGCGCTATCGTTCGCATGGAAGGAAGCTACCTACTCGGCTTCGGCCCGCGCACCGCGGGAGCGATCCGTGATCTCTCTACGGCGCTTTACGAATCCCTGGCGGCGAACTGACAATGCCCGCGCATATGATCCTTTTGTCACGTGTGCACGCGGCGCCGGAGGGCGATCGTTCAGCGCGAGCGCGTCTCATCCTCGGGCTGCTCGCGTTCATGCTCGTCATCGTGGCGTGTTTCAGCATCGCCACCGGAGCATCCGATGCCTCAGCGTTGGGCGTGATGGATGGCTGGTTCCGGCGGAGCCCGGAAACCGCGCTTTCGACACGCGACCGCCTCGTTATCTACGAGATCCGCCTGCCACGGATTGTGCTCGGCACGTTGGTGGGTGCTGCTTTGGCGGTTTCCGGCGCCTTGATGCAGGGGCTCTTTCGCAACCCTCTGGCCGATCCCGGCATTGTCGGTGTCTCCGCCGGCGCAGGGCTTGGCGCAATTACCGTGATCGTCCTCGGCAATACGCTTCTCGGTCCTGTAGTTGCGATTTTCGGGTTCTACGCTCTGCCGCTGGCCGCCTTTGTCGGGGGCCTCGTGACGACCCTTGTTCTTTATCGCGTTGCCACAAGGGGCGGACAGACATCCATTGCCACAATGCTTCTGGCAGGCATTGCGCTTGCCGCGCTTTCCGGCGCTCTTTCCGGCATTCTCATTTATCTGGCCGACGACCGGCAGTTGCGTGATCTCACATTCTGGGGTCTCGGCTCGCTGGGGGGAGCCACCTGGACGAAGATACTCGCAGCCGGGCCCATTATTGCCGTTGCGCTGGCCATAACACCATTTCTGGCACGCGGGCTGGACGCGCTGTCACTGGGGGAGACGTCGGCGCGGCATCTGGGTGTTCCAGTTCAACGCCTGAAGGCCGCCGCGATTGTTTCAGTTGCCGCGGCCACTGGCGCGGCGGTCGCGGTGTCCGGCGGCATCGGCTTCGTCGGCATCGTCGTGCCGCATCTTCTTCGGCTCGTCATCGGGCCGGATCACCGCTACCTGCTTCCCGGCTCGGCGCTTCTTGGAGCCAGCCTGCTGCTGCTCGCCGACGCCGTCAGCCGCACGATCGTGGCGCCTGCCGAACTGCCCATCGGCATCGTGACGGCGGTTTTCGGTGCGCCCTTTTTCCTGTGGGTCCTGCTGCGCCGCCGCGGCCTTCTCGACTTGTAGAGGCCGAATTATGATCGAAGCGAAAAATGTGAACGTCTCGATCGGGCGCAAGCTCATCCTGCAAGAGCTGAATTTTTCCGCAGCACCTGGCGAGGTGACGGCGATCGTCGGCCCCAACGGGTCGGGAAAGTCGACCCTCGTCAAGGCGCTTTCAGGCGACCTGCCTTACCAGGGAAGAATAGTCTACAACGGCCACGAATTAGGAGGTCTGAAGCCGACCGAAGCCGCGGCGCTGCGTGCCGTTCTGCCTCAGACAGCAACTCTGTCATTCCCCTATACTGTTCGCGAGGTGGTGCGGCTTGGGCTGTTGGGCGGCCATTCCGGCGCGCCTGCCGGGCAGGATGAACACCTGCCGGAACGGGCGCTCGCAAGAGTGGACCTTGGCGGGTTTGCCGGTCGCTTCTACCAGGAGCTTTCCGGCGGTGAGCAGCAGCGGGTGCAGCTTGCCCGCGTTCTCTGCCAGGTGTGGGAGCCGGTTCTAAACGGCAGCCCAAGATACCTTCTCCTCGACGAACCGGTTTCCAGCCTCGACATCAAGCATCAGCTTCTGGTGATGCGGGTTGCGCGCGATTTCGCAGAGCGCGGAGGAGGGGTGGTAGCCGTGATGCACGATCTCAACCTGACCGCTGCTTTCGCCGACAAGGCTGTGGTCATGCAGCGCGGACGGAATGTCGCCTCCGGAAAGCCTGGTGAGGTGATGCGGGACGAGCTTTTGTCGGATGTTTTCGAGTGCGGGCTGAAGGTGGGCACGCTGCCTTCAGCCGACATGCCGTTTCTGTTGCCGCAAACGGCGGTTTTCTAATTCGCCACCATCCGGGCCTGTGACAGCTCTTCGATGCCCAGGAGGTTGCGCATGTTCGGACGTGCTTCCACGAGATCGCGGATGGAATAGGAAGCAAGCACCTCGAAAAAGGCGCCAAGGGCATTCCTCAGAGCTTCGTTCAGGCCGCATCCATCGACCAGCGGACAATCCGAATCGCTCTCGAAACACTCGGCCATGGCAAAGTTTTCCTCCGTCACTCGGACGACGTCGAAAAGAGTGATCTCTTCGGCGGGTTTGCCGAGTTGAACACCGCCATTGCGACCGCGCACGGTTTTGACCAGCCCAGCCTCCACAAGTGGCTGCAGGATCTTGAAAAGAAAGAGATCGGAAAGAGAATACGCCCGCGCAATGTCCGGGATACGGCTGAGGTGCCCCTCATTGGCCGCGCAGTACATGAGGATGCGGATAGCGTAATTCGTTTGCCGTGTCAGGCGCATGGGAATCCTTTCGCGCACATTCTGGAAACCACTATGGCCTATAGTTTAGAATAATTCCAGAGAAGATTTTAAAAAACCTGACTTTCCTGTTCATAAAAAGAGCGCAGGGAATGGCACGTTGTGGTCGGCCCGCATTTCAGAAATCTGCTAAACTGGCCCCGGCGATGGTTTTGCGCCGATCCATTGCCATGCAGCTTCAACGTTCTCCAGGTCGAAATATTGCATGTCGACGGAGACAAAGGGCTTGAACAGCGCAAGCGCACCTTTCAGCCAGCCCGGTCCGCCGATCACCGCATATTTTCGGATATGCTTCAGGCCGCGCGTTTTGCCGAGGATGGTTTTCTCCTTCCAGGCAGCGTTCCAGTCGATGCCGTCGTAATCATGAATGATGACGATCACATCGATACGTTCATGGAGCGTGTAGGCCCCTTCGAGGAGACCGTACATGTTTTCTACGTCGGCGGCTGTGATGTGACCGGTCACCTCGAATGCGTATGCATCCTCGCGGTCGGTTTCGACGCGACGGACATTGGGTGGTGTTTCGTTGATGAGCATCGGCTTTCCCCGGCACGAACGCCACTCTTGAACGATTGTCATTCAGGACAACGCAAATTGGCCCTGTTGGTTCGCGCAAAGCCGCTATAGGAAGGGCTGGTAACACGATTGCGACAGGATTTGCCCATGCCGGCCAAGCTTTCCGTCAACCTCAACGCCGTAGCCATGCTGCGCAACAGGCGCGATTTACCGTGGCCGAGCGTCACAGGGCTCGGCAGGATCGCACTTGCTGCGGGGGCACATGGCCTGACGGTTCATCCCCGGCCGGACCAGCGCCACATCCGCTTTTCCGACCTGCCGGACATCCGTGCGCTGATCGATGACGAATTCCCGCATGCCGAGTTCAATGTCGAAGGTTATCCGTCCGAGGAATTTCTACGGCTGGTGGAGGCAAACGAGCCGGATCAGGTAACGCTGGTGCCGGATGATCCGAAGCAGACGACTTCCGATCATGGCTGGGATTTCGAGACACATGCCGACTTCCTGAAATCGGTGGTGACACGCTTGAAACGGCGTGGATTTCGCGTCTCGCTCTTTTCCGATCCCGATGCGGGCGAGGGCGCGCTTGCGGCCGCGAAAGCGACGGGTGCCGACCGGGTAGAGCTTTACACCGGGCCTTACGGCGCTTGCCACGATGATGCAACAAAGGCTGACAAGAGGCTGGAGGAGCTTGGAAAAACGGCAGACATAGCCGCTAGAATCGGCCTCGGCGTCAATGCCGGGCACGATTTGACGGTTGCCAACCTGCAACCGCTGGCCAAGCGTATTCCGGCGCTCGCCGAGGTTTCGATCGGCCACGCGCTGACCGCCGACGCGCTGGAGTACGGCATGGCCGAGACAGTACGGCGCTATCTGAAGGCGGCGGGACAAAGCATTTTATGACGAGGTTCGGCCTCAGCAATGATGACGCAAGAACTCGCATCCTTCCATGCGGCCATACTTCGCCAGTTCCCCGATCTGAAAGGATTGCCATACCGGCGATTGGCCGAAGGCTGGCATTCGATCGCCATTGAGGTTGCCGCGCGGCTGGTCTTCAAATTTCCCAAGAACAAAATTGCGGAACAAGCTCTGATCAAGGAAGCGGCGTTGCTTGCAAAAGTGCGTCCCCATCTCGCGCTGCCGGTGCCCGCCATGAGCATTCATGAAGGTCCTCCCACCTTCTCCTGTCACGAAAAGCTTCAGGGCGAGCCTCTTCTTGCGGAATGTTATCATTCCTTGTCAGACCGGGCACGTGACCGGCTGGCACATGATCTGGCTGGCTTTTATGCCGATTTGCACAGGCTGGATCTGGACGAGATGAGGGGGAGCGGGGCCGGAGCGATAGAAGAATGGCAATCGGTGGATGCGATCCGGAAAAAGGCGGTACCGGCGCTGCCGGCAGAGTTTCATCCTCAAGCGGAAGAATGGATTTCAGCCTTCGAATGTCTGCCACCCGACCCTTGCGGCCAGACCTATGGCTTTTTCGATGGTCATGGCTGGAACATGGCGTTCGATTTCGATCAGCAACGGCTGAACGGGATCTATGATTTCGCGGATTCGGGAATAGGACCGCTGCATCAAGAGTTTATATATTCCAACTTCATATCGCGCGACCTTACTGAAAGA
>JAJUHJ010000160.1 GCA_029279965.1 Phyllobacteriaceae bacterium
CTGAGCCCCGCCGGGAGCCTGAAACTGTTCCGCAGATGCCGGAAGCTTCAAGCGCGCCACCGTCACAGCCGAAGCAGGCGGACGTTGCGGCGCCGGAAAGTTCGTCAGAAACGGAAGTGGCGGCCCTGACGCCGCAATCCACAGGAGTTGACCGTTTGCGCTGGCCGGTGCGTGGTCGTGTCATTTCCGGATTCGGCTCCCGCGAGGGTGGCCGCGTCAATGATGGTATAAATATCGCCGTGCCGGAGGGAACTGCCGTGCATGCGGCGGAAAACGGCGTGGTGATCTATGCCGGTGATGGCCTCAAGGGGTTTGGCAAAACGGTGCTGGTCCGTCACGAGGACGGATTGGTAACTGTCTATGGTCACACATCGCAGATGAAGGTGAAGCGCGGTGACAAGGTTTCGCGCGGGCAGGAAATCGCACTGTCGGGCATGACCGGCGACGCCGACCGGCCGATGCTGCATTTCGAGGTGCGCAAAGGCACCAGCCCGGTCGATCCTTCGACTTACCTCGACTGACGCGCTACTCAGCATCGGCCCGAAAATCTGAATCGATTTCGGAAAGCACGATGCCTTCAACGAGACAGCGCGTCCTTGTGCGTCCAAAACGACGGCCCGCTAAGAAGCACACTTCCTTTTATATTTCGCGTTCGTCCGCGCCGGTTTCTGCTGGCATTGCCGGTTTTAGGGTGTTTCCCCGAGAGATTTCTTTCACGGGGCGTAAACCTGCTCTTGACAGCTCTATTGCCGATATGGAACAAAACAAGTACAAATTTTTTGGGAGATTGCCGCTATGGCCTCCATTGACGAGCGAGGGGTAATTGTATCATGGCTCAGAATTCATTGCGGCTTGTAGAGGAAAACTCGGTGGATAAATCCAAGGCATTGGACGCGGCGCTGTCCCAGATTGAGCGAGCTTTCGGCAAGGGTTCGATCATGCGGCTGGGCGCCAATGACAAGGTCGTCGAGATCGAGACCGTGTCGACGGGATCGCTCGGCCTCGATATCGCGCTCGGCGTCGGCGGGCTGCCGCGCGGCCGCATCATCGAGATTTATGGGCCGGAGAGTTCGGGCAAGACGACGCTGGCGCTCCATACGGTGGCCGAGGCACAGAAGAGGGGCGGGATTTGCGGCTTCATTGATGCCGAGCATGCGCTTGACCCCGTCTATGCGCGCAAATTGGGCGTAGACTTGGAGAATCTGCTTATCTCCCAGCCCGATACGGGCGAGCAGGCGCTGGAGATTTGCGACACATTGGTGCGGTCGGGCGCCATGGACATCATCGTGGTTGATTCGGTGGCCGCCTTGACGCCGCGCGCGGAGATCGAGGGCGAAATGGGCGACAGTCTGCCCGGCATGCAGGCGCGGCTAATGAGCCAGGCGCTGAGAAAGCTGACCGCCTCTATTTCGCGCTCCAACACCATGGTCATCTTCATCAATCAAATACGCATGAAGATCGGCGTCATGTTCGGGTCGCCGGAGACGACCACAGGCGGCAACGCGCTGAAATTCTATTCCTCCGTGCGGCTCGATATTCGCCGCATAGGTTCGGTGAAAGACCGGGAGGAGACCGTTGGCAATCAGACGCGCGTCAAGGTGGTCAAGAACAAGCTCGCTCCGCCTTTCAAGCAAGTCGAGTTCGACATCATGTATGGCGAGGGCATTTCCAAGCTCGGGGAGCTTATCGATCTGGGTGTAAAGGCCGGTACGGTCGAAAAATCCGGTGCGTGGTTCTCGTACAATTCTCAAAGGCTGGGGCAGGGCCGAGAGAACGCCAAGCAATTCTTGCGGGACAATCCCGAGATTGCTCGGGAGATCGAGATGACCTTGCGCCAGAACGCCGGGCTGATTGCAGAGCAATTCCTTGACGAAATTCGCGGCGACGATGATGACGCGGATACGGCCGCCGGCGGCTGAACGGGATCTTGATAGGACGATGCATTGAAGCGCCGGCCATGTCGCCGGCGTTTTCATAGGAACGCCGGGCCGGCGGGATTTCTGGACAGCCGAGGGCGCTGGCGCTAAAAGGCAGCCATTCCTCCCGCCTTATTTCGCGGGTCTTCTGGCAAAGGCAAAACATGAGTGGCGTCAACGAGATTCGGTCGACTTTTCTCGACTACTTCAGAAAGCATGGGCACGAGATCGTGGACTCGGGTCCGCTCGTTCCGCGCAACGATCCCACCCTCATGTTCACCAATGCCGGTATGGTGCAGTTCAAGAACGTGTTCACCGGCCTGGAGACGCGGCCCTATAGCCGCGCCGTGACTGCGCAGAAATGTGTGCGTGCCGGCGGCAAGCATAACGACCTCGACAATGTCGGTTACACAGCGCGCCATCACACCTTCTTCGAGATGCTGGGCAATTTCTCTTTTGGCGACTACTTCAAGGACGTCGCCATCGAGCTTGCCTGGAATCTGGTGACAAAGGAGTTCGATCTTGATCCCAGGCGTCTTCTCGTCACCGTCTACCATACGGATGATGAGGCAGCGGGGCATTGGAAGAAGATCGCGGGTCTGCCGGACGATCGCATTATCCGCATTTCCACGAGCGATAATTTCTGGGCCATGGGTGAGACCGGACCCTGCGGCCCATGTTCGGAAATCTTCTACGACCATGGCGAAGGCATTCCCGGCGGGCCGCCGGGAAGCCCCGACGAAGATGGGGACCGTTTCATCGAGATCTGGAATCTCGTCTTTATGCAATTCGAGCAGATAAGCGCGCAGGAGCGGCTTGATCTGCCGCGCCCTTCGATCGACACGGGCATGGGGCTCGAACGTATCGCTGCGGTGCTCCAGGGCGTGCACGACAATTATGACATCGATCTTTTCCGCGCTCTCATAAATGCTTCCGAAGACGCATTGGGCGTTCGTGCCGAAGGAGAGCAAAGCGCAAGTCACAAGGTCATTGCGGACCATTTGCGCGCGGCGAGCTTTCTCATTGCCGATGGCGTTCTGCCGTCCAATGAGGGGCGCGGCTATGTGCTTCGCCGCATCATGCGCCGGGCCATGCGACATGCTCAACTTCTTGGCGCACAGGAGCCGCTGATGTGGCGCCTGGTGCCGGCCCTCGTACGTGAGATGGGGCAGGCCTATCCAGAACTGATTCGCGGCGAGGCGCTGATCACGGAAACACTGCACCTGGAAGAGACACGCTTTCGCAAGACTCTGGCCCGCGGCCTCAGCCTTCTATCGGACGCGACCGAAGGTATGGGAGAGGGGGAGCGGCTGGACGGTGAAACCGCTTTCAAGCTCTACGACACCTATGGTTTTCCGCTTGACTTGACGCAGGATGCGCTGCGTCAGCGCGGCATTGCCGTTGACCTCGAGGGCTTCAATGCCTCGATGGAACGCCAGAAAGCGGAGGCACGCGCCAACTGGTCGGGATCAGGCGAGGCGGCGACGGAAGCCGTATGGTTCGCGGTCAAGGATCAGGCCGGTGCATCTGATTTTCTGGGTTATGAGACCGAGAAGGCGGAAGGCGTGGTGACTGCGCTCGTCAAGGACGAGGCGATCGTTGATAGGGTGGTTGCGGGTGAAGCAGTGGCAGTCGTTTGCAACCAGACGCCATTTTACGGAGAGTCCGGCGGCCAGGTCGGGGACACAGGGAAGATCGAAGGCGAAGATTTCGTTATCGAGGTTGAAGACACCCAGAAAAAGGGCGAAGGCCTGCTGGTGCATTTCGGCCGCGTGACCAAGGGGGAGGCAAGGACGGGCGAAGAGGTCGTGTTGCGGGTAGATCATGAGCGCCGCAGCCGCGTTCGCGCCAATCACTCGGCGACACATCTTCTTCATGAAGCGTTGCGCGAAGTTCTTGGAACGCACGTAGCCCAGAAGGGTTCTCTCGTCGCGCCGGATCGATTGCGCTTCGACTTTTCGCATCCCAAGCCGATCTCCGATCAGGAGCTGACGCGCATCGAAGATCTGGCCAACGAGATCGTGTTGCAGAATGCACCTGTCCGCACGCGGCTGATGGCGGTGGATGACGCCATCGAGGAGGGGGCAATGGCGCTGTTCGGGGAAAAATACGGCGACGAGGTTCGCGTTGTCTCCATGGGAACGGCCACAAAGGGCGAAAAGGCCGGAAAGACCTATTCACTTGAGCTTTGCGGCGGCACCCATGTCTCCGCCACGGGCGATATCGGGCTCATCCACATTGTCTCCGAAGGTGCTGTCGCCTCGGGCGTGCGTCGCGTGGAGGCGCTGACGGGCAGCGCCGCCCGGCACTATCTGGACGAGCAGGAGCAACGCGTGAAGTCGGCGGCTTCTCTCCTCAAGGTGGCGCCCGGCGACGTCCTTTCCCGTCTCGAAACCCTGGTGGAGGAGCGGCGCAAGCTGGAGCGCGATCTGGCGGAGGCGCGCAGGAAACTGGCGCTCGGCGGCGGCACTGGTGGCAACAGTGTCGACAGCGGCAAGGAAGAGGTCGGTGGCGTCGGCTTTATCGGTCGCGTGGTTGAACACATCTCGCCGAAGGATCTGAAACCACTCGTTGATGAAGGCAAGAAGTCGCTCGGCTCAGGTATTGTCGTTTTCGTCGGCACGTCGGAAGAAGGCAAAGCCAGTGTCGTCGTCGGCGTTACCGACGACCTGACGGGCCGTTACAGCGCGATCGATCTGGTGCGCGCTGCTGCAACTGCGATCGGCGGCAAGGGAGGCGGCGGACGCCCCGATATGGCGCAGGCCGGCGGACCGGAAGGAGGCAAGGCCGCCCAAGCAGTCGAAGCGGTAAGGGCAGTCCTTGCCGGATAGGCTGCCCGATAGTCTTACGCGGCGGAGCCCCGCTGGTCTTGAAGCCGGCAGGGCGCGCGCGTAGACGCTCAGTCGTCGTAAATCTCCAGGTCGTCGATTGCAGTGGGTTCGAGACTGAGAACCAGCCGCTCGCCGTCCCATGCGAATGCATCGAGCGGAACGATGACGTCGTCGCGGTCACCATAACCTGCGTCATCGTCGAACTCGATAACGAGCGCGGTCGGTGTGCTGGCATCGGTGCCTATCACCTCCTCGACCTCGCCGATCTTGGTATTCTCGCTTGAATAAACGTCCCAATCGTCAACTTCGTCCGCGTTAGCCTCGAAGGGCGGCACGGACACGTTGTCGTCCACCTCGGTCCACGAGGTCTGTGCGCCGGCTCCTCCCGCGGCAAGCGTTGCTGCTGCGAGGGCGGAGAGAGCAAGAAGGAAGGTTTTTGTAGGCATTTTCGCACTCCAGGAACTTGTCTCGTTTCAAAATGTCCGGATTGCCTAAAAGTTCACGCCACCAGAACAAAAGCCCAAGAAAAAGGCGGCTGACGCCGCCTTTCCGAATTCATGTGGCACTTTTTCAGGCCGCCATGGCTTTGCCAAGGTTCTCGTCAACCTTGTCGAGGAAGCCGGTGGTGGAAAGCCAGGGCTGATCGGGACCGATGAGCAGCGCCAAGTCTTTGGTCATAAAGCCGGCTTCCACCGTTTCGACGCAGACCCGCTCCAATGTCGCGGCGAATTTGGCAAGCGCGTCGTTGTTGTCCAGCTTGGCGCGATGCGCCAGCCCCCGAGACCATGCAAAGATCGAGGCGATGGAGTTGGTGGAGGTCTCTTCGCCGCGCTGATGCTGGCGGAAGTGACGCGTGACGGTACCGTGAGCCGCTTCGGCCTCTACGGTCTTGCCGTCGGGTGACATCAGAACGGAAGTCATGAGCCCCAGCGAGCCATAGCCCTGGGCCACCGTATCCGACTGCACGTCGCCGTCATAATTCTTACAGGCCCACACATAACCGCCCGACCATTTCAGGCTGGATGCCACCATGTCGTCGATCAGGCGATGCTCGTACCAGATCTTCTTTTCCTTGAATGCGGCCTCGAACTCCGCCTCATAAATCTCCTGGAAGACATCCTTGAAACGGCCGTCATAGGATTTGAGGATCGTGTTCTTGGTGGAAAGGTAAACCGGATAGCCGCGCTGCAGACCATAATTGAAGGAGGCTCGCGCAAAATCGCGGATGGATTCGTCCAGATTGTACATGGCCATCGTTACGCCGGAACCTGGCGCATCGAACACCTCATGCTCGATCGTCTCGCCGTCTTCCCCGACGAATTTGATCGTCAGCTTGCCCTTGCCGGGGAATCTGAAATCGGTGGCGCGGTACTGATCGCCGAAAGCATGACGGCCGACGATGATCGGCTGCGTCCAGCCCGGCACAAGGCGCGGGACATTCTTGCAGATGATCGGCTCGCGGAAGATGACGCCGCCCAGAATGTTGCGGATCGTGCCGTTCGGCGAGCGATACATGCGCTTCAAGCCAAACTCTTCCACGCGCGCCTCGTCCGGCGTGATGGTAGCGCACTTTACACCGACGCCATACTGTTTGATGGCATTGGCCGCATCGACGGTGATCTGATCGTCCGTGGCGTCGCGCGACTCGATGCTGAGATCATAATATTTCAGGTCGATATCGAGATAGGGGTGGATCAGCTTGTCCTTGATGAACTGCCAGATGATGCGCGTCATCTCGTCGCCATCCAGTTCCACGACGGGATTGTCCACCTTGATCTTCGCCATACTCGACCTCTTCTGGAAATGGCGGACGTGGCCGCCGATAGACATGCTTAAAGATGGCGCTCC
>JAJUHJ010000161.1 GCA_029279965.1 Phyllobacteriaceae bacterium
GCGGTGACGAGAATATCCCTGTCATGGAAGGGATAATCGAGCTCCGGTAATCCGCGATAGTGTCGCGGCGATGGGTTGTAGCGCTCGGCAGGGCAAGCCATATCGAGCGCCTCGTGCGGACGTTCCTCGTTGAATTCGCTGACGAATCGATCGAAGCGGTCCTGCTGCTGAAGAATGTTCATGCCCGGCGGCCGAGCGGTCTCCTGCTTCAGGGTCCGGTGCATGCGTTCGTGGCGGCCGTTCTCTCAGGCCGCTCAACGGTCCATTCCGGGGACATGGTTTACATTTGATACCGGAGAGATGGTTTACACCTTTTCCGGGACGAATGGGTTGGGCGCCGGCTCGACGCGGTCATTTTCTCTGTCGAAGAACCCTAGATCATAGTTGAGGAAGGAGACGATCCAGATTCCGTCGTCGACCTCTCGGATGCCGATGAGTTGGCCGGCGAAGACGAGCGCATTCAGGCTGGCGAAGGGTATGCCGTTGTCGGTTCGGATGGCGGCCGGCAGGCAGTTGTCCGATCATGGATATCTAAAGCGATTGGCAGCGATAGGCATGGTTTCAGGCATCGGTGGCGAGCGTCACCTGTGCCAGGGCGCTTGCGGGGCCGTCGAGTGAAGCGATTGCGGCGGGCCAAGCACCGATATCAACGCCCAGAGCAGTGCGAAGCCAGGCCAGGCTTAGCCGCCGCGTTGCCTCGAGACTGTCGGGGGCCTCAATGTCCGTTTCCTTTGCATCCAGACCGGCAATGCCGCCCAATCCGTGACCAACGCCTTGCAGTTTAATGAGAGCGTTTGCTCCCGGGCTGTCGTGAAAAGCATCCGCATGCCACTCGGGTCCACGTGACGTGAAATGCGGATCGTCGTCCGCGCCGCAGACCACCAGGCTACGCGTTTTCATATGCGCGAAATCCACGTCGAAGAATGGAAAACGAGCCGCACTGTGCTCGGTGAGGTCGCCGCCGCCGCGACCCGGTGCCGCAAGCAGAACGCCTGCAGATACGCGCGGATCGGCAAAGCTCTCTCCTGCAAGTTGCGCGCCCAGAAGCAGGCTGACGGTGTGGCCGCCCAAAGAGTGGCCTGCCGCTGCGATAGGCCGGTGGTCGAGGCGACCCGTTATCGCCGGTGCCTGCTGTTCCACTTCATCCAGATGGTCGAGAATTGCTTTCATCTCGGACACGCGCTGCCGCCAGAAGTAGGGCGCTCCTGGAGCGTCTTTCGACAACCCACCCACGGGAGAATTCCCATGGGTCGGCTGGATCACTGCGAAGCCGCGCTCAGCCCAGAACTGCGCCAGGGGCGCATAGCCGTCTTTCGACGGAATGTATTTGGACGGTCCCGCCCCGTGCGACAGCAGAACGATGGGGAGACCGTTGCCGGCGGCCGGCGCGGTCAGGCGCAGTTCAAGCGGTGTGCGTCCGGCCATGGGCAGCGTGATCGGGGTGTAGGCAACGGTCAGCTCGGCCTCAGGCGTCACGATGGACCGCGAAAGATCGATGAGATTGTTCATATATGATGTCGTCCTTGCTGGTGCTGCTGCACTATCCGATTCCGGCGACCAGCCCACTCAGATGCGGGTCTGGGCAGCCGTTTGAGCGAAGATGGTCTGCGCATCTGCGCCCGCGGGCTGGCGCATCGGGGCATCCGGCTCAGTCACAGCTCGCCACACCGCTTGCGCTACGTCGGCGGCTTCTGTTTTCTCGGTCGAGCTGCGCATGCTGGCAAAAATGTTGCGGACAAATGCCTCATAGGCCGCGGGAACGTCCATTCCCATGCGCGCCACAGCGTTTTTTCCGAAGTCGGTCGTCGGAGCCGAACCTGGCAGGACAAGCCGCGCACGGATACCAAATAGTTCGGCCTCGAGGGCGAGGCTTTCTGTGAACGCATTGATGGCGGCTTTGCTGGCACTGTATACCGACAGTGCCGGAAAGGGGCGCAGCGTCACGCTGGAACTGATGTTGACGATGACGCCGGCACGGCGCGCGCGCATGCCGGGCAGGACCGCCTGGGTCATTGCCATCGTTCCAAGGACATTGGTTTCGAATAGTTCGCGAGCCTTGGCGATGTCCACACCCTCCAGCACGTTCAGCATGCCGACGCCCGCATTGTTGACGAGTGCATCGACGTCGCCAGCATTTGCCACGGCCTCAGCGATGCTTGCTGCATCGGTGACGTCGAGCGGCAAGATCTGCAGGCGATCGTGCTCCGCCATTGTGTGAGCCGCCGGGGTACGCATCGTCGCGACGACTTCCCAGCCCTTCGCAACGAAGTGTTCTGCCGTTGCGAGACCGAAGCCCGACGAAGCGCCGGTGATAAGAACCTTGGGCAATGATGTATCTCCTGTCGTTTCTACGACGGGAGATGGACAGAAAATACCGGACTTTCTATATTCCTGAGTCCGTAATTATTCAGCGAAAGTCCAAATTGTGGCTCTTTCGACAACTGACCCCCTTGCCAGCGTTGTCGCGCTGCTCAAGCCGGAACCGTCGATCGCCAAGCTTGTCAATGGCGGCGGCCGCTGGCGCGTCGAGCGTAAAAACATGGCAAGCCCGTTCTACTGCGCCATGGTCGAGGGCACCTGCCTGCTGACCATTCGGGACCGTGCGCCGCTTGTCCTTGAAGCGGGGGACTTCGTGCTGGTGCCGGAAGTCTTCGATTTCACGATGTCGAGCATCGATCCGCCATCACGTGGCGCCCCGCACCTGCCGCTGGAGATCGGCCCGGGCATGTTCCACCTGGGTGACGAGGACGCAGTGACCGATGTGCGGTGCCTTGTGGGCCATTGCAACTTTGCCTCGCCTGACCGGGAACTGCTCGTTTCACTCCTGCCGGCGGTCATCCATGCGCGCGCGCAAGGACGTTTGATCGCGCTCGTTCAGATGATCCAGGAAGAGACGCAGAGCGATCGTGCCGCGCGCGACATGGTTCTCGGACGACTTTTGGAACTGTTGCTGGTCGAGGCTTTGCGCTCCGTCGAAAGCACGATGATAGAACCCGGTCTACTCCGCGGCCTTGCCGATCCCCAAATTGCCCTGGCGTTGCGGCAGATCCATGCAGACCCTGGTGCGAGCCTGTCTGTTCAAGGCCTGGCCGCAGCAGCAGGCATGTCGCGCTCCAGCTTCTTTTCCCGCTTTCACGGCGAGGTCGGATCCGCGCCTATGGAATATGTGGCGGCCTGGCGGATGGCAGTGGCTAAGGACATGCTGGTTAGGGGCAATATCGCCATGGCCGAGCTCGCGCGGCGTGTTGGCTACGGTTCGGTCAGTTCTTTCAGCATGGCCTTTTCGCGGCAGGTCGGAACACCACCTGGCGCTTTCGCTGCGGGACGCCGGGCCGCATAAGTCGAACCTCGACCGGTTCGAGCCGAACCGCAATGGGCGTGTATCTCCGAACTCGCGAGCATCGCCGAAATGACAGCTTGCTCCTTCAGCGGCCTGGATGAACCGAGACGCATCTCACAGCCTATGGCGGTGAGTTGCCTTATGTCTGATCAAGGGCCTGCCGCTATGTTCGTTCGCCCATCACGGGCAGCTTGCGCACTTCCGTCACATAGTTGAGCAGCAGCGATACGGAGACGATGCCATAAAGCAGCATGAAGATGCTCGAATTGAACCTGAACGTCTCCACGATTGCGCCAAACATGATCGGCAGCAGGAAGCCGCCAAGACCGCCCACCATCCCGACGACGCCGGAAACGGTGCCGATGGAATCGGGAAATTCGTCTCCGATGTACTTGAACGTTGAGGCCATGCCGGAGGCGAAGGCGATGCCCAGAATGAACAGAAGGCCCGCAAAAAGCCAGGACGGCAGTGCGATGGAGAAATGAAGCGGGTTGTCGTCCACCGTATAGATGATCAGGTCGTGCGCCGGATAGGACAGGAGGAAGAGGCAGATCCAGGCGGCCCACAGGACCCACCAGGTGACAGCAAGGGCGCCGAAGCGGTCCGCGAGCCAGCCACCCAGCGCACGGAAGGCGCCTCCCGGCAGCGAAAAGCAGGCTGCCAGCAGCGCCGCTTGCGTGATCGAGAAGCCGTATTCGCTCGTGAAATAGCTCGGCATCCAGACCGACAGCGCCGTGAAGCCGCCGAACAGGATGGAATAATACTGACAGTACTTCCAGACCCGCGGATTCTTGAGAACGGCCAACTGGCTCGTTGCTGAAGCGGTTGCCTTCCGCGCCACACCCGGATCGGGTGCCGAGAGGATCCAGAAGATGGCGGCGGTGGCGATGAGCGTCAGAGCATAAACCCTTGGGACAGCCTGCCAACCATAGGCATTCATCAACGCCGGCGCGATGAACATATTGACGGCGGCGCCGACGGTGCCCGCGCCGAAAACGCCCATGGCAAAGCCGCGGCGCTCCTTCGCGAAAAAGCGTGCCACATAAGGCGTGCCGACCGAGAACGCTGCGCCGACCAGGCCGAGTGCAAGCCCGAGCAGAAGAAACTGCCACAGTGCCGTCGCGTAAGATGAGAGCCAGAGCGGAACCGCGCAGACGATGAGTAGTGAAAACATCACAATCCGCCCGCCCAGCCGGTCGGTCCAGATCCCGAGCGGCAACCGGAAAAGAGAGCCGGTCAGAACGGGGGTGGCCGTCAACAATCCGAACTGGAAGGAGTCGAGGCCGAGTTCGTCACGGATTGGAATGCCGGTTACGCCTAACATCATCCAGACGGCGAAACAGACGATAAAGGCCCAGGTCGTGACGAGCAGAACGGTGATGCTTCGGATGTTCGACATCATGCGTCCCCTCCTGTAGCGCGCATTCCGGCGCTAAAGCGCCCGTGCGCAAACACGCCTTCAACCGAAAGCCAGATAGATGAGAATGAGCAGCCCGACGATCGTGACGACCAGCCAGATCGCGGGCCAGGCACGCCCTTCCTCGCGCTGAACGGTCGCCGTTTCTACAGGCGCCTTGCTGGAAGTGCCTGTATCATGCGTCGTCTCCATCCGACTCTTCAGGGCGGGGTTCAGCCCCGATTTTTGATTCTGGCTGCTAGGTTCCTGGGTCATGTTTGGCTCCTTTGGCAGGCTTCTCCACGGCCAGGCGCCATTGCACCATCGCCAGGAGGCAGACCGTGCCTGGATCGGAACTGTCCCGCATCCGTGATGTGAGATTTGCCCAATCCTCCTCCGAGGCAAGTTCCGAAAACGCCGACAAGGCGCCACGCACATAGTCTGTGCTGCTCTCACCCGTCCGCCTGGACGCTTCTTCGACCTCCGCGGTAAGCGCGGGCGAGCGCGTGGTCAGCCACTGCTCAAAATCACCGGAGGAGCGGCGCGCCGCAGCCAGAATGTCGCCCAGCATCGCCATCAGGCGGCCCCCGGCTCGGCGGCGGTTTCAACGACGATGCCTTCGATCTCCGCCCGCCCGGCCAGACCGGCCACATAGCGCGTGGCCGCAATCGACCAGCTCCGCGCTTCGAGCATCTCTGCGATTTTTTCCCTCACCACCTCGAAGGGCAGCGACTGACCATCGATTTTCCGCGCCAGGCGAAGAACATGCCAGCCGTAGCGCGAGCGCACCGGCTCCCGGCCTGTCGTACCTTCCGCCAGCGCTTCAATGGCCTTTTGAACATCCGGCAAAAGGTCTCCGCGCCGCACCTGGCCCAGCGAGCCGTCCTGATGCGCCGAGGGGCACGCCGACATCTCCCGTGCAACTTCCGCGAAGGAAGCGGCATCGTCGCCAATCTCGGCAATGATAGTGCGGGCCTGCGCCTCGGCTTCCGCCCAGCCTTCCGCGTCTTCGTTTTCAGGCTCGATCAGGATATGCGCGGCCTCGAAGAGGTCCGGCGTGCGGAAGCGTCCGACTTGCGATTCATAGAAACGGCGACACTCTTCCTCGCCGGGAGCGGTGACCGCGACTTCTTCATCGAGCAGCTCCGAAATAACCGCCTCGTCATCCACCTCGATGCGGCCATTCTCATCGGCTTCCGGTTGCGTCTCGATCCCGAGGCGCCGTGCTTCCTGCAGAAGCAGTTCGCGGATGGCGAGCGCACGTGCCGCCTCTTGCCACGCCGTCTCCGGATCGGCTGCGGGGTGGTGCTGGATTTCCCGTGCGATGGCCTCGGGCATGATCTCGATACCGTTCACCCGCACCCGTGAAAAGCTTGGCGGTGGCGCGGGGCGCGTCGACGCGCCGCCGCAGCCGCAGCTTTGGCAGGCGCTCATCATCACGGGCTCGGGGCGCTTCCTGGAATTTTCCTTACGAGATTGTGCGATGCTGCTCATGCTCCGCTTTCTCCGCTCTCCGATTGCTGCCGGGCCATCGTCTGACCGCCATATCCACCAAGCGCCCCTGGTTCCGCCGCCTGCCGCTTCACCGGACCCCGGGAGCGGACGACCTGATAGCCGGGGCGGAACAGGTACCAGATGGGTGCACTCCAGATGTGCACGAGCCGAGTGAATGGCGTGATGAGGAAGAGCGTCAGGCCCAGGATGATGTGAAGCTTGTAGACAAGGGCCACATCAGCGATGAGGTCCGGGGCTTCCGGATTAAGCGTCAGGATGCC
>JAJUHJ010000162.1 GCA_029279965.1 Phyllobacteriaceae bacterium
GAGCTACCTGAAGGCAGTGCGCTCGTTCTTACGAGAGTTTCGCGAGATCAACGAACAGGCCCGCACCGGTCGTAGGCCGATGAAGGCGAGGATTGCAGCCGAAAGCAGGCTGCAGGCCAAGTAGCTTATCCGCTGACGACTGGGATCCTGAAGAAATGGGGTGGCACGCGCTGCCCCATTTTTGCTTGTCGATCCTAATAATCAGGCTGCTTTGCGCTGTCAGCAAGCGGGCCGTGAACGTCTGATCCACCGCCGATGACAGCGCGAAAATTTCTCTTCCTGCGCGGCGGCACGCCATTGACAATCAAGGTCTTTCCGGCGAACGCTTTGCTATTAGCGACAGCAACCTCAAGGGGTGGCGTTGCAGGAGATCGCAATGCACGATGACAGCCATCTTAAGCGGTCACTGGTATTCTTCCTGATCCCGGATTTCACGATGGTCGCGTTCGCGACCGCACTGGAGCCCCTTCGCGCAGCCAACCGGATGGCCGGATTTGAGGCTTATCGCTGGCGGCTGGCAAGTGTGGACGGCCAGCCGGTATGCGCATCGAACGGTGTCGAAATCGCCGTCGATACATCGCTGGCCGATGAGCGCCAGAAGATGACCGGCCGGGACAGACCGTCAATGGTCATTGTCTGCAGCGGGCTCAGCATCGACACATACATCAACAGATCGGTGTTCGCCTGGCTGCGAGAGGAGTACAATCGGGGCGTGGCACTCGGAGGGCTGTGCACCGGTGCCCATATTCTTGCGGCAGCCGGACTGCTTGCGAACAAGCGCTGCGCCATCCACTGGGAGAATCTGCCCGGCTTCACCGAAAGATTTCCCAAGGCAAACGTGTTCGCCGATCTCTTCGAAATCGATTCGAACATCTACACCTGTGCGGGCGGCACCGCGGCAATGGACATGATGTTTCAGCTAATTGGGGATGATTTCGACGACAATCTCGTCAATCGCGTTTGCGAGCAGATGCTGACCGACCGGATCCGCAGCCCCACGGATCGCCAGCGCCTTCCGCTAAGAGCACGGCTCGGTGTTCAAAATTCCAAGGTCCTGACCATTATAGAACTGATGGAAGCCAATCTCACCGAGCCGCTGTCACTGGTCGAGATCGCCGAGGCCGTCGGATTGTCACGCCGTCAGATCGAGCGCTTGTTCCGCCAGGAGATGGGCCGTTCGCCGGCGCGCTACTATCTGGAAATCCGGCTCGATCGCGCCCGGCACCTGCTCATCCAATCGACAATGCCGGTCGTTGAGGTGGCAGTCGCCTGCGGTTTCGTTTCCGCTTCGCACTTTTCAAAATGTTACCGGGAGCTTTATGCGCGCTCACCACAGCAGGAGCGGGCCGACCGCAAGCAGCTCGCGGTCGTATAGAGCATTAACGATCGGAAAATAATGAATTCCGGCGCTTTGAGCGGGTGACGCTGGAACGCCCCACCCGCTGGAAGGATACGGTTATTCCGTATCCTCTTTCTTTGCCGCCTTCTTCTTCGGCGCAGACTTCTTCTTGGGCGCAGCCTTCGGCTTCTCCGCCTCGGCCTCCTCATCATCGTCGGCCAGGAGTTCGTCGCGGCTGACCTTCTTGTCGGTCACATCAACCTGCCCAAGCAGGTGATCCACCACTTTCTCCTCGAACAGCGGCGCGCGAACAGAGGCGAGCGCCTGCGGGTTCGCACGATAGAACTCGTAGATCTCCTGCTGCTGATGCGGCGGATAGCGGCGGATCGTCTCAATGAGCGCCCGCTGCAACTCGTCTTCCGTGACCTGGGTGCCCGCCTCTTCACCGATCTGGGCCAGCACGAGGCCAAGGCGCACGCGCCGCTCGGCGAGCTTGCGATATTCCTCGCGCGCTTCGTCCTCGGTCGTTTCTTCGTCCTCGAAAGTCCGGCCGGCGTTTTCCAGATCCCGTGTCACCTGTGACCAGATATTCTCGAACTCGGCGTCCACCAGCTTGGAAGGAGCCTCGAATTTGTAGGCTTCGTCCAACGCGTCGAGAATCTGACGCTTCGACTTCTGACGTGTGATCTGGCCGTACTGGCTCTCGATCTGACCGCGCACGACCTCGCGCAGCTTTTCGGCCGACTCGAGCCCCAGTTTCTCGGCAAGCTCATCGTTGATCTCAAGCTCTTCGGCGGCCGCCACCTGCTTGACGATCACGTCGAACTCGGCCTTCTTTCCGGCAAGGTGCTCGGCAGCATAGGCTTCGGGGAAAGTGACCTTCAGCGTCTTGGTGTCGCCGGCTTTCAAACCGGTAAGTTGCTCCTCGAAACCGGGGATGAACTGCTGATGGCCGATAACGACATCCGAATCCTCGGCTGCGCCACCGTCAAAGGGTTCTCCATCGATCTTGCCGACATAGTCGATCGTGACCTTGTCGCCCTCTTCGGCCTTGCCATCCTTGGGCTCGTAGGTACGGGCCGAGTCGGCAACGCGCTTGACCTGCTCCTCGACCTCCTCATCCGTCACGTCATAAACCGGCCGCTCGATCTTGATGCCGGAAAAATCCTTGATCTCGATGGGCGGGATAATCTCGTAGGACAGCGAAAACTCAAAATCGGCGTCGCCGGCCAGCACCTTCTCGGCTTCTTTCTCGTCCTCGGTCATGTTGACCTCGGGCTGCATGGCCGGCTTCTCTCCACGCTCGGAGAGGATCGACTGGGACGAATCGGAAAGAATCTCATTCACAACCTCGGCCATGAATGATTTCCCGTATATGCGCCGCAAATGCTGCACCGGAACCTTGCCGGGACGAAACCCCTTCAGCCGGACGTTCTTCCTGGCCTCATCCAGACGCTCCATCAGGCGGGCTTCCATGTCCTTGGCCGGCACGGTCACCTTGATCTCGCGCTTCAGACCGGAATTGAGTGTCTCGCTAACCTGCATGCATCAAACCTTTGTGTTCACTCGTGCCGCGCGGACGGACGGACCGTACAGCCTGCCGAAAATCCCTACCCAGGTGCGGGCCTGGTGCGGGTGGAGGGACTTGAACCCCCACGGCTTGCGCCACCAGAACCTAAATCTGGCGTGTCTACCAGTTCCACCACACCCGCTTCAAAGGACACACGGTCCCTGAAGGCGCGGGTTCTATATCACCTGCCCCATGTCTATCAAAGGAAATTTGCCGGAAACCGGCCTTTTTGGCGTTGCGCGCGCCGCGCCGGGCCTGCCGGCCGCCTACGCGCAGGAAATCCGCACCGTTTTCATCAATTACGCCGGGAACATGACACAAATATGATGCAATGCACAATCTGCAATGCTGCCATGCAACATTCGACCTTCCGAAGGCGGCAATGGGAGACTATGTAGAGCTCACAAGACGGGACAACAAATTACCGAGCGAGCAAGACAATGAACCTGATCCGCAACTATCGTAACTGGCGCCGCTACCGGCAGACGGTTACCGAGCTGAGCCGCCTTTCCAACCGCGAGCTCAACGATCTCGGCATCAACCGCGGCGACATCCCCTTCGTAGCCCGCAAGTCATCGGTCTAACGAAGTCAATCGAATTTCGCCCGGGCACTCCTCCTCCCAGCCCTGGCGAATACGGCCGGCCTTCTCCTCCTCCCGAACGCCGGCCGACCAAAACGACACCCGCCGGATCTCCTCCCCCGGCGGGTGTTGTTTTTTGTGCACTGCAGCGCTTTCGTCCCGGCATCGGTTTTCGTTGCATCGGCACGCGCTCCGGCCTATCTCCGGCATATGGTACAGAAACCCATTCACGTGATCGGTGGCGGGCTTGCGGGCTCGGAAGCAGCATGGCAGGCGGCGCAAGCCGGCATCCCTGTCATCCTGCACGAAATGCGTCCCGTCCGCGGCACCGATGCTCACAAGACGGACGGGCTGGCGGAACTCGTCTGCTCCAATTCCTTTCGTTCCGATGATTCTGAAACCAATGCGGTCGGCCTGCTGCATGCCGAGATGCGGCTGGCAGGTTCGCTTGTGATGCGGGCCGGCGACGCGAACCAGGTGCCGGCGGGCGGCGCGCTGGCGGTGGACCGCGACGGCTTTTCGGCCATGGTCACCAGCGCGATCAGCACGCACCCGCTGATCGAGGTCGTCCGGGAAGAAGTGACCGGCCTGCCCCCACGGGAATGGGACCAGGCCATCATTGCCACCGGACCCTTGACTGCACCTTCGCTCGCCGAGAGTATTCGCGCGGCAACCGGCTCCGAGGCTCTCGCCTTCTTCGATGCCATTGCCCCCATCATCCATTTCGATACGATCGACCTGAATGTTGCCTGGTTCCAGTCCCGCTACGACAAGGTGGGTCCGGGCGGCACCGGCAAGGACTACATCAATTGCCCCATGGACAAAGCGCAGTACGAAGCGTTCGTACAGGCTCTGCTCGACGGCGAAAAGACCACGTTCAAGGAGTGGGAGGGCACCCCCTATTTCGACGGCTGCCTTCCCATTGAAGTGATGGCGGAGCGCGGGGTTGAAACGCTACGCCACGGACCGATGAAGCCAATGGGGCTTACCAACGCGCACAAGCCCGACGAAAAGCCCTATGCCGTGGTGCAACTTCGCCAGGACAATGCGCTGGGCACCCTTTACAATATGGTCGGCTTCCAGACCAAGCTCAAATATGGTGAGCAGGCGCGCATCTTCCGGATGATCCCGGGGCTGGAGAATGCCGAATTCGCGCGGCTGGGCGGGCTTCATCGCAACACCTACATCAATTCACCGGCCCTGCTCGATCATACGCTGCAACTGAAGGGGCGCTCGGGTGTGCGCTTTGCCGGCCAGATCACCGGCTGCGAAGGCTATGTGGAAAGCGCGGCAATGGGGCTTCTTGCCGGGCGTTTTGCCGCCTCACAGCGCCTGGGGCAGCAGATTGAGCCGCCACCGCCAACAACGGCCTTCGGTGCGCTCTTGAGCCATATCACCGGCGGGCACATTCTCGCTGACGACGAACCCGGAAAGCGATCGTTTCAACCGATGAACGTCAATTTCGGCCTCTTTCCACCGGTCGACGTTCCAAAGGTCGAGGGCAAGCGTCTTCGCGGCAAGGAGAAGGCGCAAGCGAAAAAGCGCGCGATCACCCAGCGTGCCCTTGACCATTGCCGCGAATGGCTGGAACTGGCAAGCGACGTCGCCGCGGAATAAATCATTGGCGAAAGCTTGGCTCAGGGCGCTTCCCAGTCTCGCTCTCGCAGGAAGACCGTCGCCTGCAGGTTCTGCACGTTGGGCGGTTCACCGGTCTCGCCGTAAAGATGAGAAATGACCAGAACAATCCGGCGGCCGTCTGATGCCAGGTGAAGCTCCGCAGGCTCGCCGTTGGTGTTGCTGGCGCGGAGTCTCTCCAGTTCCTGCACCGAGAACTGGAAGGATATCGTGTCTGTGCCCGCTGTCACGGAAAAGGCATTTCCGGCAAGCGCGAAAGAAATTTCGCGGCCCGATGGCAGTTTCACGGCAACAGGCTCCTGCGCACGCGCCGAAAGCGCCAGATTCTTCACCATGGCGTCGTATCCAGCGACGGAAAATGCCGCCGGCTCATGTCCGGAAACGGCGAAATACCCCGCCTGTGTGTTGGGATATCTCGGATCGAGCCCCCATGCCTTCGCCGTAGCTATAAAGGGGCTGTCCTCGCCCTCTTCGGTCGGTGCGTTTTCCTGTCCCTCTGGCCAGACCCGCGACGTCGCGTTGCGACCGGCCAGGAACGCGAGTGCACTCAGCGCCTCTTCCTCCCGCTCTCCCTCCACAGGAGGGTTTTCGACGATCGCGAGGAATCGCTTCGCCTGGCTCGAAAGAGAAACGCCGAGCGCGCCCTGAGGGCCGAAGCTCGCCAAAATGAGCGCAGCCGTCGGCAGGCCGGCAATCATTCGGATGTCGCCGCGCAACCGCGGAATGAATTGCATCAGAAGAACGATCGTCGTGACGAGGCCGAAGAGGCCGAGCAGAAAACGCTCAGGCGTGAACCCGAACTCGCTCACCCTCAGGAACAGCGCATAGAACAGAAGCGCCTGGGGTATCGGCAGGAAAAACGGCCATAGACGCAGAAAGGCGCGAGTCGGCGCCCGCGCCCGATCAAAAAACGGGTTGATGACGAGAAGCGCGCCGAAGATGCACATGCCGTAGATGAGCACCAGCCAGCCGATCTGGCCCTCCGGCACATCGCTCGTCAGGATGATCTTGAGCGCGTAAAGATGGAGAATGACGGCGTAAAGGATGAGAAGTGGCGCGGCGACGAAATCCCCGAGTGCACGCATACCCTGATCCATGAAGCCGTTTGTGAGTCCACCCGGTCGTTCATCGAACCGTTCCGGGAGTTGCCCCAGACCGAAGAGCGGCGCTGCAAACAGAGCCGTGCCGAACCAGACATGCTCATAAAGCTGGCCGGAAACGTCGATATCGAAAAGATAGGTAAGGCTTGCCAGAATCGCCGAGATGCCACCAGCGAAAAGAAGAAGAGCCAGCACACCGAGCAAAAGGGCAAAAGCAGTGCGTGCGGCAAACATCCAGAAGGACGCGC
>JAJUHJ010000163.1 GCA_029279965.1 Phyllobacteriaceae bacterium
GAGTGAGCTTCGCCGCCCGCCTTGCCTTTCAGAACATCAGACATCGTTTCGCCAGTGGGCAAACCACCCTTGACGACGTCACCCTTACAGCTGAACCAGGTGAGGTGCTTTGCCTCCTCGGCCCGTCCGGCTCGGGCAAGACGACGCTTTTACGCATCGCCGCCGGAATCGAAAGTCAGACTGCCGGGCGTGTGCTTCTCAACGACCGCGAGATTGCCGGGCCAAATCTTTTTCTGCCGCCCGAACGGCGTTCAATCGGCCTCGTTTTCCAGGATTTCGCGCTCTTCCCCCACCTGACGATTCTTGAGAATGTGCGTTTCGGATTGACCGCACTGTCGCGGGAGGAAGCCCGGCGCGAGGCCATGATCGCGCTGTCCAGAGTTGGCCTCGAGCGTTATGCAGGGAGCTATCCGCATCTGCTTTCAGGCGGCGAGCAACAGCGCGTTGCCCTTGCCCGCGCATTGGCGCCACGACCGGCGGTCCTGCTTCTGGATGAGCCCTTTTCCGGCCTTGACTCCCGGCTGAAGGATACCGTGCGCGCCGAAACGCTCGATATCCTGCGGCAGAGCCGGGCAACGGCGGTTGTGGTTACCCACGATGCGGAAGAGGCGATGCGGCTCGGCGACCGCATCGCATTGTTGAAAAATGGGAGACTGGTGCAGGTGGGTACGGCGGAGGAACTTTATCTCCGACCCGCGGACCTGTTTGCTGCAGGCTTTTTTTCCGAACTCAACCTGTTCGATGCGCGCGTTGCCGACGGCGCGGCAGAAACGCCCATCGGAAAATTCGCTACGCCCGGCAAAAAGCAGGGGGAAAACGTTACCGTTGCCATCCGCCTTTCCGGGTTCGAGGTGGATGAAAATGCAGGGGAGGTTGAGGCGAGGGTGGTCGCGCGGCGTTTTCTGGGCGTTGTGGAAGAACTGGAGCTTGCTGTTCCGGGTGCGGAAAAGCATGTACGTGCGCGTGTCCGTGCCGGCTTGCTTCGCCCGGGTGCACGCGACATATGGATGAAAGTGCGCGCCAACGACGTTCTAGTGTTTGAAACCCAGCGGAAAAGCGCATAAATCAAATAACTGAACCGCACAAACAGGCAAAGAGATCAATCATGGGCTCCTTTTCCATCTGGCACTGGCTCATCGTACTCGTGGTGGTGCTCCTTCTTTTCGGTCGGGGAAAAATCCCCGAATTGATGGGGGACATGGCCAAGGGCATCAAGAATTTCCGCAAGGGAATGAGCGATGACGAGGCAGACGAGACGAAGACTGTCGAGCATCGTGCCGAAGAACCGGTGCAGGAAGCAAAGCAAAAGGCGAGCAAGTCTTAAAGACTGCCGTCGTGAGAACTCGGAACATCGAAGATGTTTGATCTCGGCTGGCCCGAGCTGCTTGTCATTGCAATCGTAATGATTGTGGTCGTCGGGCCCAAGGATCTCCCACGTGTTCTACGCAGCCTCGGTCGCACGACTGCGAAGATGCGCACGATGGCTGGCGACTTTCGCCGTCAGTTCGATGAAGCCTTGCGTGAGGCGGAGCTTGACGGGGTGGTCGACGATGTAAAAAAGCTCGATCCGCGCGGCGAGATCAGGAAGCATTTAAGTCCTTTCGAAGAAGCGGGGCGCGATATCCGCAAGGGGCTTGATGATTCCATGAAGGCAAAACCGGCCGCCTCGCAGGTGCCGAAGGAAGCGACGGCGGCCGAGCCGAAAGCTGCTGCGCCGCGCAAGACGGGCGCCACCAATCTGCCGGGGGAAAAGCCGCCATCTTCCGTGGGCAAGGCAGCAAAGCCGAAAACAGCTCGAACCGCATCGAAGAGCGCGTCTGCAAAGACGAAGAAGGCACCCGGCAAGACGACCGGCGCGCGGAAAGCTCCGGCGACCACGAAGAAGGTCGCTGAAAAACCTGCCGAAGCGTCCGTCGCGCGCGGCCGGAAGAAAAAGACAGCAGGAACCACCTCGTGAGCGACAGAGACGATGATGAGATCGAGAAGTCCTCGGCGCCGCTTATCGAACACCTGATTGAGCTGCGCTCGCGCCTTATCTGGGCGATCGCCGGTTTTTTCGTTGCGTTTCTGGTCTGTTTCTTTTTCGCAAAGGAAATTTTCAACCTGCTCGTCATCCCGTTCCAGTGGGCGAGCCGCTGGGCCGGTCTCGATTCGGAGCAGGTCGATCTTATCTACACGGCGCCTCAGGAATTTTTCTTCACCCAGATCAAGCTCGCCATGTTCGGCGGTCTTGTGCTGGCTTTCCCGATCATTGCCACTCAGATCTACAAATTCGTTGCGCCAGGTCTTTACCGCAACGAAAGGCGTGCGTTCCTGCCCTTCCTCGTCGCCTCGCCCATTTTGTTCCTGCTCGGAGGGGCGCTGGTCTATTTCTTCTTTACGCCCATGGTGATGTGGTTCTTCCTGTCCATGCAGCAGGTGGGCCCCGGCAACGAGATCCAGATCTCCCTGCTGCCTCGCGTTTCCGAATATCTCGGCCTCATCATGACGCTCATTTTGTCCTTCGGCGTTGTATTTCAACTGCCGGTGGTCACGACTTTGATGGCGCGAGTGGGTCTGCTCACGGCGGACGGGTTGGCGGACAAGCGCAAATACGCAATCGTTGCCGCCTTCGTCGTCGCAGCGGTTCTGACGCCCCCCGACCCGGTCAGCCAGATCGGTCTTGCGCTTCCAACCATCCTTCTCTACGAAATCTCCATCTGGACCGCGCGGATGGTGGAGCGCAGCCGCGAGAAGGAAAAACTCGCTGCCGAGGCGGATGCCGAAACGAATGCGGGCCCGACTTCCTGAGACCCTTTTTTCCGCCCCTTGCAATCCCGCGGGCGGCAATATGATTTTGGCACAAGCGGTATTCGATCATGCTCGATATAAAGTGGATTCGCGAAAACCCCGAAGTCCTCGTTCTCGCAATGAGAAAGCGTGGGGACGGAGAGGGAGAGGCGCGATCCGCTGTCGACGCGGTGATTGCTGCCGATGAGGCCCGCCGCACGCATTTGGTGAAGCTGCAGGAAGCGCAGGAACGACGCAATGCCGCATCCAAGGAGATCGGCAAAGCCCTCGGCGCGGGTGACAAGGAAGCGGCCGAACGGCTTAAGGCTGAGGTCGCGGCGCTGAAAAGCTCCGTTCAGAACGGTGAGGCGGAGGAGCGCAGGCTGGATTCAGATCTGCGCGACCTTATGGCCCGCATTCCCAACGTGCCGCTCGAGGACGTGCCGGTCGGCGCGGATGAAAGTGAAAATGAGGAAATCCGCAAAGTCGGGGAGGCGAGGCAGTCGGACTGGGCAAAAGAGCATTTCGAGCTTGGCGAGGCACTCGGCCTGATGGATTTCGAGCGGGCCGCAAAGCTATCGGGTAGCCGCTTCACCGTGCTTTCGGGTGGGCTTGCGAGACTGGAGCGTGCGCTGGGGCAGTTCATGCTGGACCTGCATACGAGCGAGCACGGCTACACGGAAGTGCAGCCTCCGCTGATGGTGCGGGACGATGCGCTGTTCGGCACGGGGCAACTGCCGAAATTTGCTGAAGACCTGTTCCGCGCAAGTGATGACCGTTGGCTCATACCCACAGCAGAGGTTCCTCTTACGAATCTCGTGCGCGAGGAAATCCTCGATGCCGAAAAGCTGCCGCTTCGCTTTACTGCGCTCACGTCCTGCTTCCGCTCTGAAGCCGGTTCGGCGGGGCGGGATACGCGGGGAATGCTGCGCCAGCACCAATTCTACAAGGTGGAACTGGTTTCAATCACCGATGCCGAGTCCTCGCTGGCCGAACATGAGCGCATGACCGAATGTGCTGAAACCGTGCTGAAGAAGCTTGGCCTGCCATATCGTACCGTTGTGCTGTGCACGGGCGACATGGGGTTTGGCGCGCAGAAGACCTACGACATCGAGGTCTGGCTGCCGGGCCAGAAGAGCTATCGCGAAATTTCCTCCTGTTCCGTCTGTGGTGACTTCCAGGCCCGCCGCATGAACGCGCGGTACCGCGTTGCGGGCGAGAAACAGACGCACTTCGTTCACACGCTGAATGGCTCGGGCGTTGCGGTGGGACGTGCGCTGATCGCAGTGATGGAGAATTACCAGAACGAGGACGGCAGCATCAGTGTTCCTGATGTCCTGCGCCCCTATATGGGAGGACTTGAGAGGATCGAAGCAGCAAGGGGGTAATATTGCGCATTCTTCTGACCAATGACGATGGCATTCATGCCGAAGGGCTCCAGGTGCTCGAACGCATCGCCCGCACGCTGACCGACGATGTGTGGGTGGTGGCGCCTGAGACGGACCAGTCCGGCTTTGCCCATTCGCTGTCGCTGTCAGAACCCTTGCGGATGCGCAAGATCGACGAGCGCCATTTCGCGCTCCGCGGCACCCCCACGGACTGTGTCATCATGGGCGTGCGAAAGGTGCTGGATTCGCCGCCCGATCTCATCCTGTCCGGCGTCAACAACGGCACCAACATTGCCGATGACCTGACCTATTCAGGTACTGTTGCCGGAGCCATGGAAGGAACGCTCCTCGGCATCCGGTCGATCGCCTTGAGCCAGGCGTATGCCATGGACGAGGATGTGCGCTACCTGCCGTGGGACACGACCGAAGCTACGGCGCCGCAGCTATTGAAGAAACTGATCGGCATGGATCTGCCGCCGGGCGTTTTCCTCAATGTCAACTTTCCCCGATGCCGCCCCGATGAGGTCAAGGGCACGCGCGTGACGGCGCAAGGCAAGCTCGTGCACGCATTGTGGATCGAGGAACGCAAGGACGGGCGAGGTTTTCCTTATTACTGGCTGCGCTTCGGCCGGCAGGAGTCCGAAGTGCGCCAGGGAAGTGACCAGGCGGCCATACGCGACGGTTATATCTCCGTGACCCCGCTCCATCTGGACCTTACCGCCCACGAGATGCGTGACCGGCTCGCAAAGGCACTTGCATGAGCATGCTTGAGGAAGAGCGCGAAGGGTTCGCCGCCTTCATGCTGCGCATGCGCGCGCGGGGCATCACCTCCAAGGAGCTTTTTGGCGCGTTCGAGGCGACGCCGCGCGGCAATTTCGTGTCGGCGGAATGGAGCGAATGGCTGTGGTCCAACCGCGCCGTGCCTATCGAATGCGGCGAATCGCTGGAAGGCTGCGATCTGCACGGGACGATCCTCCATGCGCTGGATGTGCAGCCGGGTATGCGGGTTCTGGAAGTCGGCACGGGCTCCGGTTACACCGCGGCGGTGATGGCGCGAATGGCTGATCGCGTGTTGTCTCTCGACCGTTATAAAACGCTTTGCGAACAGGCAACTCTGCGTCATGAAAGTCTTGGCCTGTCGAATATCATCGTGCGTCAGGCCGATGGGATGGAAGGCGCTCCCGAGGGGCCATTCGATCGGATCGTTGTTTGGGCGGCCTTCGACGATATACCGCGTCGCTTTGTCGACTTTCTTACCGCGGGCGGCGTAATGGTGGCGCCGGTGGGCCCAGGCGATGACATCCAGATGATGATGCGGTTCGAGAAGATCGGCAGCCGGTTCGAGCGGACCGATCTGGAGCCCGTTCGTTTGCAACCGCTGACCAAAGGTATTGCGCTGGCTCTTTGAGATTCATCGACGCGCATCGGCTTCCTGTTCAATGCGAAGGGCACGCTCTTCTTTGAACCCGGCGTAAGATTTTTGGGTGGATTCAGCAAAGATGTGCTGATTGTCCCAGAACTTAACGCCCCAGTAAGATTAACGCGCTTTAATCAAAACGATTCGTCAACGGGAAATGCGCGGGTTTACCTCATGCTCTTCGGCATTACAGGTCAGCACAGGAATCGTCTTGCACGAGGTGTGGCGGTTCTTGCCATAGGAGGACTTGCTGCGGGGTGCTCCTCCGGAGTGGGGGCGCTGACAGACGGGCTTACCACGGGCTCGACCGGCACGACGGCGGTTGCCCGCTCGGCTCAGCCTTATCCCGGCAACGCCGTTCCCCGCCCCAAGGAGGCCGTGGGGGGCGTGGTACAGAACCATGCCGTCACTTGGCCGCAGGCAGGCACTCCGACCTCATCTCAGCCCGTCTACAACACGCCGCCCGTTCAGCAATCCAGCGTCTCTTCCTCACCTTTGCCGCCGCCATCCGTCGAGCCGAGCGCGCAATCCTTCCCGTCCGCTCCGTCCGATGCCGCCAGCCGGCAGAACGAACAGCAACCGACCGAAATGGCCGCGCTACCCCAGGCGCCGAGCGCGCCGGCATCGCTGTCATCTGGGAGCGGGAGCGTGTCCGGCGGCAGCTATACGGTGGCGTCGGGGGATACGCTCTATAGCATCTCGCGTCGAAGCGGGGTCAGCGTGGACCGCATCAAGGAGGCGAACGGCCTTGACGACGGCATGATCCGGACCGGCCAGACGCTCACCATTCCTGGTGGTGCGGTGGTGGCTGCCGCAGCCAATTCAGCCAACACGCCGGAACCTGTGAAGACCGCGGCCGTCAGCAATTCCTCCGAAAGCTCATCCCGAACAGTCGCTGA
>JAJUHJ010000164.1 GCA_029279965.1 Phyllobacteriaceae bacterium
GGTCCTTGTTGCAACCTCGATTATCTGCTTCCTGGCTGCCTTTTTTGCATGCGCTGCGCCGACGAGTTCAAATTTCCGCGTGAACCGGTGATGGGTCCTTTCGCGGACGATGGGCACCCGGAGTTGCGGTTCAGCTTAGGGCAATGCTTGTGCTGCTACTTCGCAAACGGCAGGCTGTGACGCGTCAGGCGATTTCTTCGTGGTAATCCGTACTGGCGCGTATGACCTCCAGGACTTCCTCGCGGGTCATCAGGCCGCGTTCCAGAGCCAGGCCTATAAAGGGGCGCTGTTCGGCGTGGGCGGCCTGAACGAGTTTCGAGACTTCGGCATAGCCCAGTTTCGGAACGAAAACCGTGGCAAGTGCGGAGGATTTCGTCAGATTGCTCATCGACCGATCGAGATTTGCCTCGATACCGGCTATGCAGCTATCGGCGAAAATCAAGGTGGATCTGGCGAGAAGCTCAATCGACTCAAGCAGTCGCGCGGCTATAACCGGTTCAAAGTGATTGATCTCGAGTTGCCCGTGCAGGCAAGCCAGCGATACCGTTGTATCGTTGCCGATGACGGTGAACGCGACCTGTTGCATCATCATCGGCAAAACGGGATTGATCTTGCCGGGCATGATGGAGGAACCGGGCTGTACTGCTGGAAGTCGTAATTCACCCACGCCGCTGTCCGGCCCCGACGAGAGAATGATGAGGTCGGAGGCGATTTTCCCGATGACCTCGGCACAGATCCGGAGTTCCGACGAGATACGTGCAAAGCCGTCTGCGTTTTGCATTGCGTCGAACATGTTCTCCCCCGGCCGCACATCGGTCCCGGTGATCGCGCGAAGATGCCGGTAGACGGCGTCGCGATAACCGGGAGCGGCACCGAGGCCGGTGCCGATAGCCGTTCCACCGAGAGGCAGGACCAGCATTTCATCGCGCACGGCTGTCACTTTCGCTTCGAGCCGACGGATCGCGGCTCCATAGCCGCCGAATGCCTGTCCGAGGCGCATCGGTTGGGCGGCCTGCATGCAGGTGCGGCCAGTCCTCAGAACGCCGTCGAAATGCTCGGCACGATTCTCCAGCGCTGCTGCGAGGTGTGCAAGCGCCTCGATGAGCGTCTGCGACTTGTCGTGAACCGCAAGCTTGACCGCTGCCGGAACGACGTCATTGGTCGACTGCCCCATGTTGACGTGATCGTTGGGATGAATTCGATCGTAGCAGCCGGGGGCTTCGCCAAGACGTTGCAGCGCGCGATTGGCGATGACCTCGTTGACATTCATATTGATAGAGGTGCCGCCCGATCCTTCCAGCATGTCGATAATGAATTGATCGGCGTGGAGGCCATTCTCAACCTCCAACGACGCACCGATGATTGCTTCTGCGATGGCCGCAGGCAACACACCGATGTCGCGATTTGCTGCCGCGGCTGCATGTTTGATGCGGGCAAGCGCCTTGAGCAGTTCGGGCGCATCGCCGAGCTTGCGACAGGAGATGTCGAAATTTTCTTTTCCACGCAGCGTCGTTACCCCATAGAGCGCCCCCGAGGGCACCTCCCGGGAACCAAGGCTGTCTGTATCGATACGGGTGTTCGGCATGCTGAGTTCCGTGGGACATTCATGGTGCCGCAAGAATGGCGAAATGAACTTCTGTTTTACATGCCGGAAGCAAGGTTTGAGTGAGTCTACTGAAAAGAATTAATCTCATTCATACATTGAGTGCCCACATTGCGGCGTTGCGTCCTGCCGGCTAGGTGGTCGTCTCTGCGGAGGACCGACTTGATGCCGAAGATCGCCTTCATCGGAACCGGTGGAACCATAGCTTCGATTGGAAGCGGCCCTTTCGATCTTCTGGATTACAATGCTTCCGACGAGCGCGTGAACGCGCGTGCGATCCTCGATCGCACAGGATTGGGCGCTGCAATTGGCGAGATCGTGCCGATCGATTTTCGCCAGATCGATAGCACTGCTATTTCGCAGGCTGACTGGGCGGATCTGGCAGAACTCTGTTGGCAACTGTCTGCCGACGCGACTTTCAACGGAATTGTCATCGGGCATGGAACGGCCAGCCTGGAGGAAACGGCATGGCTTCTGTCGCTCGTGCTTGATCTGAAGGTTCCTGTCGTTCTAACCGGATCAATGCGCCCACTGACCGGCCTTTCCTCGGACGCGGGCGCGAATTTGGCTGCGGCTGTGAACGTTGCGGCTGCGGCGCATCGGAGCGGTGATTACGGGGTGTTCGTGGTTCTCAACGACGAGATTCATTCACCTCGCGCTGTCACGAAGGCGCACACATTACGTCTCAATGCCTTCCGGTCGCCCGGGACCGGACCGGTCGGAGCCGTCGATGGACAAATCGTGCGTTTTATCAGGCAGGAACTGCCCGGAAAGGCTCCCGTCTTTGCGCGCGACCTGTTGCGCCGGTTGGCACGCGTCGACATCGCGTACAGCTATATCGGTGCAGACGGCTGTGCGATCAAAGCCTTCGTGGATGCTGGCGCGAGGGGCATAATCTCGGCCGGATTCGGTCCCGGAGTGGGAACACCTGCCGAAATTGAAGCTCTCGCAGAAGCGGTAGAGGCAGGTGTGGTGGTCGTGCAATCATCGCGCACCGGCGCTGGACAGGTGGTCGACAGCGCGAACCACCGACGCCTGGGTATCATTCCTGGTAATGACCTCAGTCCTCAAAAGGCACGGATATTGCTCGCCCTCTGTCTTGCGCGCGGCGATAGTCCGGACGAAATCCGCAGCATCTTTCAATCCGTCTGATCCCGAACCATGTTGTCGGCCAAGGCCTCGAACCACGGCATCTGCGCTACGATCTGCGGTACTGTGTGGCGCCGCAACAGGTCGCGTGCGGTCGCGGCGATGCGGGGGCCAAGCGTGTCGAATTCGCCACGCCGCGTGACGAGCGTCAGTTCTCTGGAAAAACCGGGGCTCGGCAGCGGCAGTACCGCAAGCGAAGGGAGATATGCTGCCCCTTGAACGAGGCAGAGGGGAGTGGTGATTGCAACGCCGACCCCACCCGCTACCATGGCCATCAGCGCGTCTGACGTATCGAAGGCGAGCACGCGCGGATGCTCAATGCGCAACCTTCTTAAATGCCGCTCCACCTGCATGCCCATGTGCGAGCGCGCGCTGTAGCGGATGAGCCGACGCTCAGACAGCACATCCCCTAACGACCGGTCTCGTAGAACGTCTGCCCACGCGGAGGGACAGACCAGCACGAAGGGCTCGCGCAAAAGTGGAAAGCGCGTCAACCCATCAAGTTCCTCCATCGTGTCCGAACTGATCGCGGCATCGATTTCATGGCGCATGAGCGCATCGGCATGTGCGTGCGCCAAGCCGGAAAAGGCAGTGATCCGCAGGGCGATGGAGCCCTCCATGAGTTCGCGGATCAGGACGGGCCCCACGGTGGAGGCGAAGGTGTCGACCATCCCGAGACGAAGATCCTGGCGTTCTGGACGCGATGCGGTTGCTCTGACGTCCTCGATCGCGCGCTCGACCTTCAGGGCGATTTCACGGATGTGAGCCACAAGGGCACTGCCTGCCTCGGTGGGCACCAATGGCCGGCGATCCCGGTGAACGAGCCTCACCCCGACCTGAGCTTCGGCGCGTTTCATAGCTTGTGATACTGCGGACTGCGTCATGCAGAGCTGTGCGGCCGCAGTGGTCATACTGCCCGTCTCAATAACCCTTGCAGCAATTTCCAGCGTGTGCAGATCCGGACGTGACATCTGTATTCAGGCTAACGATTTCCAGAAAGGCCGCTACTACCAATCGATCGTTATCGCAATCAGAGCCGGGTATGCATCCGATAGCCGGGAGCATAGGACAGGCGTACGGCCGTGACCGGCTCGTTTTTGTTCCAGGTGATCCGGTCGACCACGAAGACGGCAGCGCCTTCGGGAGCTTCGAGCAACTCGGCCAGAGCCTTGTCGGCGTTCATGGCGGAAAATGCAATGTCGCCGCTCGTGTAAGGCGCGTTCTGGATCAGCCATTCATTGGCATTGACGGTGGCAAAGTCGACAGTCTCGACGCCCGGCACCGCTGTTGGATTGATCCAGCGATCCTCGTGCAAGAACGGGTGGCTGTTCGCAAAGTGCACACTCGAGATGTGCAGCATGGGCGTACCGCGTTCCAGACCGAGGCGGCTGGTAATGCGTGCTGGCGCGGCCAGTATCTCCTGGCTTAGCAGACCATAACGCCATTGCGCATCGCGCTGCTCGACCTCAAGCCGGATGATCGGAATGTCGAGCACCACGCGGCTGGTCGGATGCAGCGCCACGTGCGTACCGGCCTTGCGCCTTCGGTTGATCAATCCCGCGTCGGCAAGTTCCCGCATGGCGCGGTTGACGGTGGTGCGAGCGCAGCCGAATTCGGCCGCAAGATCTGCTTCGTTGGGGACTGCGCTGCCCGGAGGCCACTCGCGTTCATTGATCCGCCGCAGCAGTTCGAGGTGAATGCCGCGCCAGGAATTGGTGTCGATTTCACTCATATACGGTCCCTGAGAGAAGCCATGGTCTGCCTGTAGCGGGCAGCGATGGCGTCGCGATGTAGATGACGTCCCTCTTTTACGAGATGGCGTCCGGCCGACCATACGTCGCGGATCATCCGGTCGTCACCCGCGAAGATGAAGCTGTCCAGAACTGCATCGCCCTTGCGGCCTTCAAGATCGATGGCGCTGGAATCGAGTGCCATCAAATCGGCCCAGTTTCCTTCGGAGATGGCGTCGGACTGCCTTTGCGCCGCCTGGGCCCCGCCTTTTATCGCACCGTCGAAGAGCACACGTCCGGTTGAACATGTTTCAGTCGCCAGAATGGCGCGCTGCCGGTGGCGCAGACGTTGGGAGTATTCGAGGGTGCGCAGTTCTTCGGAAAGGGAGATGCGGATGTTGGAATCCGAGCCAATGCCGAAACGCCCGCCGGCATCAAGATAGACAACGCCGTTGAATATGCCGTCGCCCAGGCTCGATTCTGTAATAGGGCACAGACCTGCCACCGCACCGGTTTGCGCGAGGCGAGCGGTTTCATCATCGGTCATCTGCGTGCAGTGAATGAGACACCAATTTTCATCCACCGCATGATGATCGAGAAGCCATTCGACTGGCCGCTGGCCGTAAGCTGCGAGTATCTCGTCCACTTCGCCGGCCTGTTCGGCCAGATGCATGTGAAGCGGTTTTCCGCGAGCAAGCGCTACGGTGGCGGCCAGGCCATCGCGGCTCACCGCGCGAAGGGAATGCGGCGATACGCCGATGTTACAGTCGGGACGAAGATCGGCGACGACGGTCTGTGCGCGGCCATACAGATCGGCATAATGATCAACGGAGCTGCCGAACCGGACCTGGCCGGGCGCGAGGGGGGCGCCATCGCATCCGGCATATTGATAGAGCACCGGCAATAGCGTCAGGCCGATGCCGGTTGCCTCGGCGGCGGCGGCAATGCGAGCGGAAAGCTCTGCGATGTCGGTGTACGGCGTTCCGTCGGCCTGGTGATGCACATAGTGGAACTCGGCGACGGCGGCATAGCCCGCTTCAAGCATTTCCATCTGAACGAAGCCGGCAATGGCTTCGATGTCGTCCGGCGTCAGAGCTTCAAGAAACCGGAACATCAATTGCCGCCAGGTCCAGAAGGTGTCGCGCCCGTCGGGGCTGCGCCGCTCGGTCATTCCGGCCATGGCACGCTGAAACGCATGCGAGTGAAGATTGACAGGCGCCGGCAGCAGCACGCCAACGTGCTGAAATTCCCCTTCCGGCAAAGCATCGATTTCGACAGCTGAGATGCGTCCCTCGTCCCCCACCTGAACCAAAACATTGTCGGCCCAACCTTCCGCCAGCAGCGCTTGTTCTGCCCAGATCGACTGCACCATTCGAATCCCATTGACATGTTATTATGTGCATACATAATAGGTATATACGTAATTTATGCAAGATGGGAGCGGTCCTTTGTTGCTCACGAATGCCAGAGTGGCCACGATGGATGAGCGGCAAGCTGCCTTTGGGTTCATCGAAAATGGCGCGATAGCCATCGAAGGCGATTCGATTTCCTGGTGCGGCCCGCTGGCCGACCTGCCAAAGGAGTTTTCCGGCGGTCCGCGCATGGATCTCGGCGGGCGTTTGGTAACGCCGGGGTTGATCGACTGTCATACGCATCTCGTTTTTGGTGGCGATCGCGCCCGGGAGTTCGAGTTGCGCTTGCAGGGCGCAAGTTACGAGCAGATTGCCCGCGAAGGCGGTGGCATCGTTTCAACTGTGGCGATGACACGTGCAGCAAGCGAGGCCGAGTTGCTTACCGCAGCGCTCAAGCGCGTTGACGCGCTCATTTCCGAGGGCGTGACCAGCATCGAAAGCTACGAATCGGCATTTGACGGGGACTCGCGCCGTCTGACCATCAGCGTGACCATCAACACCGAGTACGGGCCGGCCACGGTCCAGGAGGTGCTGTAGCATGACCCTCGTGGGCTCCCTCGACGCCACC
>JAJUHJ010000165.1 GCA_029279965.1 Phyllobacteriaceae bacterium
CCTCGCGCATGCCGGTCCCTTCTCGATCAAGCTGGTCTATGTCGCTTTCCTGGCGGTCGTCGTCGCTGCCCTGATGGCGCGATCGGTTGTCAATATCGCCCCGGTGCTTGTCCTCCAGAATGCCAGCTGGTGCCTTCCCTACGCGATCTACCTGCTGATCCTCGGTCTGGCTCTCTATGGATCGCCTGCGGAGACTATGGCGCCGCGCCAGGTGCTGTATCTGTTTGGCTGCCTTTCCATGGCAGGACTCCTCGCGACCCGGCTCGATGCGTCCTCGATCCTGCGCATCGGAGCGCTTCTTGGGCTCCTTGCCTTCATCTTGGTTGTCGAGGTCAAGGCCTGGGAAAACGGCTTGAGCTGGACGATCGCGGTTCCCCGGTTCCTCACGACCGGCGATCTCGATTTCATCGTCTATTCGTTCTTCCGCGGCGTGTTCAACAGCGCCGGCGACGATGGCGAGATCACCGTCAAGGCGGCCGAGAAGAACACCGTCGCGGTCTGCGTATTCGTGCTCGGACTCCTCTTTCGGATTGGATTCACCAGGCGCGGGAGCGACTGGCTCGGATTCGGGATTACCATGCTGGTGATGTTCCTGATCGTCCTGCTCAACACACGGTCGGTCCTGCTGGTGTCCGGACTGGCCCTGGTGCTGGTAGCCGTTCTCCGACACCGGATCTCGAAACGGATGTCGACCGCGGGCTGGATCGGCAGGTTCACTGGCATTGCGTTCGCCGCAGGTATCACGGCGATCGTCGTCTCCGCTGATCATCCGGTTAACGAGGTCATTTTCGAACGACTCGCTTTCGCGGATGACTCGACCGAAGGTCGCGTGGTCCAGTATGAAGACGCGTTGAGCCAGATCGAGGAAAACCTGCTTCTTGGCAGTGGATACTACCAGTCGGTGGGGCGCACCATCCACAACCTCTTCCTGAGTTCCTGGGTGCATGCCGGCCTTCCCGCGTTCCTGCTTGTGGTGGCTTTCTACGGCGCTCTGCTGGCTACCTGGCTCGGTCTGGTCCTCCGGATCGTCCAACGACCGGAACTTTGGGTCATTGCGACACCCTTCGAATGGGTCGCGGTTCTGCCACTGCTTCCAGCCTTTCGTGTCTGGCTCTCGGGGGATGCGGGGCACTTGTTCCTCGGTGAATGGATAGCTCTGGCCTGTTTCTTCGGCCTGGTTCTACGAAACCGGCTTCTGCTGGCAGAGGAAGGGCAGATGAAGAACGATCATGTGTCCCTTTCTGCCGATCAGGACCCTCAGTGGTCGTCGGGATTTGGGGCCCGGTTCGGATGAGGCTAATGGATTGGGGTTCAGGTGCCAGCAGGCGTGGCTTCATGGCTCTTGCCGGCAGTTCGGCTGCAGCGGCGCTGACGGCTGCGCGGATGGCCGTCGCCAAGGAGGATTCGCAGGGCGTAGTGACGCCAGAGATGTTCGGTGCCCGTCGCGATGATCCCGAATTCGACAATGCGGAGGCGATCGAGCAGGCTTTTGCCACGGGAAGGCAGGTGTGGTTCGGCTCGGGAGAATACCATGTCGCTCGCTCGGTTGGCCCGGGAAGGCAGAACGCTCGAGCGCATTTCGACAACACGACGATCCGGATCTCGGAGGGAGCAAGGTTCGAGGATTTCACGGAGTGCCTGGGCTGGGATGGAAAAACGCTGCAGGGCCGGGAGAGCCAAGGCAATTTGCCAGGCATCGACGGCAGGGTCCGGGTGCTTTTTGATCTCACCGACTCGCGGTTCTCGATCTATACTGGACGCCTCCAGATCAGGGGCGATCCCGACTTCCAGGGGCTCGCCGCCATTGCCTCCTCGAACCACCGGCGCATTTCGGGCGGGCAGGCCGGCGGTGCCGGATCGGTCTGGGACTGTAACCTCGTCATCTCTTTTGCGGCTTACGGCCTCTTCGGCACGCCTCGTTTCGACGCGCCATCGAACGAGTTCTATCCCGACCCCTTCGCCGGGAGCGTCTTCGGCAGGGTCTGGATCCACAGCTGTCCCTTTCCGCTGTTTGCTGGAGCGAACACGCTCGATGACAGCTTCATGGGGGTGCTCCATCTCGCCTTGCGCGACGGCGACCGTGGCTACCTCCTCGGCACCGCGCTCAATGCGGGCTCGATCTTCATGCGCTGCAACGGCAAGGAGGCTTCCGCCGTTGCGTTGGATGTGCGCGAGGGAACGCTATCGGCCGATACCTTCTATGCCGAAAACTCGTTCTATGCGCCGATCGTGTTACAGCATGGCGCCTGGATCAACGGAACCCTGAGGCATGGGGCCGGCAGCAGGAGCAAGTTCGCCAAGCGGGCGATGGTCTATTGCGCGGCACCCGAGGCAGGCGGCTTTGTAACCGCGCATGAGCGATGTCGTGACAGTCGCCATATGGAGGCGCTCATCAGGTTGCGGGCGCGCGACGCGCAGGATGCACGGGCGTTCGTTGTCCATCAGCCCTATCCTGAATCAGAGAAAGCGGCGTTTGCATATGAGGACGGTGAGGACGCTCCGCCATCCACGCAGGACTCGCTTCTCTGCCACGCGCCGGGAGGTTGGACCTGCTTCAATTATCAGAATGGCCGCTTGCTGAGATACAGGCGCAGCGCGGTCGGTGGCCCCTTCATGCCAATCAAGACAGAGGACGCTGACGAAGAGCGAGTTACGTTCGATGCCTTTTATGGCCAGGCGGTAATCCGGACAGGCGGGGGAGGGACGCGGACCTTGTTCGTACGTTACGCCGCCTTCGAGAATGCCGGTTCGCCCGTCGTGTGCACCGATTTTCGCATTGACGCTCGGCATCCAATCTCGATCAGACTCTCGCCCGTGGAATCCTCCGATCTTGGTCGGCAAATCGTGATCTCTTCCCGGAACGCGACGGTAAAGCTGCTGAGTGACGAAAACTGCTGGCTGGGAGGCGCCGGATATCGACATCTCACGCGCGAAGGAAATGAACGCGTGTTGCTCATCGCCAGCGAGTTCTGGACGAAATCGGGCTTTCGTAAAGGTTGGGTGGAGATGGCGACATCCGCCAGTGACGTTCAGCAGATCAACGGGCAGAGAACATGAGTTTACCGCATTTCCTGGCCAAGGAACTGTTCAAGGTGCTTGGCTATGAAGTTCGCCGCGTCCCGAATGTTGCTACCGTGATGTCCCGCGGCTGTGAAGTCATTGACCCTGTTACCACCCAGTATCTTCAGGCACCTGCGGTATACGAGGTTGCTGTGGCGGAAACACGCGGTCTTTTTGCCCTTGGCCTGCCACTTCGGGAGGATATTCATCCATTCGTCAAGGCGGCGGTCATTGCGAAGGGGCACGTCAATCCAGGCCCTCAGATCCGAGCCATCCTGACCCGGTATTATGATGCTGTCACACCGCGAGCAGCACTGGAGGTTGTCGATCTGACTGAGGAGGACGCCCCGGGCCTCTCTGGTGTACCTCCTGAGGGCTGGATCTTCCCTTGGTCGGACCGCTCGGTTGAGCAGACCATGAAGGCCAGACGAAGATCCATGCGGCTCGACGCGCTTCAATACGGAAAGAGCATGCCTCCAGGGCAGGGTTTCACTGCGTTCGGACCGGCAGGAGAGGCGAAGCTGGACCTCGAGGTTATGCGGATCGAACGGCTTGTTCGATCCTGTACTGCAAATGGATTCCGCTCTTTCGACAGAAAGAATCCGCTACGGGTAACTGCCTTACGACGGGAAAAAGCCTATCGCTGGCTCGTGGCTGACGGGCATCACCGTTTCGCAGCTTGTGCGGCTTTCTCGATCAAGTCTGTGCCTGTGATCGTGCGCAACATTGTCCGGCGCGAAGATCATGAATACTGGCCCCAGGTGGTGTCGGGGGTGTTCCAACCCAGCGGCGCACTCAAGCTTTTTGACCGGCTGTTCCAAGGGGAGCCCGCTCAGATATGCCATGGGTGGGACAGCGCGAACGGCGAGGACGCGATAGCTTTTGCGTAACGAAAGGCTTGCCGATGCCTTGCTTGCCGCTTGCAGCGGCGTTCGGACGTCAATGGCACTGCGTTCAAGAACGCGATCGCGCTCATCTGTCATCATGTGGACTCGATGATCCACCAAGAAGGGCAGGCGCACCCTGCTTGCATCGTCGTCGTCCTGCTCAAGTCAGCTGATAATACCATCCTTGCGCATAAGCTGTCGGTCATCGCGTATGCTTGCGCTTGGCTGCTGTGCCGAGCGCTGTCCGTTAGAGGCATATATTGACTTGGATCGAGGACCTGCCATTGGCTGCCACAAGGGGACCGGCCTGTAAGGCCGGTCCACAAGGTAGTGGCTTCCTCTTTAGGGTGATGTCTTTCAGTTCTCCATGAAGCGCTGTGCGGCTGGCAGGTGGCGCATCAGCAGATAGTAGGTGAGTCCCGCCGGGATCAGGCTCGCGTACCAGGAGATGCCCGAGAAGGTCAGGGCGGTGATGACGCCGACGAGCGCGGCGATCATCGCGGCGGGGTTGATGCCGCGATAGGGTCCGTCCGGATCATAGAGCTTCCCGAGATCGAGCTTCTGCCGGCGCAGGATGTAGTAGTCGACAACGAGGATTGCGAAGATCGGGCCAAGGAAGGCCGAGTATATCTGGATGAAGAGATTGAGCCCAGCCGCGGAATCGTCCTTCACCAGTTCCCACGGGAAGGTCGCGAAGGCGAGGAGCCCCACCGCAACTGCTGAAGTCTTGAAGCGGAGCTTGAAGACATCCATCAACGCGTAGGCGGGAGGAACCACGTTGTTGAGGACGTTGGTCGTCACCTGCGCGAAGGCGATGAATAGCAGCGTGACGACGAGGAGCAGCTTGTTGTCGACGGCGCTGGAGAAGACGCGGATCGGGTCGACCTCGCCGGTGGCGCCGGAAACCATCAGGCCGATCAGCCCCATGAAGAGCGTCGCAGGCAGGATCGAGTTCGCGTAGATCACCACCTGCCGCAGGCGTGAGATCCGGGTATCCAGCTCCCGCGAGTAGTCCGAGACGTTGAGCATCATCGTCGAGTAGATGCCGAGGAACAGCATCGTTGCACCCCAGAACGGGGCGCCCCAGGTGCCCTCGACGTTCACGAGATTGGTGGAGATCTCGGCGCCATATCGGTTGATGACACTGAAGAACATGTAGATCAGCGAACCGACGATGAAGACCGAGCCGATATTCTCGAGCCACTTGATCCCGTGAAAGCCGAGGACGGAGAGGCCGATCTGCAGGAACTGGAAGGCGAGGAAGTAGAAGACGATATTGTCAAAATCGAAGAGCGTGACCGATACGAGGTTGAGCGCGCCGGCGCCGATCCAGCTCTGGAAGCCGAACCAGACGATTGCAGGAACCGAGCGCACCAGTGCCGGCAGGCGGGTGCCGGTGAAGCCGAACGCTGAGCGCGCCTGCACCATGAACGGGATGCCGTACTTGTGCCCCGCGGCGCCGTTGATCATCAGTGCGATACCGATCACCGTGCAGCCGATCGCGATGGCGAGAAAGACCTGGAGCAGGTTGAGGGTCCCGACGAGGCCGGAGCCGACTGTGAAGGTGCCGATCGAGACGCATCCGCCGAGCCAGGCGAAGAAATAGGACCAGGGATCCATGATCCGCGTCGTCTGCGGGGCAAGCGATTCCTCCCCGACCTTCTTGTGATCGACTGTCGTGACCTGACCGTCGATCGTGGCGCCCCCGATGGTGGTCATGTGAGTGCTCCCTGCGGTTGTTTGATATTGGGCTGCGCATAGGCGCAGATCTTGCTGGTCCCGAGGCCTGCGCGGACGAGACCCTCGACGAAGTTGACGGCAACCGAGACGCCGTCGATCACCGGGATGCCGGTCTCCCGGCTCAGCCAGTCGGTGAGATCGGCCATGCCGGCGCAGCCGAGCACCACCGCCTCGCAACCGTCCTCGTCGATCGCCCGGAAGATCTCGGCGCGGACAAGTTCGCGGGCCCGGAAACCCTCCTCCTCGAGCGCGAGAACCGGAATCCGGGCCGAGCGGACCTTCCGGCACTGGTGGTCGACACCGTAGCGGCGCGCCAGCTCCTCGATCACCGGAACAGAACGGGGCAGGGTGGTCACCACCGAGAAGCTGGTCGCGAGCATGGTGGCGGCCTTCATCGCGGCCTCGGCGATCCCGAGGACAGGTCCGGACGCGAGCTCCCGGCAGGCGCCTATGCCGGGATCGTCGAAACAGGCGACGACCACGCCGTCGATTCCCTCGGCTTCGGCCTCCCGTACATGCTTGAGCAGCCCCGGGACGGACATCGCCTCGTCGTAATGTCCCTCGATGCTGGCGGGCGCGCCGTCGCGGCCGGTGCGGGCCACGATCTCCACATCATGGCCGGCGACCCGGCGCGCGCTCGCGGCAATCTTTTCGGTCATGGATGTGGTGGCATTCGGATTGACGATGAGGATTCTCAAGCAGGCCTCCTTGGCACAGGGAG
>JAJUHJ010000166.1 GCA_029279965.1 Phyllobacteriaceae bacterium
CGGGTAAGATATTCGGCATAGGCGAGCGATCCGCGGTTGGAACATTTCGCATGAGGTCCGAAGAAACCGAGTTGCAGCGCATCGAGAAATGTCGTCTTTCCGCCGCCATTCAGTCCGCCGATCAGCACGATGGGCTTGTTCGGAGCAGGAGGCGTCAGTTCCACGCTCTGCGTGCCTTCATAAAGCCCAAAATCATGAAGAGTGATTTCGTCGAGGATCATTGGCAGGCCTCATCGGGTATGGACGGGGCATCACCTGCGGGCGCAAACTCATCGGTGGCGCGCTCCCTCGCTTCGCCGAGTGCAGCTTGCCTCAGTTGCGCCCTTTCGACGGCATCGTCTTCATCCTCATAGAAGTTCCGGTAGAACGAGGATTCTATGGCCTCGAACAGCCCCGCGCGGCGCAGCATGGATTTGTGCCGCTTTTCTATCGACAGCAGCTCGCGCACGAGCTGGAAATGCAGATCGTCGTCGCCACACAGCTCGCGAAGCAGGCCCATCTCTGTGGCACCCATCACGAGATTGTCGTCCAGGCTGCCGCCCGGATACGATTCACCGGTAGCCTCTTCATATACGCGCGGCAGGTTGTCTTCGATTTCATGTTTTTCGACGACCCAGATGCGCCGGATTTCCTCAAGCTCTTCAAGCGTGATCAGTTCGATATCCCGAACCTCTTCTGGCCCGTTTTCGCGGATATGCTGCTGGGCTTCGAGCACCTGACGCAGCCACATTTCGCGGGCTTCCTGCTTGTAGGGTCCGGGGATCGGCCGTTCATTATAAAGCTGGACAGCGCCGTTCATACGCCGGAAATCCCGCAATGGACGGTCACCATCCGGGGTCTTGGGTGGATCGAGGCGGTTGCGCAGCTCAAGCAGCGGCAACATCCATTCTTTCTCTTCGTCATTCTGGATCATGGCGTGCATAGACTTGTCCTTCTCGACAAGCGTACACACCCAGCATCCGAAGCGGCTGTCGCCGCAGCTCGGTGTGGTGGTGTCAACGACGAGCGGACATTCCCCGTCAGCCGATGCTCCCTGGTACATCGTCAGCAGGTCTTTGTTGTTGTAGCCCCACGGGTTTCCGACCTGCATAAGGAACATCCAGACATCGTCATTCGACCAGTCTTCGATGGGCGAGTAGACGTAGGAGTTGGGCAGGCTGCCGTTCGGGCTTAAGCGGTCGCGGACACGCTTTTCTTCATAGCGCTCCATGACCTTCGCGCGGGCTATGCTCTCAGCCTTCCTTGTCCCGAGAACGAGGATCGCTTCTCCGTGCTTCTGGACGACCGAGCCTATGAACTGGGTAGACGGATTGATTTTCAGCCGCTCGGTGCACCAGCGGAACTTCGGGCGCGGCGCGGGATAGCCCCGGCCAATGAGGTTTACCCAGAACGTGTTTTCCGGCGCTGGCGTGAGCCTGTGGGCGGTCAGAGGCAGGCCCTGATCGGCCGCCTGATTGCCCATACGGTCAAGCGACTTCGACACCCACAAGGCAACAACCGGGTTCTCAACGAGCGTATCCGTGCTGATGACATAGACCGGTTTGGAACGCTCATCCTCGGGCAGGTCGGCGAGCGCCAGCCAGACGAGCTGCAGAACGGCGGTCGAATCCTTCCCGCCGCTGTAACCGACAACCCAGGGAATCTCGTCCGACAGATAAAGATCGACGATTTCCTGCTTGAGCGCTTCAATCGTTTTCTTGAACCCGGCTTCGGAAAATGCCGAATTACGCTGTGGCTTTTTCGATGCCATTGGCCCCCCGCTTATATGCGTCTTCGACACGTAACTCGTCGTCCGATAGCTCAAGGCCCAAATGATTCTTGATGGCGTTTGCAGTCAAAACGACGTTCTGGTGTGCTTTTGAAAGCTGGCCGCCTACCAGGGCACGGCCTTCCCACATTCTACTATTGGCTCGCCGCCAGTCTATGCTCTTGAGGTTGACGATCTTCTTTTTCCAGCTCTTGGGATACTTCAAAATGAGCGCCCGCCCGGCCCGCGCCAATGCTTGCAGCACCACGCCGTGCGTGTGGATAAAATCGGTACGCACCTCACCGGCCGTCAGGTCGCCGCTGCGGACCCGGCCCCACTCGTCGAACTGAGCCGCGACCGCTTCCCAAAAGTCCAACGCAAGGCGGGCCGTCTCTTCCGGCGTCGTCTCCGGCAACCCGTTCAGCAGCTCGTTCGTCGCATGGTATATAGCGCTCAAGGTGAAGAGCCGCCGTGAGCGCGGCGCGAGGCTGGTTTTTTCCAGCTCGACCACGTCACGGAATATGTCGGAACCGGCGATCAGCGTTTTTGCGAGCTGCGCGGTTTCGTCGCGGTAGTCATAGAGGATGCTGAGCGACGGGGATGGCCGGATGGCATAGCGGTTGAGGTCGGCAAACATCTGCTGGCAGCGCTCCAGCCCCTTGTCGAGGAAGAAGACCACGGTGATGGTCTCGTCGCCCAGCTCGGGGTGGTTGCGCAAAGCCTGATCGATGGCCGCACGGCGGTGCTGGCCGTCATTGATGATGAAACGGGCCGACATCGGGATTTTCAGGATGCCGATTCGGTTTGCTTCCCCTTCGCCCGCGAACGGGGCAAAGGCAATATCGGCATCTATAGAGACGGTGATGGCCGAGAAGACGTAGTTATCCACATTTTCGGTGATATAGCGTGAAAGCTCCGGAATCCGCGCCCTGTTGAGCTGCCTCTGCGCCCGCAGTTCCGGCGCGAGTTCATCCTCGTCAAACTGGAACAGCTTGGGCAAAAGCCGCATGGGACACATTGAAACGTAGTACTCCCGCTGCGCCTGGATGCCCCTGATCGCGGGGAACTGATACTCGAAGCCGTCGCTCATATTTCTTTGTCAAGTCGAAGGGTTATGCGATACAAACATACTGAATCACATCGACCAAAGTTTGTCAAACATGAAACATACGTTTGCATCTACATACAAACAAGAGGCCGGGCCTGTCTACCTCGACTGCAACGCGACCGCACCCATTGAACCGGCCGTTCGGGACGCTGTCGTGCAGTGGCTGACAGATGAGCTTGGCAATGCGGGCAGCCGGACTCACGAGTATGGGCTGCGCGCCAAAAAGGCTGTGCAGGCCGCGCGTGCCCAGGTGGCAGCCGTGGTGGATGCGGCTGCAGACGAGGTCATCTTCACGAGCGGTGCGACCGAAAGTAACAACCTGGCGATCCTGGGGCTGGCCGCGCATGGTGACGAATCGAAGCGCCGACACATCGTCTCGACCGCCATTGAGCACAAGGCGGTCCTGGAACCGTTGGAGGCTTTGGAAGCCAGAGGTTTCTCCGTCACGCTGGTGCACCCCGATGCGAACGGCGGGGTGACGGCCGAGGCCGTCAGGGCCGCCCTTCGCCCGGACACGCTGCTGGTGTCAGTGATGCATGCAAACAATGAAACCGGTTCGATCCAGCCCCTGTTGGAAATCGCGGATGCGCTGGATGGCCATGAGGCCTTCTTCCATGTCGATGCCGCGCAAGGATACGGCAAGGACCTGGAGCCCTTGCGCAGCAAGCGGATCGATCTAATCAGCGTCAGCGGACACAAGATATACGGCCCGGTCGGTGTCGGCGCGCTCATCGCCCGGCGGCGCGGCTTCAAGCGCCTGCCATTGACCCCTCTCACCTTTGGTGGCGGCCAGGAGCGCGGTTTGCGACCCGGCACGCTCCCCGTACCGCTGATCGTGGGTCTTGGCGTGGCGGCTGAAACCGCGTTGAAGGACAACGAGGCCCGCCGCAAGCGGTGCTGCGATATCCGTCGGCAAGCACTGGCGTCCTTGGAGCCGCTGGGCATCCGGATGCATTCGAACCCGGATCACACACTATCGCATGTGATGAATTTCTCGGTGCCCGGCGTCGACTCCGAAGCGGTGATGGTGGCGCTCAAGGATGTGGCGGCGGTGTCCAACGGCTCGGCTTGCACGTCGCAGAGCTACACGCCCAGCCATGTACTTGAGGCGATGGAGCTGCCGCCCGAGGCGGTCTCCGGTGCTATCCGCGTATCATGGTCTCACCTGACCCCTGATGTGGACTGGCCCTTGCTGGCCTCGCGGATCGCAGCCCTCAGCTAACGGAACATCAAGGGAAGAGTGGCATACCGGTATGGTCACCATCTCATGGCTAAATTCAAGGTTGATCCGCAACCCTCTGTAACGCAAACTCTTTTGATAAAGAAAAACAGGATTCTGGTACGTCATAGATATATTCGAGCGCGAAGCGAGGTGACGATCAGGATCGCAGGGGTCGGTGCGGTGCGGCCGACAAGTGGGGGAAAGGCCGTTTCCTATGAGTTTGCGCGATATTGAGTATCAGGAGGATTACCGGTCCGGCTACGAGAACATCGTTGAGGATTTCATCCGGCCCTCGCTTGCCCGAGCCCAGGCCTACTGGCGTGCGGTCGGGTATTTTTCCAGCAGCGCACTGGAATCCTTCGGTGCCCCTCTAGGTGAGTTCATAAAGAAGGGTGGCCACATCCGGCTGGTCACCTCGGTCGAACTCTCCCACAGCGATCTTGAAGCCATCCAGAACGGCGTGCCGAAGCAGGATATCTGCGCTCAACGTCTCGAAGAAATCATCGATACGGAGTTCGCCGACGGCGTCGGCGATGGCGTCGCCCGGCTGGCACGCCTCCTTGAGATCGGACGGCTGGAGATTCAGATCGCGGTGCCTAAGACCGGTTCGGGCATCTATCACGAAAAAATCGGGCTGTTTTTCGACAAGAACGACTATGTGGCTTTCACCGGCTCGTCGAACGAAAGCCGCAATGCCTTCGAGAACAACCGGGAATGCGTGGATGTTTATCCGTCATGGTCCAGTGCCGCGAGGGCTGCGCGGAAGAAGGCGCATTTCGAAGAACTTTGGGAGCGTAAGGACAAGGGTGTTGAAGTCTACAGCTTTCCTGATGCGGCGCGCCAGCAACTCATAAGGGTGTGCGGCGAATGGGAGGCGGGCCACCGGCGACGCAAACAGGAAGAGAAAGCGAAGCCCGGCAAGTGGCGTCACCAGGATGATGCGCTGGAAGAGTTTCTTGCGGCCGAGCGCGGCGTGCTCAACATGGCTACCGGCACAGGCAAAACGCGCACCTCGCTCAAAATCCTCCGGGCACTGTACGACCGCGACAGCATTGACACGGTCATTGTAAGCACGGACGGCAATGACCTGCTGGACCAGTGGTATGCCGAACTGCTCGCTGTGCGCAAAGACATAGGATCGAAGGTCTTTCGCCACTACAAATCCGCGCGGGAGACGGAAGATTTCCTTCTCGAACCCAGGAACGCCATCCTTCTGGTATCGCGCCAGCCACTTGCATCGGCTTTGAGGCAGTTGCCCGCCGAAATCGGCCAACGCACCTTGCTCATCCATGATGAGGTTCACGGGCTGGGCAGTCCTGCGAACCGGGCAAGGCTTGGAGGCTTGTCAGACAACATCCGCTTTCGGCTTGGCCTGAGCGCTACGCCGGATCGCGAGTATGACGAAGAAGGCAATGCCTTCCTGCTGGAGCATATCGGGCCGGAGCTTATGCGGTTCGAACTTGACGATGCAATTCGCCGCGAAATCCTTGCGCCCTTCGACTATTTCCCGCTGCCGTATGAAATGACGGTTGAAGACCGCCAGCGGGTCCGCGATGTGTACAAGCGCCAGGCGGCCAGGGCGGCCGCCGGCAATCCCATGAGCGATGAGGAAGTCTGGATAGAGATTGCCCGCGTCTACAAGACCTCCAGGGCCAAGCTTCCCGTGTTCGACGAGTTCATTCGGAACAACCAGCACATGCTTGAAAGATGCATCGTGTTTGTTGAAACTCAGGAATATGGGGATGAAGTATTAGAAATTATTCACAAATACAGATCAGACTTTCATACTTACTTCTCCGGTGAAGAGTCGGAGACGTTGAAACGCTTTGCGCGGGGCGAGCTTGAATGCCTGATTACATGCCATCGCGTGTCAGAAGGGATTGACATCCGGTCTTTGAATTCCGTGATCCTGTTCTCATCGGCGCGCGCCCGGCTTGAGACGATCCAGCGCATGGGGCGCTGTTTGCGGACGGACCCGGACAATCCGGGAAAAGTCGCAAACATAGTGGATTTCATCCGGCAGTCTGACGAAGACGGGGAACAGAACGCGGATGAAGAGCGCGCGGAGTGGCTGACGGAGCTGTCTAAAGTGCGCGCGGGGGGAGAAGAAAAGTGACCATAGATGCGCGGATAACGCAGGCCATCAATGAAGCCGTCGCGGAAGCGGGCCAGCCAGAAAACCTGGCCCGGCGCGTGATAGCGGGGTTCGAGGCCGGGACCTAGGGCCACGCAGATATCAACGACCCCGCGCCGACCGCCCGGCCCCGGGGCTCCTCTTCCCCCAGCAGCCCGCCGCGGCC
>JAJUHJ010000167.1 GCA_029279965.1 Phyllobacteriaceae bacterium
GGCGATCGATGACTGGTGAAACGCCCATGAACCAGCCCCTCGGACAAGCGGAGGTCCCGGCCGATCTGCGGGATCGGACATTGGAACGGTGGCAAGCTATCCCCTCCCCGGTCCGCGCTCTTCTGCTGGGAATGTCGGCGGCCGGCACTCTGCTTGCCGTGGTCTATATTTTTGGCATCGTGCCGCTGCTTGACGTCAGTTATTACTTCCTGCTGATGGCCCTCTATCTGCCGTGGGTTTACCTGCTGCTCCCTGCCTACAAGGGCGAGCGCGGGGTTACCGCCGCAAGCTATCTTCCTGCGATTGCCATTTGCGGGCTTACGCTTTTCATGGCCTATATGGGCCGCTCCCTCGTCTTTCAGACATGGGTTCCCGTCACTGCAACCTGGCAGCTCGTGGTCGCAGCGGGACTGTTCATTCTCATCCTCGATGCCGCCCGTCGCGCCGGCGGCTACATATTTCTCGTCATCGTGACGGCGCTTGCACTTTATCCGGTTTATGCCGACTACATGCCCGGCATTTTCTGGGGTCCGCCGACGACGTTGTCACGGACCATCGCCTTCAACGTCTATTCCGGCGATGCGATGCTCGGCGTCGTCACGCGTGTGGTGGGTGAGACCATTATCGGCTTCCTCATTCTCGCAGGGCTTCTTGTCGCGACCGGTGCCGCGGATTTCTTCCTGAAACTGGCATTGAGCATGTTGGGAATGGCACGCGGCGGCCCGGCAAAGGTCGCGGTCATCGCTTCCGGCTTTTTCGGCAGCCTGAGCGGCAGCATCTTTTCCAATGTGATCGGCACCGGGTCGGTGACGATCCCGGCGATGAAACGCTCGGGCTTTCCAAGCCACTACGCGGGCGCGCTGGAGGCATGCGCCTCAACGGGCGGCATGCTCATGCCGCCGGTCATGGGAGCGGTCGCCTTCATCATGGCCGATTTTACCAACACGGCCTACGGCGTCATCGTGCTCGCGGCGCTTATACCAAGCACGCTCTATTATTTCGGCCTTTACTGCCATGTGGACGGTTATGCGGCGAAGAATGACCTCAAGGGATTGCCGAAATCCGAGTTGCCCTCGCTCAAGAAAACACTGATCGACGGCTGGCCCTTCATCATCGTTCTGGGCTTCCTCGTCTACGGGCTTGTTGTTCTGCGGCTGGAACGGCTTACGCCGTTTTACGCCTCGGGACTCCTGATCGTTCTTACGTTTTTCAAGAAGGATCTGCGCATCACGCCGAGCAAAATTCCGAACATCGTCTATGAAATCGGCAAGATGCTGAGCCAGACGTTCGGTCTGCTCCTTCCCACCAGCTTCATCCTCGGCGGATTGATGGCCACTGGCGTCGCACCGGTCATTGCATCTGAATTGGTGCGTATGGGAGGTGACAGCGTGGTACCGGTGCTCGCCATCGGAATTGCCGTCTGCCTCATCTTCGGCATGCTGGGCATGATCGTCGCTGCCTATCTGATGCTCGCGCTGACGCTAGCACCGGCGCTGGAACAGGTTGGCGGGCTCAATACGTTGGCGATTCACTTGTTCATCGCCTATTATGCGACACTCGCAGCCATCACGCCGCCGGTCGCGCTTGCCGCTTTCCTTGCATCGCGCATCAGCGATTCGGATCCGATAAAGACCAGCGTCCACTCGGCGCGCCTCGGCATCGTGCTCTATTTCATCCCGATCTTCTTCCTGTTCGAGCCGGCGCTCATCTTTCAAGGCCCGCTCTATCTCACCGCCTTTTGGACGATCATGAACATCATCGCGGTGATCGTGATCGCCGGCGCGTCGGAAGGGCGGATGATGTATCTCGGGAGCCTGAAGGGCTGGACGCGGCCGATCCTTTTCATTGCGGGGCTCCTCATCGGATTTCCCGAATGGATCAGCACGGCGGTCGGGCTGACGACGACGGGGGCACTTTTCCTCATGCGCGGCATCGCATGGGAGCCGGACCACGCCTCGGACGGACCGGCTGCGGCACCGTCTACGCCCAATGAAGTCCCGCTCAACCCGCAGGCTTGAAGGCTCTTCGAAACGCACGGAGGAGGAAATGATGCTAAACGTTAAGAAGCTCCATCCCCTGTTCGTCGGCGAAGCGTCCGGCGTCGATCTCGGCCGTCCCATTGATGCCTCAACGCGCGACGCGATCAACAACGCCATGGATGAATACGCCGTTCTGGTCTTCCGCAACCAGCCGCTCAGCCAAACCCAACAGGTCGAGCTTGCAAAGGCTTTCGGCCCACTTGATATCGGGTTGAAACGCCTCAAGAAGCAACCCGACCGTATGGAGCACGCGGAGTTGGCCGATATCTCGAATGTCGGGGAAAAGGGCGAGGCGGTTGGCCGCGACCACCGCAAGCTCGTCAGCAACATCGCCAACCAACTCTGGCATAGCGACAGTTCGTTCCAGAAACCGCCGGCGCGGTATTCGATGCTGGCCGCGGTCCAAGTGCCGACCAAGGGCGGCGACACGGAATATGTCGACCTGCGCGCTGCTTATGATGCCTTGCCTGATGACACAAAGGCTGAAATCGAAGGTTTGGAAGCGGAGCACTACGCACTTCATTCCCGTTTCATGCTCGGCGACACCGACTATACAGAAGAGCAGAAGAACGCGCTTCCGCCGGTGTATTGGCCGTTAGTACGCACGCATCCAGGTTCCAAGCGCAAGATCCTGTTCGTTGGCATTCACGCACGGGCCATCAAAGGCTGGACGAGTGCAGAGGGGCGCATGCTGCTGATGGATCTTCTCGAACATGCGACCCAGCCGAAGTTCGTCTACGCGCACAAATGGCAGCCCGACGACCTGGTGATCTGGGACAATCGATGCACACTGCATCGTGGACGCCGTTTCGATGTATCCCAGGTGCGCGAATTAAGGCGGGCCACCACTTTGGATGTCGAGGAGGCGGATCTGGCGCCGGCGTAACCACAGCCCGAAAGATCAGCTTCGAATTCAGATGTCCCGCGTTGCCGAGTATGTCCGGCGGGGCTGTCCATAGAAACTAGAATGGTTTGCGGAGTCGAATAAGATGAGCACTGCCGTGGAAAGTCAAGAGGAGCTTCGGCTCACATCCCTCGGGGCAGTGGATTGCGACGTGCATCCACGATCGCCACGCCGGCAGGATCTGATGCCTTATCTGGATGAATATTGGCGCGATATGTTCACGTCACGGGATATCGATCATCTCGACCTGATGAGCAATCCCGAAGCGACGGCCCCCAATCGAAGAGATGATCAGGCGGAGGCAAATACAGATGCAGAAACGCTGCGAGACAATCATCTCGACAAGCTTGGCCTGACTGCGGCCGTCCTGAATGTCGTTTCCGGCATTCACGCTGTATACGATCCCTATCTGGCCACTGCCCTTTGTGCAGCAACGAACCGCTGGCTGGCGGAAGAATGGCTCGCTAAGGACACGCGCTTTCGCGCCTCGCTGCTCGTCCCCTTCCAGCATCCCGAAGCGGCCGCCGAGGAGATCGAACGTTACGCGGACGACACGCGCTTTGTGCAGGTCCTGACCGTGGCCATGGGCGAGATGCCGCTCGGGCGGCGACTTTACTGGCCCATCTACGAGGCTGCTGCCAAGCACGGCTTTGCGCTCGCTATTCATGCGGGGAGCACCTTCCGGCACGCTCCAACGCAAAGCGGCTTCTCCTCGTTCCTGGTAGAGGATCGGATCGTTCAGACCCAGGGTTTTGCAAACCAGGTGGGCAGCCTCGTCGCTGAAGGAGTGCTGACAAAATATCCCGACCTCAAAGTGGTCCTGCTCGAGTCGGGCGTGACATGGCTGCCGGGGCTTATGTGGCGCATGAGCAAGGACTGGCGCGGCGCTCGGGTAGAAATTCCCTGGATCAAGGAAGCTCCGTCGAAATTGATCCGCGAGCATTTTCGCATGACCACTCAGCCTTTCGACGGTCCGGACGATGAGGCGGAGGCCGAGAAGGCCATCGAACATCTCGAAAACGACGAGATACTGCTCTTTTCGACGGACTTCCCCCATGATCATGGCCGGGACCTGACCGTGTGGCCGCGATCCCTGCCTTCACGTCTTGCCGGAACAATCAGCCGCGACAATGTGCTTTCAACATATCGGCGCCTGGAGATTTCTTCATGAATGAAATCAGCTCAATCGAAAAAGCCCCGGACACGAAAGAAAAGTTGCTTATCGTGGATTGCGACATTCATCCGGCGCAATCCACCAAGGACGAACTGTTGCGCTACGTTCCTGCCCGGTGGCGCGAGCATGCGCGCTCATTCGGCGTGCGCACGACAAATCCTTTTCTCGGGGCCATGCCCTACCCTCGCCTGACACCGGGCAACGGGATGCGCCGCGATGCCTGGCCGCCCAACGGCGGACCGCCGGCCTCCGATCTTGCTTTCCTGCAGGAACAGCTTCTGGACGGGGTAGGTATCGACTACGGCATCCTGCAGGCGCTGGGTGCCGGACCCTCCACGCTGAACCAGGAGCTTGGCCGCGCGCTGTGCATCGCCATGAATGACTGGCAAATCGACAAATGGCTCGACCGTGATTCCAGACTGAGGGGTTCGATCAGCGTTCCTCAGGAGGATACGGAGGCGGCCATCGCCGAGGTCGAAGTCCGCGCCGGGGACGCCCGCTTTGTTCAGATCGCCATCCCGCCGCGAGCGCTCGAACCCGCCGGGAGAAAGCGCTACTGGCCGCTCTACGAGGTAGCCAGCCACTACGGTTTGCCGATCAGCATGCATTCGGCTGCATTTGGCAGCCGCGCCAATACCGGCACCGGTTGGACGTCCTTCTACATTGAAGAGCATGTCGCCTTCTCGAATTCCATGCAGACCGCGCTTACCAGCATGATCTTCGAGGGTGTTTTCGAGCGCTTCCCAAAGCTGAAGCTGGTTCTGGTGGAAGGCGGGTTCGGCTGGCTGGCACCTTTGATGTGGCGAATGGATCGCGAATGGGAAAGGATGCGTGCGGAAGTTCCACACGTAAAGAAGCCGCCTTCCGAATACGTTAAATCCAATGTGTGGCTGACGACGCAGCCGGTAGAAGAGCCAGAGCGGCCAGGACATCTTAGCGACATCATACGCTGGATCGGAGCCGATAAGCTGATGTTTTCGACCGACTATCCGCACTGGGATTTCGACCATCCGGATTTCGCCTTCCGGGCAGCGCTCAATCGCGAGGAAAAACGCGCCATACTGGGCGTCAACGCCTGCTCGCTTTACGGCCTGCAATAACGTTCCTCGGGAGACTGCCAAGCCGGGCAAAAATGCCCGGCCAATCTCCGCCCCCCGTCCGTGAAACGAACAACTCCGCCGCTCACCGTGCGCAAACAGACCCGCGCACGCTACCATCTTATCGGACGAGCACAGCACGGTCGCATTGCGCGCCGTTGACGCGGATATCGGCCTCGCCCACGCGTACGCCGAGTGTTGTCAAAAGCCCGTAGACCACCTGGTCCAACGGCTGGGTCACGCCACCCAATATGCCTGCAACGCTTCTCTTGATCAGGCCGGGGAGCGGCAATCCTATCCCCAACACACCCCCCAACACCTCCGCCTCGAGATGGAGTTCGTTGATGAGCGACTGGACCAGCGGCTGCGTCAGGTTGCTTGTGTCGATTGTCTTCACGACGCCGTCGTCGACTTCCCGCCTGTTGAACGTAACTCGCGTTAGCTGCATGTTCCCCGAGGTGACATAGGCGGCGCCCGTGACCTTGACCGCCAGCAGATCCACCAGTTTTGCCGGCTGCGGTGAAGGATCGCTGTCGAAATCGTGCAACTGTCCGGGGTCGATGTCGCCTAGCCACGCGGCGAAGATGCCGGGCCGGCCATCCACCACCACCCGGGACAGCTGTCCTCCCTCGCATACCAGGTTGCGCAGCTTGGCTTCCGCGTAACCGATCTCCAGATAAAGCGGCAGGTGGATCAGCCCGAAGTTCAGTATTCCACCCCCTCCCAATACCTCGGCGATAATAGAAACGCGTATCTGGGAGGTGCGCACGATCGTGCCGGCCTCACCGACGGCCAGCCAGGGCAGGTTGAGTGGCGGCTCTCCGACGGCAATTTTTATCGAGATCCCGGCCAGGTCGCCCGGCAGCCTGAGCCCTCCGCCGAGATCGATTTGCCTGTCCCGGTTGGCAATGGCGAGACTTGCCCCGATCATCTCCATCACGCCGACGCCCGCCTGCAAGCCCGTGGTTCCCTGGCCGAGCGCGATCTGCCCAAGCGTGCCGAGATCGACGAGATGAGAGAGCGGCACCTGCAGATGCGGGCCCGCAGCCGAATTCAGCAACTTTTCGATAGCAACACGCGCACCAGCCTGTCCGACGCTGGCATA
>JAJUHJ010000168.1 GCA_029279965.1 Phyllobacteriaceae bacterium
CCTGCATCGGCTCGGCTATATCCGCAAGGGCCATCTCGTCTCGGTAACGCGCGACGACCTTGTGGGCCAGTATATCGGCCACACCGCACCGAAGACGAAGGAGATCCTCAAGAAGGCCATGGGCGGCGTCCTCTTCATCGATGAGGCCTATTATCTCTACCGCCCGGAGAACGAGCGGGATTACGGACAGGAGGCGATCGAGATCCTGCTGCAAGTGATGGAGAACCAGCGCGACGACCTGGTTGTCATCCTCGCCGGCTATGGGAGCCGCATGGACCGCTTCTTCGAGAGCAATCCGGGTTTCCGTTCCCGCATCGCCCATCATATCGACTTTCCCGATTATGCGGATAGTGAGTTGCTGCACATTGCCGTGCGCATGCTGGAGCAGCAAAATTACTGTTTTGATGAGCCCGGCCTGGCCGCTATGCGCGACTATATAGCCCGGCGTCGGCAGCAGCCGCATTTCGCAAACGCCCGCTCGATCCGAAATGCGCTGGATCGCGCACGCCTGCGTCAGGCCAACCGCCTGTTTCAGACCGCAAAAGGGTTGCTGGGAGCCAGGATCCTTTCCACGATTTCGGCAGAAGACATAAGGGCAAGCCGCGTTTTCGAAAGCGGGGCGCAGGAGACGGCATGACAAAGCGGACCATCATCGCCCCCTCCGTGCTTTCTGCAGACTTTTCACGACTCGGAGACGAGGTGGAGTCGATTGTCGAAGCCGGAGCGGACTGGATTCACCTGGACATCATGGATGGGCATTTCGTGCCCAACATCACCTTCGGCCCGCCGGTCGTAAAGGCGATTCGGGACCGCACGGACAAGGTGTTCGATTGCCATCTGATGATCGCGCCGTCGGACCCCTATATCGCGGCCTTTGCGGATGCCGGCTGCGACATCATCACCGTCCATGCCGAAGCCGGCCCGCATCTCGACCGCTCGCTTCAGGCGATCAAGGCGCTCGGCAAACAAGCCGGCGTGTCGCTCAACCCTTCGACGCCCGCGAGCACGATCGAATATGTGCTCGACCGTCTCGACCTCATTCTCCTGATGACGGTCAATCCAGGCTTTGGCGGCCAGGCCTTCATCCCGGCAGTGCTTGAGAAAATCCGCCGCGTCCGTGCGCTTATCGGTGACCGTCCGATCGACATCGAGGTCGATGGCGGGATTTCCGCGGAAACGGCGGGTGCTGTGGCGGCGGCCGGAGCGAATGTGCTGGTCGCGGGCTCGGCCGTCTTCCGCGGCGGCACGGTGGAGAGCTATCGGGACAACATCGGCGCCCTGCGCCAGGCGGCGCGGAGCGCTTTGCAGGAAGCGGCCTGACGCAGCGATGCGGTGCGCCAACGTCCTTGCGGACGCGCGCATGCATTGTTCTTCCGCGTTTATGTGGTGTGAGAGCTACAACTGCCGGCGACACGCTCTTATTGCGTGATTGGCTGATCGCTCTCATCGAGCAGCGGAACGTTGTACTCAAGAAGGATGCTGTTGATCTCGTCCTGATTGTCCCGGATGAAACGGTTGAGCGCCCGTTTCCATTCCTGATCGGACGGACGGACCCCCATCGTGATCCGATATGTCATGCGTGAGCCCGCCTCTTCCTTGACCAGGGGCACCATGATGAGGTCGGCATCCGCATTTTTGACATAGTAGCCGGCCATCGGGCCCCATACGGCGGCGGCATCGATGGCACCGTTGGCGAGATCTTTGACCATCATCTCGGCCACCGATGGGGCGTGACGTGTATCGACCATCAGCGGATAACCCTTGGCGTTGCCCATCAGCCCGGCCGCCGCCATATTTGTGGCAGGCGGTGTGCTTTGCACCACGCCAATCCGCTTTCCTTGGAGCCGTGGATCCTGGAGCGTCTCCACGCCGTCGAGATCTCCCCCTTTTTTATAGATCAGCACATAGGCGGAGCGATAATAGGCGTTGGTATTCTGCACCAGTTCATCGCCCTGGGCGTAACCCATGATGACGTCACAGCGGTTTGCACCCAGCGTGTTGCGCACGAAGCCGGTGGCCATCGGGAACCATTCATAGCGCACACTCTCGCGCTCCAGCTTGGACGCCGCCAATTCCGCGATCTTGTTCTCGAAGCCTTCCTCGCTTTCATCGGTAAAAGGCATATTGGAGGGGTCTGCGCAAACGCGCAGGTAATTCGGATCAACAAGTTCCCAGGCCGCTCCAGGTCCGGCGGCGTGGGCAGCCGCCATCCCCATCAGGACAGCCGCGCCCAGAGCCACCGCGCAATGTCGCGAACGGATAAAGGGGAACTTGCTTTCGCGCACGGTCATCCCTCCATGCAGCTTGCTTCATATTCTCTGGCGGCGTCTGACTTGTCTTCCTTTTTGGGCGGCCGGCCGCGCGGTATGTCTCCGACGGCCCGCGCCCGCAGATAAATATAGAGATCATCCATATAGCAGTAGACGTTCTTGTTGTCGCCGAAGGCGGGCATCACGCTTTCCTTGCCAGCGCCTACATCCTTACGTCCCGATGCGACAACGGAGATAAAGGTGCCGTAATCCATGGTTTTCAGCGACTCTACAAGCGCGGGCGCATAGGTGGATCCTACGCCATCGGGTCCATGGCAGACGTGGCATTCTCCATGATAGCGGCGATAGCCGCTATAGGTGTACCAATCGACCGTGCCGTCTTCTTGTATGTTAAAGGTCGGAACGCCCTCAGCGTCGAAATACTTTCCGCCTTCCTCGGTTACGGCAGCCGCCTTTTCCTTGCTGTCCACCGTCTGCGCATGCACGGCGCCCAGCGCGAACAGCGTGACCGTCAGAGCCGAGAGTGCGATACGAACTGCCATTTAGAACCTCTTGTTCAGCCGCTCCAGCCGTCCTCGTCGCGTCCTGGCATTCAGTGACGCTGGAGTGGCTTGACCTGTCTATGTGATTTGTGGATTGGAGAGCCCGGAAGCGATTGTGCATCCGTTCCGAGCTCTCTTTTCTCCGGCCCCGTTTTTCAGCGGCCGATGGACCCGGATCAGTCCGGAAGTCCGAAGACGGTCAACTGTCCGCCAAGTGTGGTGTAGTCTGCCAGTTCGGCATAGCCGCCGACCGCGCCCAGACCGGCAGTGTCGATGGCCTGCTGCTGGTCAGTGGGTGCACGCTCGCCAGCAACCGCTGCCTGCCATGCGTCAGCGCCTTCAGCCTGCAGAAGCCCGCCAGCCAGACCGATCCCGGCCCAACCGCCTACACCTGACAGAACGGCGATGTACTGCTTGCCATCATGCTCGTATGTCGTGACATTGCCGATAATGCCGGACGGCGTCTTGAACCTGTAGAGTTCGTTGCCATCCATATCGACGGCCTTGATGTAGCCTTCGAGCGTACCGTAGAAGACCACGTCGCCGGCGGTGGCAAGAGCACCGGACCACACGGAGAACCGTTCCGGAATTGACCAGACGATTTCACCCTTGGCCGCATCCCATGCGATGAACTTGCCCATGCCGCCGTCCAGATCGGGACCCGGATACATGGATACCGTTGCGCCCACATAAGGCTGACCGGCGGTGTAGCTCACCCGGTAAGGCTCATAGTCCATGCAGACATGGTTGGTTGGCACGTAGAAGAGGCCGGTTTCGGGAGAGTAAGCCGCCGGCTGCTGGTCCTTCGTTCCAAGAGCGGCGGGGCAAATGCCTGTCGTGTTGGTGTCTTCGCCGTTCTGCTGGGTCGAGTACTCGGCCACAACTTGCGGACGGCCGTACTCGTCACTTTCAGGATCCATTTCAACGTGGGTCGCCCAGTTGACGGCCGGATCGTACTTTTCGGCCACCAGAAGCTCGCCGGTCTCGCGATCCAGCGTGTAGGCGAAGCCATTGCGGTCGAAATGCACCAGAACGTTGCGCGCCTCGCCGTCGATTTCCATGTCGTCGACAAGAATGTTCTCGTTGACGCCGTCATAGTCCCATTCGTCGTGGGGCGTCATCTGGTAGACCCACTTGGCCATGCCGGTGTCGGCATCGCGCGCGAAAATGGTCATCGACCACGCATTGTCGCCCGGGCGCTGCACAGGGTTCCAGGTCGAGGGGTTGCCGGTGCCGTAATAGACGAGGTTCAGCTCGGGATCATATGCGAACCAGCCCCAGGTGGTCCCGCCACCCTGCTGCCACTGATCGCCTTCCCAGGTGGTCACGCCTGAATCCACGCCAACGGGCTCACCGAGATGCGTGGTTTGCTCCGGATCCATCAGCGTTTCGCTGTCGGGTCCCGTCGAATAGGCGCGCCAGGCCATTGAGCCATCATCAAGATTATAGGCGGTGAAATGGCCGCGAACGCCGAATTCGCCGCCGGAGATGCCGACATAGACCTTATCGTCGACGACCATCGGCGCCGCCGTTCCCGACTCGGCCATGCTGCCGTCGGTCTGCTCGCCGTTCTGCACTTCCCAGACCACCTCACCGGTCTCGGCATCAAGCGCGACAAGCGTCGTATCAGCCTGGTACTGCAAGATCAGAGCCGGACGATCTCCTTCCGCAGGAGCATAGGCGACACCGCGATTGACCGTGTCGCAGCACATGATGGGGATGACATCGGAATTCTGCTGGGGCTCGTACTTCCACAGGATCCGGCCATCATTGTTGAGATCGAGTGCATAGACGATATTCGGAAACGGCGTGTTGAAATACATCACGTCGTTGAAAACCAGCGGGCCGCCTTCATGGCCGCGCAACACGCCCGTCGAGAATGTCCATTTAACCTCTAGGTCGCCGACATTCTCTGCGTTGATCTGGTCCAGTTCCGAAAAACGCGTGTTGGCATAATCTCCCGTTGGCATCACCCAGTTCGCTGGATCGTCCGCCATCTGCTGTAGCTGTTCGTTGGCGTGCGCTCCATAGGAAGCACAGGCCAACGCCACCGCAGTCAGCGGTATGAGGGCAGTTCTCTTCGGTACACGCATGAAATCCTCCCGACGTCCACAAATCCAAATCGCATGTGCTCCTCCCAGGAGGCACGTCTACGACAATGTGAGGGGAAGTATTTCCGGCAGCGTGTCACGACCTAAGCCAGGCGAGCAGCGGGCACCTTAACTGCCCACCTCACTTGGCCTACGAAAGACAAACTCCGCTCCCTAAGACAGAGAAGTCCTTTGAAGCCGGAAACATAGTGAGGCTATGCCAAAAAAATTCCGCGCACAAGGGGGAAAAGCACGCGTTTCATGTTGCGATGCATCATATCGATGCTGCGTCGCATTAAATATACATGCCCCACATTTGCATTCACATCGTCGCTCATTTGGAATTACTTGTGTGTCACCTTGCGCAAACCATCGGCGCAACAGTCGCCCCTGCTGGAAATGTGGGCGGCGGCGGAAATCTGAACCCTTTCCGGGTTGACGCCGCCCGCCAATTGTTCCCATGCTGGAAAAAGTGGAGGATACGATGAACAGACGGATTCAAGCAGTCCTACTTTCCCTGGCAGCTACGTTCTTTTGTGGCGGCTCGGTGCAGGCTGCGAGCGACTACCCCACCGTTGCGGTAGCCGACTACGTCCTTGGATGTATGATCGCCAATGGCCGGACGCATGAAATGCTCGAGCGATGTTCATGCTCGATCGATGTCATTTCGTCGGTCATTTCCTATGACGACTATGTGGCTGCGGAGACCTTCCAGCGCATGGGACTGGTGACCGGTGAAAAGGGCGTGCTTTTCCGCCAGACGTTGGGTGCCAGAGAATCGACCGCGCAGATGAGGCGGGCACAGGCCGAAGCGGATATGCGCTGTTTTTAGGCCGCCGGCCTGAAAGTCAGCTTCCGCAAGCAAGGTGTAGCTTCAGGAAGATGCGCAGCCTGCCTCTTTACAGGCGCACGGGAATTGCGCTGTCTCTCTTTTCGCTTTCAGGCTGATCCATGGACAGCGGAAAATGTCATCTTTCCTCCGTCAGGACGCTCCTCAAAGAACATCTGGAAACCGTTCCCTGAACGAGCGCAGAAGATCGCTCATGACCTGCGGTTTGCGATGTTCGCGCGGCAGGCGGACGAGAAACGTACCAACCACATGCGCTGGACCGGAAGACAGCACGATGATGCGGTCCGACAGCAGCAAAGCTTCCCGCACATTGTGCGTGACCATCAAGGCCGTCGTCCGCCGGGCAGACCAGATTGAAAGCAGGAGATGGCGCAACCGCTCGGCCGTCTGCTCATCAAGAGAGACAAACGGCTCGTCGAGGAACAACACCGCCGGTTCATTTGCAAAGGCGCGGGCCAGCGCAGCGCGCCGCGCAAGCCCCAGCGA
>JAJUHJ010000169.1 GCA_029279965.1 Phyllobacteriaceae bacterium
GGGGGGCGTCAGCGCTGGCGACTCCCTCTCCCCGTTCTTCACGGGGAGAGGGTAAGGGTGAGGGGCGAACTTCATTCAACCCAAACCCGCCAAGGTCCTTGTCCATGTAGACGAACCATTGCGGCGTGTTGCGGAAGATGACCGGCTTCTTGGAACGCCAGGAATGCGGATATTGGTGCTTCAGGCGCCCGCGCGCGAAAAGCATCTTCTTCTCGATCAGCGCGTCGATGACGGCCTTGTTCGCGTCGCCCTTCTTGCCTTTGTCGTCGATGACGCGAGCAGGCCCGCCTTCGCGATCCGGGCCGAAGCCCGGCGCATCCTTCGTAAAGAAGCCGGCATCATCCACGGTAAAGGGGATGGTCGTGTCGATGCCACGAGCCGAAAGGTCGCGGGCGGCATCCATCCAGGCGTCAAAGTCCTCCCGGCCGTGGCCGGGCGCGGTATGAACGAAGCCCGTGCCGGCGTCGTCGGTAACGTGCTCGCCGGAAAGGAGGGGAACGGGAAATTCGTAGCCGCCGCCGAGGCCCTTGAGGGGATGGCCGCAGGCAATATCTTCAAGTAGATCGGCTTTTACATCCCGCAGGCGCTTGTATTCGAGTTTCGCCTTGGCGAATGACTCTTCTGCCAGTGCGTCGGCAAAAATCAGCTTCTCGCCTTTTTGCGGCCCGAAATCATTTTCAGCGTCGGTGACTTCGTACAGGCCGTAGGAGATTCGTGGCGAATACGAAATCGCACGGTTGCCCGGGATGGTCCACGGCGTCGTCGTCCAGATGACGACGAAAGCATCTGCAAGCTCCTTTAAAGCTGCATCGCCTGCGTCACCGCCGATTCCACCGACACCCTCAACCGGGAACTTCACCCAGATCGTATCACTCTCATAGTCGTGATATTCGACCTCAGCTTCCGCCAGCGCGGTGCGCTCCACCACCGACCACATGACCGGCTTCGAGCCGCGATAGAGCTGGCCCGACATGGCAAATTTCAAAAGCTCGCCAGCGATGCGGGCTTCCGCGTGGTAGGCCATGGTGAGATAGGGGTTTGCGAAATCGCCCACCACGCCGAGGCGCTGGAATTCCTCCGTCTGCACCTTGACCCAGTGCGTGGCGAAGTCGCGGCACTCCTTGCGGAATTCGTTGACCGGCACCTCGTCCTTGTTTTTGCCCTTGGCGCGATACTGCTCCTCGATCTTCCATTCGATGGGCAGGCCGTGGCAATCCCAACCCGGCACATAGTTGGAATCGTAGCCGCGCATCTGGAACGAGCGCGTGATCACGTCCTTCAGCACCTTGTTGAGCGCATGGCCGATATGGATGTTGCCGTTGGCATATGGCGGACCGTCATGCAGCACGAACGGAGGCCGGCCTTTCGCGTCCTCGCGCAGGCGCCTGTAAAGATCCATCTCCTGCCAGCGGGCGACAATTTCCGGCTCCTTCTTCGGCAGGCCGGCCCGCATCGGGAAATCCGTCTGCGGCAGATAGAGGGTCTTGGAATAATCCAGCTTTTCGGACGTATCGCTCATGGTCTCGCCGTGGGAATACGAAGCCAAGATGGCCTCGCGGATAACACTATCAAGAGGCGGAATGCGCCTGATCGGACGCGTAGGACGATCCCGGACCTTCCGCAGCCTTCAAGCTGCCCGGAAGGCCGGGCCGGTAATTCGTATGGCAATCGGCATAGGGCCGGCGCTCGTCATCATGGTCCGGGCTTTTAGCTGAGGCAACGAAAAGAATAAAGTGGCGATTGCGCCTGCTGTACTTCCGCTGTCCTTCCCTTCGCAGGGAAAGGGCCTGCCTCACTCAGAAAATGCCATTCTCGCATCCAACGCCGAAAACGGCCTGACGTCGGCAAGCAGAGCCCGCGCTTCGGCCTCGTCCCGCTTCATTTGCTGAATCAGCGCATCGAGCCCTTCGAATTTTTCTTCCCCCCGCAGAAGACCGAAGAAGGAGACGGCGCAAATCTCGCCGTAAAGGTCGCCTTCGAAATCGAAAAGATAGGTCTCCAGCAGCGGTGCGCCGTTCTCGTCCACGGTCGGCCGCCGACCGAAGCTCGCCACCCCGTCGTAAAGCGCACCGTCGGCCCGACGGAAGCGCACGGCATAAATGCCGTGACGCAGACCCATATCGGCCGGAAGCGCCATGTTCGCCGTGGGATAGCCAAGCGTCCTGCCGAGCTTCCTGCCGCCAGTTACCTCAGCCTCGACCATGTAGCGGTAGCCGAGCAGGCCAGCAGCTTCAGCAACATTCCCATTCGCAAGCGCTTCCCGGATGCGGCTTGAGGACACCACCACGCCGCCTTCATCGGAAAAGGCGTCCACGAGGCTGACACCGAAGTTCTTCTCCCGGCCCGCCACCTGAAGCGTCTGCGGAGTCCCGCCGCGACCCTTGCCATAATGGAAATCGTAGCCGGTGACGACGTGGCAGGCGCCCAGCCCCTTTACCAGCACGTCTTCCACAAAATTTTCCGGGAGCACGGATGAGAAGCTGCGCGTGAATGGCTGTTCGACCACGGCATCAAAGCCGAGCGCGCCAAGGAGCCGCGCTTTCACGGGCGCCGGCGTAAGGCGGAAAAGAGGGACATCCGGCAGGAAAACGCTGCGCGGATGCGGCTCGAAGGTGAGCACGAGCGCAGGAACACCTTCCTGGGCAGCAATTTCGCGAGCGCGGTTCAGAACCGCCTGATGGCCGCGATGCACCCCATCGAAATTGCCGATCGCCGCTACGCCGCCGCGCAGCGCGGGCGGGACGGAGGCATAGTCGGCACAGCGCAGGATATCCCCCACCGTTCCCTACCGCAGGCTTTCAATGGCGGCCACCGGCATGTGACCATGTTTTTCCAGAAAGGCGGCCAACCGTTGAGGATCGGGCTTGCCATGCCCACCATATTCGGCCGCGTGGATGCCCTCGGTCACGAAAACAACGTCGATGCCCATCGCCGCAGCACCCTTAACATCCGTCAGCACGCCGTCGCCGATGGCCAGCGCATCAGTCGGGCCTATCTCCCGCCCAAGTCTCTCACCGGCCATGACAAGCGCCGCCTCATAGATCGGCCGGTGCGGCTTGCCGGCGATCAGAGTGCGGCCGCCGAGCAGACCATAATCACGCGCGAGCGCCCCGGCGCAGAAGACGAGCCTGTCGCCCCGCTCCACCACGATATCGGGATTGGCGCAGATAAAGGGCAGGTTGCGCGCCCTCAAACGCTGCAACAATTCCGAATAATCTTCGGGCGTTTCGGTCTCGTCATCGTAGAGCCCCGTGCAAACGACGCCGGCCGCCTCGAACTCCTCCACCAGCTCGACATCCAACCCATCGAAAAGAGCAAGGTCGCGTTCGGTTCCGATGTGGAAGACGGTACGCGGCCCCTCGCTCACCAGCGCCTTCGTCACGTCGCCGGAGGTGACCACGCCGTCCCAGGCATCGTCGGGCACGCCGAGACCGCGCAACTGCTCTTCCACCAGCTCATGCGGGCGCGGCGCATTGGTGACAAGCACCACCGCCTTGCCTTTCTCCCGCATGCGTCGCAGTGCCTCGACAGCCTCTGAAAAAGCGTTCACGCCATTGTGCACCACGCCCCATACATCGCACAGGATCACCGGATAGGGCTCGGCAAGCGCATCGAGATTGTCGATCATGACCGGCTGCTGCGGCATGATGGCTCCTTCTTCTGCTGCGGGCACAGGTTCCCCGATGGTCTCGCGGGAATGCGCGAGGGATTACCGCATGGGGCCGAACCTGTCACCCGCTTTCCTCAATCCGGCACTCCCCGCCTCTATCGAACACCGGCACCGCCCTTGCCGCTCTCACCCTTATCCGCTAGGAGAGCCCCGCCGGTACGCTGCACCGTTTCACCGATGGATGCCCGGCCGGCGCAAGGCTTTTCCACGAAACGCAGGCGGAATTCCGACATGGCAGGCAAGGCGGACAGGGTAAAGGCACGGCTTCCGCGCGGGCTCGTCGACCGGTTGTCCGTCGACATACGCGCTGTGGAAGAGATGGTTGCGAAAATCCGCGCCGTTTATGAGCTTTACGGCTTCGAACCGGTGGAAACGCCGCTCATCGAATATACGGATGCGCTCGGCAAGTTCCTGCCGGATCAGGATCGGCCGAACGAGGGCGTCTTCTCTTTCCAGGACGATGACGAGCAGTGGCTGTCGCTTCGCTATGATTTGACGGCCCCCCTCGCCCGCTTCGTTGCTGAAAATTTCGAGCGGCTGCCGAAGCCCTATCGCAGCTATCGCGCCGGCTGGGTGTTCCGCAACGAAAAGCCCGGCCCGGGCCGCTTCCGGCAGTTCATGCAGTTTGACGCCGATACCGTGGGGGCGCCCGGCGTCGCGGCAGACGCCGAAATGTGCATGATGATGGCAGACGTGATGGAGGCGCTCGGCATCAAGCGCGGCGATTATGTGATCCGGGTGAATAACCGCAAGGTTTTGGATGGCGTGCTCGAGGCGATCGGCCTCGGCGGAGATGCCAATGCCGGACGCAGGCTGACCGTGCTGAGAGCGATTGACAAGCTGGACCGGCTCGGCATGGAGGGCGTTCGGGCATTGCTCGGCGAGGGACGAAAAGACGAGAGCGGCGATTTTACGAAAGGCGCCGAATTGTCGCCGGAGCAAGCCACGACCGTTCTGGATACCCTTTCGATCAACATCGCGGAGCTGACAGCTGGCCTTCCCGACATTTCCGGAATACCTGCTGGCGCTAAAGATTCAGGCTCTCTGAGCGATGGTTTGCTCGAGCTGAGCCAAATAAGCGATCTGTGTCGCGCCGCAGGCTATGGGGACGATCGCATCCGTATCGACCCCTCAGTGGTGCGCGGTCTTGAATATTATACCGGGCCTGTTTTCGAGGCGGAACTCACCTTCCCCGTCACAAACGAGAAGGGCGAAACTGTCCAATTCGGCTCCGTCGGCGGTGGCGGGCGTTATGATGGGCTCGTCTCGCGTTTTCGCGGCGAGCCTGTGCCTGCCACAGGTTTCTCCATCGGTGTCTCGCGGCTGATGACGGCGCTGAAGAATCTCGGCAAGCTTGAAACAACGGAGACCGTCGCGCCGGTGGTCGTCCTCGTGATGGATAAGGATGTGACAAGCCTTGGCCGATACCAGAAAATGGTGTCCGAGTTACGCCAGGCAGGCATTCGCGCGGAGATGTATCTCGGCGGCGCCGGCATGAAGGCACAGATGAAATATGCGGACCGGCGCGGGGCACCTTGCGTTGTTATCCAGGGAGCGGACGAGCGCGAGCAGGGTGCGGTGCAGATCAAGGATCTCGTCGAGGGCAAGCGCCTTTCGGAAGAAATCGAGGATAACCAGGAGTGGCGCGAGGCGCGGCCGGCGCAGTTTTCCGTGTCAGAAGACGAGCTCGTGGCGGCAGTGAAGCGGGTGCTCGAGGCACAAGCGACGGAGCGCGCGGCGCAATGATCGCCACGCCTGCTGTTACCAAGCCTTGTGGGTGCTTAGCGGGCATCTACTTTTCAAAAAGGGAGCGCACCGCTCCATGACCACGCGCTATCCCTCCTTCGCGGGCGACATTCTCGACCTTTTTGCCGAGCGCGCGGCGATGCTGACGGATATCGATATCATCCAGCCCGCCGATCCATTTCTTGACATGGCGGGCGAAGATCTGCGCCGGCGCATTTTCCTGACCGAGAGCGAGACGGGAAAGAGCCTTTGCCTGAGACCTGAGTTTACCATTCCCGTCTGCCTCGACCATATCCGGACGCGCGCGGCAACGCCCCGGCGCTATGCCTATTTGGGTGAGGTCTTCCGGCAACGGCGCGAAGGCGGCGCGGAGTTTTTCCAGGCCGGCATCGAAGATTTGGGCGCCAACGATGAGGCGGAGGCCGACGCCCGCTCATTGGCCGATGCGCATGCAATTCTTTCACGCGTCCTGCCGGGTCACAGCCTTCATATTACACTTGGCGATCAGGCGGTGTTCGAAGCCGTGCTTTCCGCGCTCGGCCTGCCGCGCGGCTGGCAGAAGCGGCTGGCCCGTACCTTTGGCACGCCCGCAATGCTGGAGACGGTGATCGGCGAATTCATCGACCCGCCCGTCGCGCCGGTGAGCCTGCCGCAGGAATTGACCGATCTTGCGGCGCAGCGCGACAAAGCGCGCCTTACGCAATACATAGACGAACA
>JAJUHJ010000170.1 GCA_029279965.1 Phyllobacteriaceae bacterium
CAGCCGGGAATAACAGGATGGGCGCAAGTGACATCGGGCTATGCGGCCACGACGGAGGAGGAGATCAACAAACTCTCCTACGACCTCTATTATCTCAAGCACCTTTCTTTCGACCTGGACCTTTTGATCCTTTTCAAGACGATCCGGACATTGCTCCTCGGCTCCGGGGCTCGTTAAGGCAGGTGCGTGCCCTGCGCTCTGCGACGCAAGGGCTCTCGAAAACAGGATATCGGTTTCACTTGCGCGCCGTGCGCCTTTTTGGACGCATAAGGACGCGCTAGAGCGCCGTGCGTCCATTTTGGACGCACTAAGGACGCTCTATCTCATTGAATCTCCGCATCGTGCTTTCCGAAAATCGATTCAGATTTTCGGGCCGATGCTGTAATTGAATCTACGCATCGTGCTTCCCGAAGCCGAGTCAGATCTTCGGGCCGATGCTGTAATTGAATCTACGCATCCTGCTTCCCGCAGCCAAGCCAGATCTTCGGGCCGATACTGTAGATGATGAAGCGGGCATTTCGCGCCGCGATCATCCAGAATAAAAAAAGCCGGGTCGACGCCCGGCTTTTCTCAAAACTTTGTGCGCGTCAATTAACGGCGTCCTTGAGGCCTTTGCCGGCCGAAAACTTCGGCACGTTGCGAGCCGGGATCTGGACCTCCGCCCCCGTCTGCGGATTGCGGCCCGTCGATGCTTCACGTCTGGAAACGCTGAAGTTGCCGAAGCCGACAAGCCGTACGTCGCCACCGTTCTTAAGCTCGTCGGTGATGGCGGCGAACACCGCGTCAACTGCCGACTGAGCATCTCCCTTGGAAAGGCTGGCCTTGTCGGCAACGGCGGATATTAGTTCGTTCTTGTTCATAAACAACAAACCTCTTTCCTGATTACCGCCGGATGAGCGACTCAACCGGCAAGGGCCGCAGTCTATGAAGAAGTAAGTGTCGGACCAAGCGGGAAATGCGTCAAACAAGGGAAAAAACGGCGGTTTTCCGGGCTTTTTCAGAAAAAAAGCCGGCTCAATAGAACCGGCTTTGCTTGAAATCGCCTGTAGAATGCAGCAGTGCCCGTCCGCTTGGCGCGAATCGTACGGCATCTGCCGCACCTAAACGTCTGCTGTCTGCTGGCTGATTGTGTGGCGCCGGGTGAATTCACCCGGCGTCACAATGCTTAGTGCGCGACGGTCTGCTGCCCGGCCTGTTTCGGATCGACACTGGCCGCCGTCTCGATGGGCTCCACCCACTCGATCGGCTCCGGCTTGCGCACGAGCGCATGATCCAGAACCTCGCCCACACGGCTTACCGGCACAATCTCAAGGCCGTTCTTCACATTCTCCGGGATGTCCGCCAGATCCTTGGCGTTCTCTTCCGGAATCAGCACCTTCTTTATGCCCCCGCGCAAGGCGGCAAGGAGCTTCTCCTTCAGCCCGCCGATCGGAAGCACCCTGCCCCGCAGCGTGACCTCACCGGTCATGGCGATATCCTTGCGCACCGGAATGCCGGTCATCACCGAGACGATGGAGGTCACCATCGCTATACCAGCCGACGGCCCGTCTTTCGGCGTGGCGCCTTCCGGCACGTGCACGTGGATGTCCTTCTTGTCGAACACCGGCGGTTCGATGCCAAAGTCGACCGCCCGCGAACGGACATAAGATGCCGCGGCGGAAATGGACTCCTTCATCACATCGCGCAGGTTCCCGGTGACCGTCATCTTGCACTTGCCGGGCATCATGACGCCCTCGACCGTGAGCAGTTCACCGCCGACCTCGGTCCAGGCAAGGCCCGTCACCACGCCGACCTGGTCCTCGCCCTCGGCCTGGCCGAAGCGGAAGCGTGGCACGCCGAGATAGTCGGCCAGGTTGTCCTCGGTGATGTTCACCACCGTATCCTTCCCGGACCTCACGATTTCGGTCACGGCCTTTCGCGCCAGCTTCATCAGCTCGCGCTCCAGGTTACGCACGCCCGCTTCCCGCGTGTAAGTGCGGATGACTGCCTGCAACGCGCCGTCGGTCACGGAGAACTCCGACTCCTTCAGCGCATGCTCGCGCACCGCCTTGGGAAGCAGATGCCGTTTGGCGATCTCCACCTTCTCATCTTCCGTATAGCCAGCGATCCGGATGATCTCCATCCGGTCCATCAGGGCCGGCGGGATGTTCAGCGTGTTCGCCGTCGTTACGAACATCACGCTCGACAAGTCGTATTCGACCTCGAGGTAATGGTCCATGAAAGTGGAGTTCTGCTCAGGGTCCAACACCTCCAGCAGCGCAGAGGACGGATCACCGCTGAAGTCCATGCCCATCTTGTCGATCTCGTCAAGCAAGAAGAGGGGATTTGACTTCTTGGCCTTCCGCATCGACTGGATGACCTTGCCAGGCATTGAGCCGATATAGGTGCGCCGGTGGCCGCGTATCTCTGCCTCGTCGCGCACCCCGCCCAGTGCCATCCGCACGAATTCGCGGCCCGTGGCCCTGGCGATCGACTTGCCAAGCGAGGTCTTGCCGACGCCGGGAGGGCCGACGAGGCACAGGATGGGTCCCTTCAGCTTCCGCTGACGGCTCTGCACGGCGAGATACTCGACCATGCGCTCCTTGACCTTCTCGAGGCCGAAATGGTCCGCATCGAGCACTTCCTCGGCGAAGCCGATATCATGGCGCACCTTCGAGCTCTTCTTCCACGGGATGGACAGCAGCCAATCGAGGTAGTTGCGAACGACCGTGGCCTCCGCCGACATGGGCGACATCGTCTGAAGCTTCTTCAGTTCAGCCTCGGCCCGTTCGCGCGCCTCCTTGGACAGCTTGGTCTTTTTGATGCGCTCCTCGAGCTCGGCCATTTCGTTGCGGCCGTCCTCACCCTCGCCCAGTTCCTTCTGGATGGCCTTCATCTGCTCGTTGAGGTAGTATTCGCGCTGCGTCTTCTCCATCTGCCGCTTGACGCGGGAGCGGATGCGCTTTTCCACCTGCAGAACGGAAATCTCGGCTTCCATGAAGCCCATGGCCTTTTCCAGCCGCTCGCGCACGGACAACGTGCCGAGCATCTCCTGCTTCTCGGGGATCTTGATGGCAAGATGCGAGGCGATCGTGTCGGCCAGCTTCGAATAATCGTCGATCTGGCTCGTGGCCGGCACGACCTCGGGCGAGATCTTCTTGTTGAGCTTCACGTAGTTTTCGAAATCGGCCACTACGGAACGCGCCAGCGCCTCGATCTCCACCTGATCGTCTTCGGGATCGCGCAGAAGCGCCGCGTGCGCCTCATGAAAATCCTCGCGTCCAGTGAACTCAGAGATGCGCGCGCGCGCAGCGCCCTCGACCAACACCTTCACAGTGCCGTCGGGGAGCTTCAACAACTGCAGAACGTTGGCGAGCGTACCGATATCATAAATGGCACTCGGCTCTGGATCATCATCCGCGGCGTTCATCTGGGTTGCCAGCAGAACCTGCTTTTCGCCCCCCATGACTTCTTCCAGCGCCTTGATCGACTTTTCCCGGCCGACAAAGAGCGGCACGATCATGTGCGGAAATACAACAATGTCGCGCAGCGGCAGCACCGGAAAAAGGGTATCGCCAGAAGTCTTGCTTGCTTCAGTCATTTTTCAGCCTTTCAGCCACGACCACATAAGACGTCAGCCGTGGATCTTCTTGGGAGGGGCAGACATTCCTCCCGGAGGGCTTGCCATTACAACGCCATTTCCCCGGAAACGAAGCCCGCCATCGCTTGATCCTTAGGTGGCGACGCGCGGAGCCGATATCAAGATCTTTCGAACATACCGGCAGACCCCGAGCTGCAAAACTGTCTTTGAAAGCCGCATATTCGGGGCTACTCAAACTTGGCATCGGGTTGCGAACCGACCCGGCAGGTGGGACGTGATGCCTCGCGATAACACCGCCCCACTGCCACCCCGATCCGATGTGCTCACGCGCTGACGCTGCCCTTTTCCTTTTCGCGTTCGGCGTAGATGTAGAGAGGACGGGCGTTACCGCTCACAACCTCATCCGAGATCACAACCTCCTGGACGCCCTCCAGTGCCGGCAACTCGAACATGGTGTCGAGGAGAATCGCCTCCATGATGGAGCGCAGGCCGCGAGCACCGGTTTTGCGTTCAATAGCCTTGCGGGCGATCGCCACGAGGGCGTTCTCATGGAAGGTGAGTTCCACATTCTCCATCTCGAAGAGGCGCTGATACTGTTTGACGAGCGCATTTTTCGGCGCTGTCAGAATCTCCACGAGGGCCTCCTCGCTCAGATCCTCCAGGGTGGCCAGCACCGGCAGACGACCCACGAACTCCGGGATGAGCCCGAATCTCAACAGGTCCTCCGGCTCCACCTGCCGCAGAAGCTCGCCTGCCCGCCGGTCTTCCGGTGACGACACGTTTGCACCAAAGCCGATCGAGGTTTTCCGGCCGCGGTCGGAGATGATCTTTTCCAGACCGGCAAACGCGCCACCGCAGATGAACAGGATCGAGGAAGTGTCGACCTGCAGGAACTCCTGCTGCGGGTGCTTGCGCCCGCCTTGTGGCGGCACGGAGGCCACCGTACCCTCCATGATTTTCAGAAGCGCCTGCTGCACGCCCTCGCCCGAAACATCGCGCGTGATAGACGGGTTGTCAGATTTGCGCGAGATCTTGTCGATCTCGTCGATATAAACGATGCCGCGCTGGGCGCGTTCGACATTGTAGTCGGCCGACTGCAGCAGCTTGAGGATGATATTCTCTACATCCTCGCCCACGTAACCGGCTTCGGTCAGCGTGGTCGCATCGGCCATGGTGAAGGGCACGTCAATGATGCGGGCCAGCGTCTGCGCCAGCAGCGTCTTGCCGCAACCTGTGGGGCCGATAAGGAGGATGTTGGATTTCGCGAGCTCCACATCCGGGTTCTTCCCGGCATGTGCCAGACGCTTGTAGTGGTTGTGCACCGCGACGGAGAGCACACGCTTGGCGTGCGCCTGCCCGATCACGTAGTCGTCGAGTACCTGCAAAATCTCCTGCGGGGTCGGTACGCCCTCGCGCGACTTTACCATCGAGGATTTGTTTTCCTCGCGGATGATGTCCATGCACAGCTCGACGCATTCATCACAGATGAAAACGGTCGGGCCGGCGATCAGCTTGCGCACCTCATGCTGACTTTTACCGCAGAAGGAGCAATACAGCGTGTTCTTGGAATCGCCGCCGCCGTTGCTGACCTTGCTCATGTCTCACGTCCTTTCAGTACCATCGGCGCTTCGGACGGACCGCCACGCCAGGCGAAGCGAGGACCGGGACGCGGAATCCCTTCATCCCCTCCGCCCCAGTTTCCGTTTCCGAACGAAACACAAATCGGATAACGCAGCAACAATCCCTACCCTATGCGTTCGAAACTCAACATAGGCTTAACCTAGGCGCTTGCCAGCGGTTAGGGAACAGAAAATGTCGGCGGAATGACGCAGCACCCAGCAATTTTTTGCCTGCCGTCGTTTTGCCCGCCGCGCGTCTACGATTCGGCATCAGGCCCTTCGATCGCCTCGCGAGCAGAGATGACCTTATCCACGAGACCGAACTCCTGTGCTTCGTCCGCATTCATGAAGTGATCACGATCGAGGGTCTTTTCAATCGTCTCGTAATCCTGGCCGGTATGCTTCACATACACTTCGTTGAGCCGCCGCTTCAGCTTGATGATGTCCTGGGCATGGCGCTCGATGTCCGACGCCTGGCCGGAGAATCCACCTGAAGGCTGGTGCACCATGATGCGGGCGTTGGGCGTCGCAAAGCGCATACCCTTAGCCCCCGCGCACAGCAGCAGCGAGCCCATCGATGCCGCCTGCCCTATGCACAGCGTGGAAACCGGCGGCTGGATGAACTGCATCGTATCATAGATTGCCATGCCGCTGGTGACGACGCCACCTGGCGAGTTGATATAAAGAGCGATCTCTTTCTTCGAGTTCTCTGCCTCCAGGAACAGAAGCTGCGCACAGACGAGCGAGGCCATGGCATCTTCAATCGGACCCGTAATGAATATGATCCGCTCCTTCAAGAGGCGCGAGAA
>JAJUHJ010000171.1 GCA_029279965.1 Phyllobacteriaceae bacterium
CAGCTCCACCATCCGCCAGACTCTTGCGGGTCCATTCCGGGGACATGGTTTACATTTGATACCGGAGAGATGGTTTACACCTTTTCCGGGACGAATGGGTTAGGCGCCGGCTCGACGCGGTCATTTTCTCTGTCGAAGAACCCTAGATCATAATTGAGGAAGCTGACCAGCCAGATCTGGTCATCGATTTCTCGGATGCCGACGATTTGGCCGGCGAAGACGGTGCTGAGATTGATTTTGCGCTTGCCGATGCAGATGCGGCCGCAGCGGGTGACCCGCACGGTTCGATCGTGGAACGGATAGTCTGGCTCCTCGGGCGGGCGATAGACGCGCGCCGAGGGTGTATAGATTTCGCCGGGACAAGCGCCGCCCAAGGCCTGGTGCGGCCGTTCGTTGTTGTAAACCCGAACGAAGTCGTCGAAGCGCTCCTGCTGTTGAAGGAAGTTGAATGATGCCGGTTTGGTGGCCTCCTGCTTCAGGGTCAGGTGCATGCGCTCGTGACGGCCGTTCTGTTGCGGGTTTCCCGGCTTGATCCGCTCGATCGCGATGCCGAGCCTGAGCCAGAAGACCGAGAGCCTGGACAAGCCGAAGAGGGCATTGCCGGAGGCAAAGGGCGCGCCGTTGTCGGTGCGGATGGCCGAGGGCAGGCCGAACTCCTTGAAGACGCGTTCGAACAGGGTGAATGCGAAGTCGGAGCGCGTGGAGGCCATGCCCTCGCAGGCCAGGAGATAGCGGGATCGATAATCGGTGATGGTGAGCGGATAGCAGTACTGGCGGTTGCCGAGCATGAACTCGCCCTTGTAGTCGGCGCACCACAGCCCGTTGGGGTCCTGGGCGGCATGCAGCTCGGTTCCCTCGGCCTTGTAGCGCCGACGTTTGCGCCGCTTGACCAGTCCATTGCGATCGAGCACGGCGTGGACAGTGCTGATCGCCGGCGCCTTGATCATCGGGAACTGGCGGATCAGCTTGTCGCGGACCTTCGGGGCTCCCCAGGAAGGATAGTCACGCTTGATGCCCAGAATGCAGCGCTCGACCTGGAAGGGCAGCTTGTTGGCGTGCCGATAGGGACGGCGGCTCCGCTCGTTGAGGGCGTCGAGGCCGCATTCCTTGTAGCGGTTGTAGATCTTGTAGCCTGTGACGCGCGAGATGCCGAATTCCCGGCATAGCGGCGCCATCTGTTCTCCTTCCAGAACGCGGGCAACGAAACGAAGGCGTTCATCCATCGGCTTACACTCCTTCCACGGCATTCGGGGCTCCCCAAATGCCCGATGTGTAAACCTTGTCTCCGGAATAAACTGTCAGCTATGTCTCGATAAGCTCAAACTGTACGGCCCGGAGACATCGCAATCGCTATGTCCCGGTCGCTAGCGACGGATCAATTTATCCGTCCAGCGCCAACCACCACGCTGCTCCAGCGCCATCATGCCCCAAAGCAGGCCGAGAATCAGGTAGAAATGCCGCCAGTGGTCGGTATCGATCACGGTGCCGAGCAGGATGTGGCCGATGAACACCACATAGGCGCAGACGAGATAAGGCTGCCAAGGCCGGGCGCGGAAGAGAATGCGGAAAGCGGCCGCAATCGTCCAGAGCATCAGGGTGAGGTAGGCCGCAAAGCCGAGCCAGGAATAGTCCAGCAGCGCTTTCAGCCAGATATTGTGCGTGTCCTCGCCGAACATCTTGCCGAATTCCAGCGGACCGATGCCCAGCGGATGCTCGACCGCCATCGCAAAGCCGATGGCGTGCCGGGCGAAACGCCCCAGCCGCGCCTCATCGTATTCCTGCACCAGTTGCGCCCGCTCCATGAACAGCTCCGCCACGGCCGGAATCTGAAGAGCAATGGCCAGCGTCACCGCTGCAATCGTGAACGCGGCGATGCTCATGGCGATGATCCTGAGCCGCACAGGGCCGCGCCGGTTGTGGATGAACAGGGCCAGCGTGAGCATGATCGCGCTCATCAGGAACAGGCCCCATGCGCCCCTTGAAAAGGAGAGGAACATGCCGAGCGTGATGAGGAGAAAGAGCGGTACGGAAAGGATCGCGGAGCGCAGCTTACCCGTCATCATCGTGTGAAGGAGATAGATGCCGGGCAGTGTGAGGAAGGGGCCGAAGACGTTCGGGTCCTGGAAAGCACCGGAGGCCCGGCCGTAACGCGTGAACATCTCGGCGCCCGGAAAAGCATTGAAATAGCCAAGAATGCCCAGAAGAGCAGTGATGGAGGCAGCCGCCACCCAGCCGCCGAAGACGTGTCGCAAAAGCTGCGGGTGTTCCTCGATGATTGCCGCGAAGAATACGGATGTGAAGGCGAGAAAGAGCGAGACGGCGAGATAAAGTGGAATGTCTCCGAGATCGGCAAGCTGGCTCATGGAAATGAAACCGCCGATGTTGAAGATGACGAGCAAGACGAGAAGCGGCATCACGTTCTGGGAAAGCCGCAGCCCGAAGAGCCCCCAGACCGCAATCAGCCCTACCATGTAGATCTCATAGGGTGCGGGTTCGCGCAGAACGAAACCGGACAGAAACACCGCCAGCATGACGGCGCCGGCGCGAAGCAGCGCGAAAAGACGGGCGTTTACCGCTGCGCGCGGCAGGGCGGGGACGTTCTCCCGATCATGACCGAGCGCGCTCAATAAGCGTTTCTCGTGTCGAGCAGCCGGATCGGTGTCAGCAGCAGAATCTTGAGATCGAACCAAAGCGACCAGTTTTCAATATAGTAAAGATCGTACTCGATCCGCTTCCTGATTTTCTCGTCCGTATCGACCTCACCGCGCCAGCCGTTGATCTGAGCCCAGCCCGTGACGCCGGGTTTCACCCGGTGGCGCGCGAAATAGCCATCCACCACTTCATCGAAGAGCCTGTTGTGCGCCGATGCCGCCAGCGCGTGCGGGCGTGGCCCGATTAACGACAGATTGCCAATAAGCGCGTTGAAGAATTGCGGCAACTCGTCGATGGATGTCTTGCGGATGAAGCGTCCGACGCGGGTGACGCGCGGATCGTTTTTCCTGACTGCTTTCCTGGCGGTCGGGTCGCTCTGGTCCGCATACATCGAGCGGAATTTGTAGACGTCGATTATCTCATTGTTGAAGCCGTACCGCTTCTGCTTGAAGATGATCGGCCCCTCGCTGTCGAGCTTGATGGCAATGGCCGTGGCCAGCATGACCGGCGCGAACACGACGATGCCGATCAGGCTGAAGACGATGTCGAAAGCGCGCTTGGCAACCAGGTCCCAATCATTGATCGGCCGGTCGAAAATATCGAGCATCGGCACCGAGCCGATATAGGAATAAGCGCGCGGCCGAAAGCGCAGATGGTTCGAATGCGCCGAAAGGCGAATATCGATGGGCAGCACCCACAGTTTGCGAAGCATGGCGAGCACGCGTGCTTCCGCTGTTAGCGGCAGGGACACGATCATCATGTCGATGCGTGCGATGCGTGCGAATTCGATCAGTTCATCAACATTTCCAAGCTTTGGATAGCCCGCCACCACGGGGGGCGATCGGGTGTCGTCACGGTCATCGAAAATGCCGCAGATTCGGATGTCGTTGTAGGGCTGCTGTTCGATGGAACGGATCAGCGTTTCAGCCCGCTTGCCACCGCCAACGATCACCGCCCGTCGCTCAATGCGTCCGTTGCGAGCCCAGCGGCGGATCGCCTGCGCGACGGTCACCCGCAGCACGAACATGAGCGCCAGGCCAGACACATACCACGCGCCCAGCCAAAGCCGTGAAAACTCGGCTGAAATCTTCAGGAAGAAGAGCATCATTGTCAGCAGCGCGAAGGTGCCCGACCAGACGAGCATGATTGGTCGCATCTGAGAGAATGGACTGCGTAGCGCCGGCATTTGGTATGAGTCGGAAAACTCCAGCATGATGACCGACAGCAGCGATACGCCCGCGATGACGAGCGGGTATTCCCAGGAAAGATGCGTCCCAACCCCCACATGCACGGCGTAAATTGCAAGTCCGGCAACCAGAAGCACGGCGAACTCGACGAGCCGCATGACGCCGCTCACCATCACCGGAGACATGGTGTCGCGTCGGTACTGCTGGGCGACCTGCCTTGCCACCGGACCGAGCACGGGCGGCCCCCGCCGCTCGCGCGGTTTGGAAGACGGCCGGGTTGCCTCGGCCGTAAATGGATGTTTGGGTTCGATGTCGTTCATGGCCCCGTAACCCTCGACCTATACGCCCATAACATAAGGACCTAAAGAATCCCTTGATTGCTGCGGGAGGCGATTACGGGGCGAGCGCCTCGCGGTATGCCGCATCGATCTTTTCGAGCATCGTTTCGATGCTGAACCGCGCCTTCAGCTCGATTTCGCTGGGCATCAGCGCGCGGTATGTGTGCTCGTCGGCGATGGCGGCAGCCATTTTCTGCGCCAGTTGGGCGGACCGGGGCGCTGTCAGGGCAGGGGAGTCTTCGCCCAGGATCTCGCGGATGCCACCGACAGAGGAAGCAATCAGCGGCTTCCTTGCCGCAAGCGCTTCCAGCACGATGTATGGCATGGCTTCGGCCCGCGAGGGCACCACCATGATGCGTCCGAGTTCAAACGCCTTGCGCGCCGGCATGGCCGGAAGGAACTTGATCCGGTCGGCCAAGCCCAGGGTCTCGGCTAAAGACACATATTTTGCGCAATCTTCGCCCTCGCCAACCATGACGGCCGATAGCATACGCCCGCTCCTGGCCTCTGTCTCTTTCAGCGCTTCGATGAATAGATCCGGCCCTTTGAGGTCTCTCATCATGCCTACATAGAGAAAATCGGCAGCATCAGCCGCCTCTCGCACGGGAACGAACTCCTCCTGGCCGAGACCGTTGTAGACGAGACTTATTGGCGTGCGTGGATGCCCCACCTTCTCTTCGTAAGCGCGCTGCTCATATTGCGAGACGAAGAGTATGTGGTCTGTGAAGCGCTCCATAAGAGCCTCGAGCGCGAAGAAGAATCGGCCAGAGAGCCTGTCCGCATCGTAGTGCAGGCTTCCGCCATGCGGTGAATAGAGCCGAGCCACCCGACTGCCGGTCATCCTGAGAAATGTCCCGAACAGCCTTGCATAGGCGCCGCCCTTGGCCCCGTGCCCATGAAGCACATCCGGGCGCATGCGTCGAACGATGCCGAGTGTGCGCCGGGCCGCGCCGATATCGCCGAGGCCGATATGGCGTTGCATCGGCGTGCGTATAATACCGAGCGACAGTTTCTCGCCGATGTCGGCGAAGAGTTGCTCTTCAAAAGCGCCGCCCGTGGTGGAATCGGAAATGATGCCGACATCATGTCCGGCCGCCGCCTGCGCTTCGCACAGATCGCGTACATGGCGGAAGATCCCGCCAACGGGCGAGCGGAAGCAGTGGACGATGCGCAAGGTCACGTGATGCGGCAGGTGGCAGGCATCAGAACAGCCGCTCGCGCACATAGATCGTGTCGCCTGGCAGGAGCGGATCGGAGATGACGACCCGGCCGGTCATGATGCGCCCGTTGATGTTTCGGGTTACATCCACCGTTGCCTGGTTGGCGCGGGGGGTGAAGCCGCCAGCCGCTGCTACGGCTTTCTGCACCGTCATGCCTGGAACATAGGAATACTGTCCCGGACCGCCCACTTCACCCATAACGAAAATGGGCCGGTAGCGATCTATTTCCACCGTTACATCCGGATCGCGCAGATAGCCTCCGCGCAATGCCTCCGCGATCCGGCCCTCTACTTGATTGGCGGTGTGGCCGCGTGCGGGAACCGAACCGATGAGCGGATAGGAGACATATCCAGCCTGGTCGCCGCTGTAGGTGTTCGTCAGGTTTTCCTGTTCGAAAACCGTGATCCGCAACCGATCGCCGGAATCGAGCACATAGGGCTGGTTCAGCGC
>JAJUHJ010000172.1 GCA_029279965.1 Phyllobacteriaceae bacterium
CAGGTGATCGGCGTCGATAACGCGCAGCATACGGCCGGTTTGCTCCGCTTTCGCAGCAATCTCTTCTGCCTTTCCGGGAACGGCGACCGTCACCGTGTCGAAGATCGTTTCGCCGGCGGTGGTGAGGCCGGCAGACCTGAGACCGGCATGGAGGCGCGCCGCAAGCCCATGAACATGCTCTGCTATACCCCGCAGACCGTCTGGCCCATGCCAGATAGCATAGGCTGCAGCCATATTGGCAAGCAGGGCCTGTGCCGTACAGATATTAGAGGTTGCCTTGTCCCGGCGGATATGCTGCTCGCGTGTCTGCAATGCGAGGCGATAGCCGGGGCGGCCGCCCGCATCGACGGATTGACCGACAAGGCGGCCCGGCATCAACCGCGTCAGCCTGTCGGACACGGCGCAAAACGCTGCATGGGGGCCCCCGTATCCCATGGGAACACCGAACCGCTGCATAGATCCAACCGCGATCTCCGCGCCGAGTTCGGCCGGTGTCCGGCTGAGAACGAGGCCAAGAGGGTCGGCAACGAAGATGACGATAACGTCCTTCGATCTGGCCTCTGCGATTGTAGCTGAATGGTCGGAATAAACACCAAACGTATCGGCCCAGGGAATAATGAGCGCAAACGTATCATCGGTGACGCGCTCTTCGGCAATCTGGAAGCCCAGTGGTTCGGCGCGCGTCTCGATCACGTCGCGTGTCTGCGGATTGAGAGCACCAGCGATCACCAACCGGTTGCGTTTGCCACGATGATGCCGCCAGGCAATCCCGACGGCTTCGGCGGCGGCGGATGCTTCGTCGAGCAGAGAAGCGGACGCTATGGGAAGGCCGGTCAGTTCCGTCACCAGGGTCTGGAAGTGAAAAAGCATCTCCAGTCGGCCTTGGCTGATTTCCGACTGATAAGGCGTGTAGGCGGTGTACCAGGCGGGGTTTTCGAAAAGATTACGCTGAATGACCGGCGGCACGTGACAGCCATGATAGCCTGCGCCGATAAAACTCTTCAGCACCTTGTTCTCGCGCATATAGCTTTGCAGTTCCGCCAGCGCTTCAGCCTCACTTGCCGGTCCGGGTAAGTTCAGCGCCCGTTCCAGGCGGATGGATTTCGGCACTGCCTGTGCGATCAGCGTTTCCAGTGAAGGAACACCAAGCGCAGCCAGCATCGCCTTCTTCTCGTTGCTGCGCGGCCCGATATGACGGGTGGAGAAAGGGTGTATCGGTTCCAGCATGAGATTTCCCTAAGCCACGCTTGCCTTGTAGGCGTCTTCATCCATGAGGCCATCGAGCTGACTTTCATCGGAAAGCGCCATCTTCCAGAGCCAGCCCTCGCTCAAGGGAGAGCTGTTGACGAGGGAAGGCTCGCCCGTCAGTGCATCGTTCACCTCAATCACCTTGCCATCCACGGGAGCGTAGACATCGGACGCTGCCTTCACGGACTCGACCACCACCGCCATGTCACCTTTTTTCAAGGCCGTGCCCGATTGGGGAAGTTCGACAAAGACGAGATCGCCGAGTTGCTCCTGCGCGTACTCGGTGATGCCGATGGTTGCCGTGCCGCCCTCGACGCGCATCCATTCATGGTCTTCCGTGAAATAGGTTTTGCTCATCGATTTTTATCCTTTGCGATAGCGGTGAGGGGTGAAAGGCAAGGGGTGAACCCGCATCGACACGGGTTTGCCACGCACGTCGGCAATGAGCGACGAGCCCGGCTGGCTGAATGCCCTCGCGACGTAAGCCATAGAAATCGGATGACCGACGGACGGTCCAAACCCGCCGGAGGTGACGCGGCCAACGGGTTCCCCGCCTTCATTCAGCAGGATCGCCCCGGCGCGGACCGGCTGGCGGCCTTCAGGAACCAAGCCGACACGTTTTTCCGCGAGGCCTTCGGAAAGAATGCGCTTGAACGCTGGCGCGCCGATAAACGCGCCTTTCTCGCGCACGGCTTTCGGGATAGCCCACAGCAGAGCGGCGGTTGCCGGGTCGGTCGTCTCGTCAATGTCCTGCCCGTGCAAACACAGACCTGCTTCCAGCCGCAGGCTGTCGCGTGCGCCCAGACCAACCCACATGGCTCGGTCATCGGCCAAAACGCGTTCTACAAAGCCCTGTGCTTCGTCAATGGGCAGGGCGATCTCGAAACCGTCTTCGCCGGTATATCCGGAGCGAGAGGCAAACCAATGTCCGTGGGGCTCGCTCACCGTCATGAAGGTAAGATCGCTCAGATCCAGCCCTGCATTGATCAGAATGCTTTCGGCCTCTGGCCCTTGAACCGCTATCAGGACCCGATCCAGCGATTGAATCCGTATATCGAAACCGTCGGCTGCCGCGCGGAGATGGACTTCGTCCTTCGCTGCGTTTCCGGCATTTGCCACGATGATGAAGCGCTCTGCATCGAGGCGTGTGACGATAAGATCGTCGATGATGCCCGCCTCATCGTTGAGCAGCATCGTGTATTTCGACGTTCCCGTTTCGAGCAGTTCTGCATCGAGCGGGCAGACACGATTGAGAAAGGCAGCCGTCTGGCTCCCTTCTATGCCAAAGAGCCGCATATGGGAGATATCAAATACGCCGGCTTTTTCCCGTGTGTGCAGGTGCTCTTTCAATACACCGGCAGGGTAGGCGAGAGGCATACGCCAACCGGCAAACGTGCCGAAGCGCGCGCCTGCTTCCTCATGCATGGATTGGAGCGGGAGATGTTTCAGATCGCTCATGGTTCCTCCAAAGTTACACCCACACCGCTGACGCGGCATGTCGGTGCCCCTCTGTCGGAAGCCTGAGAGACTCGCGCCACCGCTTTACCGGCAACGCTTACACCTTCGGCGCGGAGCGATTAGCTCCGACTTTCCAGAGTGTCTAACCCGACCGCGGTTCCTTTGCCTGAGAGATTTCGGGCGATTTCCCCTTCGGCGGCAGCAGTGCTGCACTCTCCCACGGACAGGCGGGCAATTTGTCCCACGACGAGTGATATCTAGCGCAGGTCCGGGACGTTGTCACGCCTCTACCTGTGGATTCCAGTTCAACCTGAATTGGACGCCCGCGCCAGGTCCTGTTCGATCTGCACAATCAGGCGCGCCGATTCCTCATGCGCGCGACGCAAGCGCTGCAGATTGACGTTGATCGCATTCACCAGATCGGATCGGCTCTCGTCCGAAGGCGAGGCGCCGATTCCGTGCAAAAGCCAGGACAGGCTGACATTCAGCACGCCGGCAAGCATCGCCAGGCGATTTGCGCGCGGCTGAGAACGGTCGCTTTCCCAAGCCTGGATGGTGGATGTCTTGACGCCCAGACGGCGGGCAAGTTCTGCCACGGTCAACCCCGCCGAATCCCGGGCGCGCGACAGTCGGCCTCCCATCGTGTCATGATCGCGATTCTGTGAATAGATATGCGCGGCGTCGTTCACCGGTCGTCCCTCCTCATGGTTTCTTTATCGTATCGCCTTAGCGTTTGGGTGGGTTGTCCAAGCATGAAGCAGATGGCCTGAGATAACAAGCGCGGCGCATTTCGCCTGCGCGACCATCGGGCGGGCGTCGCCACGAACGGCTTGAGCACACGGATCCAACTTCTTACAAAAGCTCATCGCTGGGGAAATTCATATGTTCAGGAAGATACTGATCGCCAATCGCGGGGAAATTGCCTGCCGCGTCATAAGGACGGCGCAAAAACTCGGGATTGCCACGGTGGCGGTCTATTCCGAAGCCGATGCCGATGCCATGCATGTGGACATGGCTGACGAGGCAATTGCGATTGGCCCGGCACAAGTCAGTCAAAGCTATCTTTCGGCCGAACGCATCATTGCAGCCTGCAAGGAGACAGGCGCGGAGGCCGTGCATCCCGGCTATGGATTCCTTTCGGAAAACGCCGATTTTTGCGCGAATCTGGAAAAGCAAGGGATCGTCTTCATCGGCCCCGAGCCCGAGGCGATCCGCGCAATGGGCGACAAGATCGCCTCCAAGAAGATCGCCGCCGAAGCGGGCGTATCAACGGTGCCGGGTTTCATGGACTTGATCGAGAACGCCGATCACGCCGTGAAGATCGCAACGCAGATCGGATTTCCGGTGATGATCAAGGCATCGGCAGGAGGCGGCGGTAAGGGTCTTCGCATCGCCTGGGATGAGGCCGAGGCGCGCGAAGGCTTCGAGCGGGCGCGTTCGGAGGCGGCGGCGTCTTTTGGAGACGACCGGATCTTCATCGAGAAATTCATCGAGGAGCCGCGGCACATCGAAATTCAAGTGCTGGCAGACAGCTACGGCCACTGCATCCATTTGGGTGAGCGTGAATGCTCCATCCAGCGCCGAAACCAGAAGATTGTCGAGGAAGCACCGTCACCCTTTCTTGATGAGGAAAGGCGTGAAGCAATGGGCGCGCAGGCGGTGACGTTGGCCCGCGCCGTGAATTATCAGAGCGCCGGCACAGTTGAGTTCATAGTCGACAAGAACAAGAAATTCTATTTCCTTGAAATGAATACGCGTTTGCAAGTTGAGCACCCGGTAACCGAGTTGGTGACCGGCATCGATTTGGTGGAACAGATGATACGCGTGGCTGCCGGCGAAAGGCTGCGCATCGGCCAGGATGATGTGAAGCTTCATGGCTGGGCAATCGAAAGCCGGCTCTATGCGGAAGACCCGACCCGCAATTTCCTGCCATCCACTGGCCGACTGACCCGCTATCGCCCGCCGCGCGAAGGCAGGAGCGGCAATGCGGAGATCCGCAATGACACGGGCGTTGCGGAAGGTTCCGAAATTTCCATGTTCTACGACCCGATGATCGCCAAGTTGTGCACCTGGGCGCCGGACCGTCTCGGCGCGATCGAGGCAATGTCAGGCGCGCTCGATCGCGTCGTAATTGACGGGATAGCGCACAATATTCCCTTTCTTTCCGCACTCATGCGCCATCCGCGCTGGCGCGAGGGGCGCCTTTCCACCAGCTTCATAGCAGAGGAATACCCGAACGGGTTTTCGATCCCGAAACCGGACGATGAGGGACGGCCCATCTTCTGCGCGGTTGCGCTGGCAGTGGAACTTCTCCACCGGGACCGGCTCGATCGGTTATCGGGACGACTGGCGCCGCATTCCGGCGGCATAAGGCGGGATTGGGTGGTGAAGCTGGATGAGGACCATATGCCGCTTTCCCTCGTGGAGGGCGTGGTTTCCGTTCCCATCGAATTGGATCTCACTATGGCGGGCGGGGACCGACTAACGCTCTGCTCGTCATGGCGTCCGGGTGAGCCTGTCTGGGAAGGCACAATCGGCAGCCGCGACGTTGCGGTGCAGGTCCGGCCCGCGCTCAACGGGATGAGGCTTTCCTGGCAGGGAATGAGCAGCATCGCCCGCGTGATGCCGCCGCGTATTGCCGAACTCGATCGCCTGATGCCGGTCAAGAAAGCCCCGGATACGTCCAATATGCTGATATGTCCGATGCCGGGCGTGGTTGTCTCCGTCGCCGTAACTAAAGGTCAGGAGGTCAGGGCCGGCGAGGTTCTGGCCGTGGTGGAAGCCATGAAAATGGAAAATGTGCTTCGCGCCGAGCGCGACTGCACCATCACCGCCGTCAATGTCGCACCGGGTGATAGTCTCGCGGTGGACGCCGTAATCATGGAATTCGCCTAAAAGTTTCGGCTAATGATGCTGCCTCGACCGGGGCGCATACTTGCCGTCGGCCGTCTTGACGAACAACTCGGAGATCTGCGGGTGACGTACCGGCTCCCCGGACTCGTCCCTCAGAAGGTTCTGCTCGGATACATAGGCAACGTATTCCGTCTCCTCGTTTTCGGCGAGCAGATGATAAAATGGCTGGTCTTTGGCGGGACG
>JAJUHJ010000173.1 GCA_029279965.1 Phyllobacteriaceae bacterium
AATCGAGTAGATGTACTGACGACGCGCAGGCGGTGGAAGCGTCCCCGATTGCCGCATCCCGTGGTGCTCCGGAGCCGCTGAATCAGGAAACGTCAGAACGACATGTCCGAGACTGCATCAGTGGAAGAATCTCGCCCGCGGATCGTGCTGTATTCGCATGACACCCTCGGTTTCGGGCATTTGCGTCGCAACATCATGCTAGCAAGCCGTTTGCGCGAACTCCCTTCAAGGCCCGTCATCCTGCTGCTCGCGGGGATGCGAGAGGCCGGATCGTTCAACCTGCCCGCGGGCATCGATCTCATCACGCTGCCCGCCTATGCCAAGCAGATGGACGGCAAATATGCGCCGCGCCACCTTGGCCTCAGCCTCGAGATGCTGGCGAGGATCCGTGAAAATACGATCATGGCGGCAGTTCTGTCGTTCCGCCCTGACCTGTTCATCGTGGATAACGTACCGCGCGGCGCACAGCACGAGCTTGACTCCACACTGAAGATGCTACGCCAAACCGGCACTACGCGGGTTGTGCTGGGGCTGCGCGACGTCATAGACCAGCGCGACAAGGTGCGCCAGCAATGGGTGAAGCAGCGCAATTTTACCGCAGTCAGTGAGTGGTTTGACGAGGTATGGATCTATGGCGCTCAGGACTTCTATGATCTGATTGCCGAGTACGACATGGGTCCGATAATCCGCGACAAGGCTCGATTTACCGGATATCTACGCCGTGATCACGCCGTCGATCCCGCGGTTTCGGACATGATCCGCAACCAGATCCTTCACGGCGATTCCACACCTTATATAATGACAATGGTCGGGGGTGGCCGCGACGGCCTGGCGCTGTGCAAGGCGTTCGCCGAATCGCGTCTGCCGGCGGGACGACGGGGAATTCTGGTAACCGGCTCGCAGATGTCGCCGCGAGATACGAAGATCGTGTCGGATATCGCGCGAGACAACAGCAACCTTACCGTCATAGATTTCCTCTCGGAAACCATTTCCCTGATCGATGGAGCAGACAAATTCATCGGGATGGGCGGCTACAATACCATCTGCGAGGTTCTGGCGCTCAACAAGGACGCGCTGATCGTTCCCCGCGCAAGGCCCAGAGCCGAGCAGCTGATCCGCGCTGAGCGGCTCGCCGACCTCGGGTTGATTGACATGCTGCACCCCGACGAGATCTCGGCGGACAAGCTGACGGCATGGATGAAGCGTCCGCGCCGACTGGCCAATTGCCCCAACCCAATCAACATGGACGGGCTGGAGAATGTGGCCCTGTTTGCATCCGAGGCATTCGCCACGAGACAGCCCAGAATGCACGTTCATTGATCCGTCGGACAGGACAGGAGACTGGAATGGACCAGAAAACCGACGCGATCCCTCCCGCCGGCGCAATCGGCTATGTCTGCAAACGCTATCCCCGCTTCTCTGAAACCTTCATTGTGAACGAGATCCTCGCACATGAGGCAGCCGGCCAGCCGATCGAGATTTTCTCCTTGCGGCCCAGCGACGAAACGCACTTTCAGGACATCCTCTCCCGTGTTCGCGCCGGAGTCACCCGGATTGGGGACCGGCCCAAGCCGACCGGTCAGTTCTGGGAGGTAATGCAGCTGGCCTTCGCCCATTACCCGCAGGGGGTGGCACGCCTTCTTGCCGAACCGGAGACCACCTTCGACGATGTGTTCCAGGCACTACAGCTGGCCATTCATGTTCACGACCGCGGCATCGTCCTGCTGCACGCCCATTTCGCAACCGTCGCCACCACCGTTGCGCGGCTTGCCGCAATGGTGGCCGGCATTCCCTACAGTGTCACGGCCCATGCCAAGGACATCTATTTCGAATACGAGGAAACGCAGGATCTGCCACGCAAGATGGCAGATGCGGCGCAGGTTATCACGGTCTCCGACTTCAATCGGGCACATCTGGCCCGAACATTCGGCCTCGATGCTACGCGCCTCAGTCGGTTGTACAATGGACTGGAACTCGACCGGTTCACCTGGCATCCACCCAAGAAGGAAACCACCGACATCCTGGCTGTGGGCCGTCTGGTCGAGAAGAAGGGGTTTCATATCCTTATTGAGTCGATGCTGGTCCTGAAGGAGCGTGGCGTGTCCGCCCGTTGCACCATCATCGGTGCGGGAGAGGATGAACCACGGCTCCGCAACCAGATCGTCGCCTGCGATCTGCAGGATAGCGTGAGGATGATCGGTCCGATGCCTCAGCGCGACATAATCGAGCACATGAGGAATGCCGGTATCCTCGCCTGCCCCTGTGTTGTCAGTCGGGACGGTAACCGGGACGGGCTGCCAACGGTACTGATCGAGGCAATGGCGCTTGGTCTGCCGGTCGTCTCGACTGACGTAGTGGGCATTCCGGAGCTCGTTCGTGACGGCGAGACCGGCCTGTGTGTGGAGGCCGGCGATCCACTGACGCTCGCAGGCGCGATAGAACGTCTGCTTGGTGATGCCGACCTGCGGCAGGTCCTTTCGCGCACTGCTCGCGCGCTGATCGAGAGAGAGTTCGAGATCAACCGAAACGCCGCCCGTCAACGGGAGATCTTCGCACGTACACTCGACCGTCATGACCCGTTGGCGTGATGCGCATCGCCTATGTATGTACGGATCCGGGCATCCCGGTTTTCGGGGCGAAAGGCGCATCGATCCATGTTCAGGAAATGCTGCGAGCCTTTCTGAAACGTGGAGCAGAGGTAACATTGTTCTCGCCGCGCATGAACGACCCGGTGCCGGTTGATCTCGACCTCGTCCATTGCCGGCCCCTGAGGGGCGAGAACCGCGCCGCCAAGCCCGACCCGGTGGCACGGGCGACGCAACAGCTTGCCCTGAACCCCAAGGTGGCTAACGCACTGGACACAAATGCTCCCTTCGATCTCGTTTACGAACGCTACGCCCTTTTCGCCCATGCGGCGATGGAATGGGCCAAGCAGCGCGGCGTGCCGTCAATCCTCGAGGTCAACTCGCCGCTGATCGAAGAGCAGAAGCAGCACCGCTCGCTCGCATTGGAAATGGAAGCGGCGACAGCAACGAGCAGGGCTATGCAAGCCGCTGCACAGGTGATTGCCGTCAGTCCGGCGGTGGCGGAATACTGCGCGGGTTATGGGACGGAGGCGCGGGTTGTGCCGAATGGCGTCAACCCTGATCGCTTCCCCGTTTCCGCCAGCCATAAGGGTCCCTTCACCCTCGGTTTTCTCGGCACACTGAAGCCCTGGCACGATGTGGATACGCTGATCGAAGCGTTCGGGCTGCTCGTCACAGACCTGCCTGAAGCGCGCCTGCTTTTGGTCGGCGACGGCCCCGAACGCGAGCGCCTGATGTCCCGGCTGTCGGCGATGGGACTGACCGACCGCGCGCATTTCACCGGAGCGCTTCCGGCCGACCAAGTCGCTCCTGAACTGATCCGCATGTCGGTAGGAATTGCCTGCTACCGACAGAACCAGCCATTCTACTTCTCGCCGCTGAAGATCTACGAATACATGGCCGCGGGCCTCCCCATCATCGTCTCGCGAACTGGTGGACTGGAGGAACTGATCGGCTCCGGTCAGTTTGGACTGGATGTTCCTCCGGAGGATCCTCCGGCATTGGCTGCCGCGCTCCTGCAGCTTGCCACCAACAACGAGCGGCGCATGGCGATGGGCGCGGCCGCGCGGAGCCACGTGCTAGAGCATCACAGCTGGGACGGGATCGCCGGCAGCCTTCTGGCACGAGCCGGGATTGCAGCGTGAGCGACAGGACCGGCAAGCGGAAGAGCGGCCTCGTCGAGGCAATGCCCGGACTGCGCCGAGTCCTCGCTCGGATGCAGCCCTATCTACGACCGCATCGTGGGCTTGCAGTAGGCGGCAGTGCAGCGCTGATCGCCTCGGTCCTGACCAAGCTAGCCGAACCATGGCCACTGAAGTTCGTCATCGACAACGTTGTCGATGTGGGGCCGGAAATCGCCAGGATGCCCACCGGGTTCCTCGGGTTTGATGCGTGGAGTGCACAGGAATTGCTGCTTGCCTGCGCCCTCGGCCTGGTAATTATCATCGGCTTCCGTGCCTTTTTCGAGTATGTCGCGACGATCTGCTTTGCCAAGGCGGGCAGCCGTGTGCTGACCACGGTCCGAGACGACCTGTTCCGGCATCTGCAGCAGCTGCCGCTGTCCTTCCACGCGCAGAGTCGCACGGGCGACCTGACCATGCGGCTGATCTCGGACGTCGGGATGCTCAAGGAAACCGCGGTCACGGCGGCCCTGCCCCTGGCGGTAAACACGCTGATCCTTTTCGGCATGATTACCGTCATGCTTTGGATGAACTGGCAGCTGACGCTGATCGCCCTCGCTCCGCTTCCGCTGCTGTGGGTGCTGTCGCTCAGTTACGGCAAACGCATCCAGACCGTCAGCCGCAAGCAGCGCAAGATCGAGGGCTCGATGGCAGCCACCGCTGCCGAGAGTCTTGCCGGCATCCGCACGATCAAGGCGCTTGGCGTCGAGGATCAGGTCGCGAGAAGCTTCATCGGTGCGAATCTGAAAAGCCTGAAAGGGGGAGTGAAGTCGCAGCGCCTGTCGGCCGGGCTGGAGCGTTCCGTCGACCTGCTGGTCGCCGTGGCAACAGCACTCATCATGTTCTTCGGCGCACGGATGGTGTTGGCAGGCAGACTTTCCGCCGGCGATCTGCTGGTGTTCATCACCTATTTGAAAAACACGTTCCGGCCTGTCCGGGACTATGCGAAATATTCGGCGCGTCTTGCCAAGGCGACAGCGGCGGGCGAGCGGGTCGTAGCCTTGCTGGACCTGCCCGCAACGGTTGATCGTGAGGGTGCGCGTGAGGCCGATTTCCAGCACGGCCGGATCACCTTTCGTAACGTGCATTTCAGTTACGAGCCCGACCGCCCGCAGCTGCGTGGCGTCAGCGTCGACATCCCCGCCGGCCAGACGGTTGCCATCACGGGCCCATCCGGTGCGGGCAAATCAACCTTTGTCAGCCTGTTGATGCGCCTCCACGATCCGCAATCCGGCCGCATCGAGATCGACGGGACCGACATCCGTGACTTCACCCTTAAGAGCCTCCGCAGCCTCATAAGCTTCGTCCCTCAGGAGGCGCTGCTCTTCTCGCAGACCCTGCGAGAGAACCTGACGCTGGGCGCCGGGCGGGAGATCAGCGACGAGGAGATGCAGCAGGTCGCAGCCCGAGCCCGCGCACATGACTTCATTGCCGCACTTCCGGAAGGCTACGACACGGAACTGGCAGAACGCGGCGGTTCGCTCTCTGCGGGTCAGCGCCAACGGGTCGCTATCGCGCGTGCGGGCCTGCGCCGCGCACCGATTTTCGTGCTGGACGAGCCAACGGTGGGGCTTGACGCCGAAAATGAACAAGCCGTGATCGAGGCGATCATGGAGATGGCGCGCGATCGCACCACGCTGATCATTACCCACGACCTGAATCTTGCCGCGCGGTGCGACCGCATCCTGTGCCTTGAGGATGGCAGACTCGTCGAAGACGGCACTCCGGCCGAACTCATCGGTCAGGGCGGGCTTTTTGCCCGGCTGGCGGCGCAGGCCGGACCGGCAAGGAAGCAGGGCAATTGAAACATGCGAACGAGAAACTGATCGCCCGCGAACGCGCGTTGCCGGGGCTCGCCCTGATGCTGGACCCGCAACGCTTGGCGGAGACCC
>JAJUHJ010000174.1 GCA_029279965.1 Phyllobacteriaceae bacterium
CATTCCGCCCGGCTGTTCTTCACAGATGCAGGCAGCGGCCCCGATATCATGCTGCTCCACGGATGGACCTGCGATTCACACGACTGGAGCTGGCAGTTGCCGGTGTTCGAGAGCAAGTATCGGGTGATTGCGCCGGACCTGCGTGGGCATGGCAGGTCCGAAGTCCTGCCCTCCGGGGCCTACTCGCCAGCCGATTATGTAGCGGATATCGAGGCATTGATCCTCGCCAGCTACCGGGAAGACAAGTTCGTCCTTGTCGGGCATTCGATGGGCGCTCAGATCGCGGCGCGGCTGGCAGTGAAGCGACCGGACCTGATCCGCGCGGTCGTGTCGATAGACGGCGCGCTCGGCTTCGATGCCGCAGCAGCGCGGCTCTTCCGCAAGACCGCCGAGAATCTCGAAACCGGCGACCCAGACACGGTGGTTCCCGCGCTGTTCGCCGGGGTCTACGATCGCGCCACGGATCCGGCCTTCAAGCGCTGGCACGCCCGACGGGTCGAGGGCATGCCGGAGCATGTCGTGCGCGAGTCCTTCGGTCCACTGTTCAAAGGGCCCGAACAAGTCGGCGTTGAGGAAGCGAGCGCCCGATTCTGCCGGCAACTCACGATCCCCTTCTACCACCTGTGTCGGGATCCGGCTCAGGCAAACCGCATGCAGCCGTGGTTCTCGCACCCGAAATCGAAGGTGGAGGCATGGGCCGAAGCGGGGCACTGGATCATGCTCGACCGCAAGGACGACGTGAACGCCGCGGTGACTGGATGGATAGACGCGCTGTAGGGGCGCTGGGTCGGCTAAATTGACATTCCGCCGGAGACTTCGATCCGTTGCGCGTTAATCCAGCGATTGTCCTCGGAAAGCAGTGAAGCGATCATCGGCCCGACATCATCGGGCAGCCCGGCGCGGCCGAGCGCCGTCATGTCGCTCACCCGCTTGTTGACCTCAGGATTGTCGCGTACCATTCCTTCGCTGAAATCAGTCTGGATCGCGCCGGGCGCCACGACATTGACGGCGATCCGGCGCGGCCCGAGCTCCTTGGCCATGTATTTGGTAAGCACCTCCACGGCGCCTTTCATCGCGCCGTAAGCGGCGCTGCCCGGAAAGATGATGCGGGTCAGCCCTGAAGAAATGTTCACGACACGTCCACCGTCCCGGATGAGCGGTAAAAGCTTCTGTGTCAGGAACAACACGCCTTTGAAATGAACGCTGTAAAGCTGGTCGAGATCCTGCTCGGTGATTTCAGTGACGGCTGCATGATGCGATGTGCCGGCATTGTTCACCAGATAATCGAACCGTTCAGCTTCGAAATCCTGCAACGCCTCTCGCGCCCGATCCGCGAAGCTATCGAATGATGTGATATCGGCAGTGTCGAGTTGCAGCGCCACCGCTTTGCGGCCTGCGTCGGCAACGAGGCTCACGACCTTGCAGGCTTCTGCCTCGTTGGAGTGAAAGGTGAAGATCGTATCGACGCCGCGCTTTGCGAGCGCCAGCACGGTGCTACGACCGAGCCCGCGGCTTCCGCCTGTGACGAGTGCGATGGGGTGTAGAGTGTGACTGCTCATGGTAACTCTCCTTTGCCAAATGCTGCCGGAGAATTAGAAGCGTCCTTCCATCCGCACCATGCCGAAACCGGCCTCTGTCTTGCCTGATCCTACTTCAGCGCTTGCCTTGGGTTTAGCAGGATCAGGCAATTCGAAGCGCGGGAACGACATCCTCAACAACGAGATGTATGTCGGCAAGATCGCCTGGAACCGCCGGCGCTTCGTAAAGGCAAAGCGACAGCGTATAGCTGCCATCGCAGGTAGGAGATTTATCCGCTGGCACCGATCCATTGCGGATGCTCGGAACGTCGTGGTGATCCTGTAAGCTGTCGTATTGCAGTTCCGGCTCGGGATGAAGGAGTTCGCGCGGCCCGGCATTGCTGATCAAAGGCCGCGCGCTACACGGCTACTTCGAGCCGAACCGGTCGATCAGTTCCGTCAATTCCACATGGCCTCGACATGCACCATTGCCCTGTTGCATCTCGCCCCCCTCCAATGCTGCCGCATAGATGACCGCAGGCTCGGCCTCGATGCGGGCTCTGAGGGCAGCGAGCTTTGGCCAGCGCGACTTGTCGGCCACCTGATGGAAATCGAGCCAACGGGCCACGCCAATCAGTATCCCATCCGCAAGCGTGGGATGGTCGGCGATTAGGAACCGGGTCTCTCCGATCATCTCTTCGAGCCTGTCGTGACGTTCGATCACAGCGTCGCTGCCCCACTCCTTGAGGGCAGTTTGCATCGCCGGGTTGGGCGGCTGCATTTCCATCGCCGCCCAAAGAGGGCCGAATGCGCCGGTAAACCCGGTGTTGATGAATGCCATCAACTGGTGCATCCGGTCGGCCTCGTGCGAGAGCGGGTCAAAGCTGATCCGCCTCTCCCTGTCCCGTGCTTTCAGCCATGCAGCAATCGCCATGGTCTCGGTGAGCACGTTGCCCTGCTCAGTGATCAATGCAGGTGTCTCGACGCGGGGATTGATCCGCTTGTAGGATGGGTCGCGCATTTCGCCGAACATATCCACGCGGCAAAGCTTGTAGGGGCTACCAAGCCATTCAAGCGAGGCGACGAGGCCCATGGAGCTTCCGGCGGGGAAACCGTATATAAGGATGGGTTCCATGTTCTGGTTCTCCGTGATTTCTTCTGATCACGCTGCGCAGCGTCGCCGGACCATAAGCGGCTACGCCGCCAAGTAAATTACGCACCTTTTTGTTACCACGAGCCCGACATGAAAGATCTTGTTTCACGCTGTCCCATTGAAGAGGTCATGCAGATTCTCAGCGGTCGTTGGCCGACATTGCTGATCTACTACCTGCAGGAAGGTACGAAGCGGTTCAGCGATCTTCGTCGAGACAATCCGACGATCTCCCACAAGATGCTGACACTGGAACTGCGCAAGCTGGAGGATGCCGGCGTTGTCCGACGCACGGAGTTCGAGGGCTATCCGCTTCGCGTCGAGTACGACCTCACACCAGCAGGAGAACGATTGGTGCCGCTCATTGATGCGCTGGGCGATTGGTGGGAAAGCACAGACGGTAACGTCGGAGAACAGAACGCGGATATCTCGGACGTTGCAGCTTCACAGGCGGCTCGTCCTCGTTTGATCGCAGACTGAATACCTGTTTGTCGTGCCGTGCGTCAGCTCTCTCCACCACCTGGCGGCAGGAACCCTCCATGCAATCAGATGACCGATCGTTGGATGCCTGAAGCGAACGCTCCCTGGCTCGCGTCACGCAGATCGTCGACTGAATAGCGAGGGCAGCTATGTGGAGCGGCTTTGGATGGAGCTCCCTCCGCGATCTTCGCCAAAACTGCCAACGATCTCGTCCAGTAGCCACCGCAGGAACGCGCGGACCTTGGGCTGTTCAGTGCTCGATGGCGCACAGACAAAATACCAGGAAGAGCGTGTCGGCATCTCGGGACCGAATGGGCAGATCAGCAGGCCGGCCGCCAGGTCATCGACGACGAGGGATTGTCGCGCAAGGGCGACCCCCTGACCGGCCATGGCGGCTTGGAGCGCCATGGCGGTGTCGTTGTAGCCCGGCCCTTTTTCGGCGTCGACACCCGCCACTTGCGCGTGCTTCAGCCAGTTGCGCCAGTTGGGCCCCTCCCCCTCACGCGATACCAGAAGGTCGTGAAGGAGCACATGATGCCTAAGATCCGTCGGCGCGCGCAGGGCATGGGGACCCTTCAGAAGGCTTGGCGAACAGACCGGGAAAGCGCGGTCGCCCATCAACGGCACGACATGGAGGCGGGGATAGGCACCATGTCCGTCGCGGATCGCCACGTCGAATTCTTCGGCCTCGACGTCGACGAGACGATGGCTGGTCGAGATCATCGGGTCGATGTCCGGGTGAATCTCACGGAAACGAGTGAGACGCGGGATGAGCCATTTGGTGGCAAAGGATTGCAGCGTGCTTATCTTCAACTGGCCCGACTCCTCGGCAGGCCGTATCTGACTTGTTGCGACCGCCATCATTCAAAGGCATCGCATAGGGGCGGAAGATAGCTGCGACCCGCCTGCGTCAGCTCGAGCCTGCGATTGTAGCGGCGGAATAACCGAACCCCGAGCATCTCCTCCAGAGCCTTGATCTGGTGGCTGATGGCCGCCTGCGTCACGAACAGTTCTTCGGCAGCCTTGGTGAAGGACAAATGGCGCGCCGCGGCCTCGAAGGCTCGCAGAGCGTTGAGTGGCGGAAGACGTCTGGCCATTCATTCTCTCGCATAATTTTTTCTCATCTGAATTCTGAAAAATCGTCGTTTGTGATGCAAGTCTCATCGGGCCTATCACTGTTGCAGAAAACAGCTCGGCTCACCGGCAGAGCAAGTTACGCCGAGGAGGCTATAGATGACATATGTTTCGTCGAGACCGCTGGAGACCATGGCTCTTGCGATCAGCCGCATATCCAAGTCCCAGATCGCATTATCTGCACTTACGCTATTTCCGTCCTTTTTGAGACTGTGCGGCCAATGGCGGCAACGCGCGGTGGAGCGGCAATATCTTTCAGAACTGGATGACCATGTTCTCGCCGACTACGGTTTAACGCGCCAGGATGTTATCGATGAGGCGGCAAAGCCGTTTTGGCGGCCACTCGATCCAGGCTCCCGGAAATCATGAATTGAATGACGTCAATTGCCTCTGGCGTCGCGTCGGCCGCGGCGTTGCTGTCTAAGCGTCATTGGTATGACAGCAAGCGCAGGCTCATCCGCCGCCGCATCGACAAGGCTGGTCCAGAGCCTAGGTCATGACCGGCCCCAAGCACCCCGAACGCGATGCGCTCGACCGGCTAGCCGATGCTCTTGTCGAGGACATCCTGAGCACGCCGGACGAGGACATCCTTGCCGAGTTTCGCGAGCAAGGCGGTGATGCGGCCCGCGCGGCGGCCGACATGCGCGCACTGTTTGAAACCAGCGTCATCGCCGCTAACAAGCGCTGTCTTGTCGCGGCGAAAGCCGGAGCCGCCGCAAGCCGCCGGTCAGCGCCGAGCGCGTTCGCGCTGCGCGCGCCGATGGACATCGCGGAGGCGCGCCGCCGCCTTCACGACGCCCTGCAAAATCCGCAAAGCGGGGCACGGCTGACCCTTGCCGCGCGCAAGGAAAGCGAACTTTCGGATGATGATATCCGGGGCATGATTGAAGACCTAGAAGACCTCGGGATCTTGCCGCCCGACGACGGGGCGGACGGCAAAAGCTGATGGCGCTCTCGCCTGCCGAACGGCTCTTGCAGGAGTTGGGTGTCACGGAGCCCAAGGAAATCGACCTTGAGGCTATCGCTTATCATGTAGGCGCACGTCTGCGCTTTCGTCCGCTACACGGCTGTGAGGCGCGCATCATCGGCAGCGGCGACAGGGCCATCATCACCGTCAATTCCAGCAGCATTCCGCGCCGTAACCGGTTTTCGATCGCGCACGAGTTGGGGCACTGGCATCACCATCGCGGCCAGTGCCTTGTTTGCCGGGCCGAGGAATACCGGCCGCGCACGGCATCATCGCCGGAGCGTGTGGCGCCGCCTTGCCGGTGGTCAGATCAGGCGGCGGCAAGATGCGCTCCATGAAGCGCGCATCCTCGAAA
>JAJUHJ010000175.1 GCA_029279965.1 Phyllobacteriaceae bacterium
CCACGCCCGGCCGTCATGTCTTTCACGAATCCCGCATTCTGTGACAACGCCAGATAGGTGCCGGCAAGGCCGGTGAGAATTCCGGTGCATATTACCGCCCGGTATCGCAGCCACGCCACCGAAATGCCGGCTGTATCGACGGCTGCAGGATTCTCGCCGACCGCCCTCAGACGCAAGCCGAAACGCGTGCGGAACAGCACCCACCATGTGACTGGCACCATGAGGAAGGCCACATAGGCGATGATCGAATGGCCGGACAGGAGGCCGGAATAAAGCTGCCCCAGAAGCGGTACCTCGCTCAGCGCCTCGGCAAAGGGAAGCTGCACCGCGCCAAAACGCGCATCACCACTCAAGAGTGGTGTGCGCCCGCCCTGATGGAACCACGCCTGTCCCAGGATCACGGTTGCTCCGGCAGCAATGAAATTGATGGCAACGCCTGAAACGATCTGGTTGCCGCGGTGGGTGATGGAAGCAAAGCCATGCACCAGTGCGAAAAACACGGAGACCAGCACCGCCGCTCCAAGCCCCAGCCAGGCCGAGCCCGTGACAGCTGCCGCGGCCCCCGCAGCGAAGGCGCCAGCCAGCATCTTGCCCTCCAGCCCGATGTCGAACACGCCGGAGCGTTCAGAGTAAAGCCCAGCCAGCGCCGCAAGAAGCAGCGGTACGGAAAGGCGCACCGTGGAATCGAGGAGGAAGACGAGTGTGTTGAAGAACTCCATCTCACGCTCCCCCTTGCCTGACCTCGGCACCAGCCGGGTGCCGGCGAATGGCGGCGAAAAGCGTCTGGAGACGCGGGCGGAACATATGCTCCAACGCGCCGGCGAACAGGATGACGAGCCCTTGAATGATGACGATCATGTCGCGCGATATGCCCGGCATTTCGAAGGCGAGCTCGGCGCCGCCTTGATAGAGGATGCCGAACAGGATTGCCGCAGGCACGATGCCGGCGGGATGCGAGCGGCCCATCAGCGCCACGGCGATGCCGACGAACCCGGCTCCGGTGACGAAGTCGATCTGCAGGCGGTTCTGATCGCCCATGACGGGGTTGAGCGCCATCATGCCGGCCAGCGCTCCCGAAACCAGCATGGCAATGATGATGATGCGCGTTTCGCTGACGCCGGCATACCGTGCCGCCCTCGCGCTGTGGCCGCGCATGCGGATTTCATAGCCCAGACGCGTGCGCCAGATCAGCACCCAGACGAGAAATGCAGCCAGCAGGGCAAGCAGGAATGAAAGATTGAATGGCGAGGAACGGACCGACAGGCCGACAGCCTCCAGCAGCCAGTTGAGTTTCGGCAACTGGCCCCCTTCAAGGAAGGTGCGCGTCTGCGGAGTCTGGCTGGTCGCGGGTTTCAATACGTTGACGAGGAGATAGACCATCAGGCTCGCGGCAATGAAATTGAACATGATGGTGGTGATCACGATGTGCGATCCACGCCTGGCCTGCAGGTACGCGGGGATGAAGGCCCATGCCGCGCCGAACAGGGCCGCGCCGGCGATGGCAATCGGAAAGGTAAGCCACCAGGGCAGGATGCTGTCGAAGGCAAGACAGGCCAACGCCACACCCAACCCGCCGACATAGGCCTGTCCTTCTCCACCGATGTTGAACAAGCTGCAATGGAAGGCGACCGCGACCGCCAGCCCGGTGAAAATGAAGCTCGTCGCATAGTAAAGCGTGTAGGCCACGCCCTGCCCGTATCCGAGCGCTCCGTCCATGATGATCGCCGCTGCGCGCAGCGGATTTTCGCCGATCAGCAGCACCACCAGGCCCGCCACCAGGAAGGCGGCCAGCAGGTTGATGAAGGGGATGAGCCCGTAATCAGCCCAGGCGGGCAGCTTGGCGTACGGCGCGCTCATTCCGCAGCCTCCTTCCCCTCGATGCCAGCCATCAGCAGGCCAAGCTCACCTTCGCCGGCGTCGGGCCCGCGTTCACCGACGATCCGGCCGGCGAACATCACCAGGATGCGGTCGGAGAGGGAGCGGATTTCGTCGAGCTCGACGGAGACCAGGAGCACGGCCTTGCCCCTGTCGCGCATCTCGATCAACTGGCGGTGAATGAATTCGATTGCGCCGACATCGACGCCACGCGTCGGCTGGCCGACGACGAGCACCTTCGGATCCTGCTCCATCTCGCGCGAAAGCACGATCTTCTGCTGGTTCCCGCCAGAAAAATTGGCTGTTTTCAAGCGGCAGTTCGCCGGGCGGATGTCATACTTCTCGATTTTCTCGCGCGCGTCGTCGCGAATAGCGTCAATATCGAGAAGGGCTCCCTTCCGGTATCTGTCGTGGCGGTGATAACCGAGAATGGCATTCTCGTTTTCCTCGAACGGCAACACCAGTCCCATATGATGGCGGTCTTCCGGCACATGTGCCATGCCGCGGTTGCGCAGATCGGCGGGGTCTGCTTCGCCCGTCAGGTCGATCGGCACACCGTCGAGCGACACCGATCCAGAAACGGCTCTGCGAATACCGGTTATGGTTTCCAGAAGCTCCGATTGGCCGTTCCCGGCGATCCCTGCAATGCCGATGATTTCCCCCGCGCGCACGTCGAAGGAAACATCGTCCACCATGGTGATGCCGCGCGCATCCTCCACCGTAAGATTCTTGACCGACAGGACCACGGGGCCCGGGCTGGCCACCCCTTTTTCAACCCGCAAAAGCACGCGCCGGCCGACCATAAGCTCCGCCAGCTCTTCCACGGTGGTTTCATTCGTCTTGCGCGTGGCGACCATTTCGCCCTGACGCATCACGGAGACATTATCGGTGACGGCCATGATCTCCCGCAGCTTGTGTGTGATGAGCACGACGGTCTTGCCCTCTTCCTTGAGCTGGCGGAAAATGCGGAAGAGGTGATCGGCCTCGGCGGGCGTAAGCACGCCTGTCGGTTCGTCGAGAATGAGGATTTCGGCGCCACGATACAGCGCCTTCAGGATTTCCACACGTTGCTGGAGACCGACCGGAAGGTCTTCGATCACAGCATCCGGGTTGACCTCCAGCCCGTATTCGCGTTCCAGCCTTTGCAATTCCGATCGCGCTTTGGCTATGGATGTCTTGAGGAGCGGCTCACCCTCGGCGCCCAGGATAATGTTTTCGAGCACGGTGAAATTGTGCACCAACATGAAGTGCTGATGAACCATGCCGATACCGCGCGCGATGGCATCGCTTGGCGTTTCGATGACGGTATGTTTGCCGTTGACGAAAATGTCGCCCCGATCGGCCTGATAGAAGCCGTACAGGATCGACATGAGGGTGGATTTTCCGGCGCCATTCTCACCGACGATCCCGTGGATGGTTCCGGCGGGAATCTTCAGACTGATGTCGCGGTTGGCATGAACGGTGCCGAAGCTCTTGTCGATGCCGGAGAGTTCAATCGCAGCGTCCACCATGAGCCAGCCGCTTCCCCTTATTTTTGATAAAGAGGTATCATGCGGCCCGTAGGCTGCCAACGGTCTATGTCGCGAACGCCTCAGGCTGCGGGAATTGCGTTGCTTGCCGGTTTGCGGCAAGGAGCGCAGTGACAAAGCGATTGCATCCCGCTCTGCGAGACGATGGGTAAGCGAAGGAGCAGGCATGGACGATACCCGGCTGGAAAGACTGGAAATCCTTGCGGCAGAGCAGGAAAGGACGATCGATGAGCTTTCCGTGCAAATCGCCGATCAGTGGACGGAGATCGACCGCCTGCGCAAGAAGCTGGAAGCGCTGATCGAGCGCTTTCTGGTGCTTGAGGAACACGCGACACCGTCAGCACCGGTGACAAAGCCGCCGCATTGGTAACGGCGGCGGGACCAGTCCGGCACGATACCCATTTCGGCTAGGGCCCTCCACAAGGATTATCCTTTTTGCCTTCTGCGCGCTGGCAACGGACCTCTGCTAGCAATGAGGGCGGTCCGCCGGCCTTCTGTGGCCGATGGCCCGAGGCAGAAGCGGGGCAGATGCGTCATGTTTGTCGGCGATGTGGATGATCTTTTCAGCCGGACGCATCATGTCTGCGTGGTCGGCGCTGGTCCTGTCGGCATTGTCGTTGCACTGGAGCTTGCGAGCCGCGGCCATGAGGTGACAATTCTGGAATCCGGGTCGTTTGAGTTCGACCCCGCAGCGCAAAAGCTCTCCGAGGCACTGCGTGTCGACGAGGTTCGCAATCGGGATATGGCGTTAGCGGTTCAGCGCCGCTTTGGCGGCACCTCAAATTTGTGGGGCGCCGGCTGCGTGCCTCTGGACCCCGTGGATTTCGATGCCCGCGCGATCGCAGACAATGTGCGGTGGCCGATAAGCTACGCCGAGTTCGCATCCTTCCTGCCGGATGCGTGCCGCTACGCCAATTGCGGAACACAGTTCGAACAGCCTTTGACGGACATTGCGCCTTGTGATGACCGCTTCACGATGGGCGGGCTGATGCGTTATGCTGACCCGCCGAGCTTTCTGAAAGCCTATGCGCAAACCGTGTCCCGGTCGGCCAGGATCAGAGCCTATCTCGGCGCTACGGTGACGGCCATCCGCTGCGGGGCGGACGGGCGCGTATCCGCGCTCGAGGTTCACGAGCGCGATGGACACTCGGGCCCTGTGCGCGCAAGAGCGGTCGTGCTTGCGTGCGGCGGTGTGGAAACGACGCGCCTGCTGCTCGCCATGCAGGCGGAGGAGCCGCCGCGCTTCGGCGGTGAAGCCGGGGCACTCGGCCGCTACTATATGGGGCATCTGTCCGGCGCGCTTGCCGATATCCGTTTCCAGAACGACAGGCTCGATCGCAGCTTCGGCTTCTTCCGGTTGGCCGATGCGGCCTATGCACGCCGCCGCATCGCGGCGAGCGGTGCGTTTCAGCACCGGGAACAACTAACGAACATCGCTTTGTGGCCGACATTGCCGCCCATGGGCGATTTTGAGCACCGCGATCCCGTTCTTTCGCTCGCATATCTGGCCTTATCCTTTCCGCCGCTCGGGCGGCGGCTGGTGAGCGAGTCGCTCCGGCGCATCAATGTCGGTGACGGCAAGCACAGGTTTGCACATGTGCGCAACGTCGCCGCCGGCTTGCCGCTCCTGGGAGCCTTTCTGCCCCGGTTTCTTTTCCATCGTTTCGTGGCGCAGAGGCGTCTGCCTGGCCTTCATATCCACAACCCTGCTCGGCGTTATCCGCTGCATTATCATGCCGAGCATCTGCCCAATCCATACTCGCGCATTCGCTTGTCCAGCGACCGCGACGCACTTGGGTTGCGCAAGGTCGTGCTCGATCTGCGCTTCAGCGACCGCGATGCGGAGGCGGTCGTACGCACCCACGAGCAGTTGGCCCGGTGGCTTCACGAGACGGGGCTGGGAGCGCTTATCTGGCACAACCCTGCCGAAAACCTAAAAGAGCAGGTTCTGGCGCAAGCTGGTGACGGTGTGCATCAGATCGGCACCGCCAGAATGGGCGAAAATAACAGATCGGCGGTTGTCGACAGGAATTGCCGCATCTTCGGCAGCAGCAATCTCTTCCTTGCCGGGAGCGCGGTCTTCCCGACCTCGGGGCAAGCCAATCCGACCTTGAGCGCGATCGCCCTGGCGGTCCGGTTGGCACGGCTGCTTTCGGCCGAAGCGTACACGCACGAGATCAGGCACGAAGTCGC
>JAJUHJ010000176.1 GCA_029279965.1 Phyllobacteriaceae bacterium
GCCGCGGATGCGCGTAGGCAGGTCCGTTCTGCAAAAAGAATTGCTTGAGTTGGTCCTCGGCGAGACTCGCTTCCTTCTCCAGAACGACGAAAGCGACCGGCACTTCGCCCTTGGTTTCATGAGGCACGGGCACCACCGCCACATCGTGCACCAAGGGGTGTCGAGCCAGGACCGCCTCGACCTCGACCGGATAAACGTTCTCGCCACCGACATTCATCATGTCGTCGGCGCGCCCGCGAAAGTACAGCCAGCCGTCATCGTCCTGCATGGCCAGGTCGCCGGTGGCGAACCAACCGCCAGGCTTAAGTCGCTTGGCATCCTGGTCGGGGCGATTGATATAGCCGAGCGTCGTGCAGGTACTGTTTCGCAACCAGATCTCACCGGCCTCGCCCGGCGGCTGCTCCACGTCGCCGTCACCGACCACCTTGACTTCAAAGCCGGGCAGCGGCCGGCCGATGCTGCCGGTTCGGCGCGGCCCCACCAAGGGGTTGAGTGTTGCGATTGGACCGCACTCGGTGAGCCCGTAGCCTTCGACGAAGGAAACACGGGGAAAGACTTCGGCGAGGCGCCCGATCAAGCTGGGTGGCATGGGAGCCGACCCGCAACAGATCAAGCGCATGGTGCTGAAATCCCGCGACAGCTCCTGCTTCTCGGCCAGCATCAGCTTGTACATGGCGGGCACACCCACGGTAAAGGTACAGCGACGCTCTTCGATGCCGCGCAAAACCGCCGCCGCATCGAACTTGGGCAGCACATACGCCGAGCCTCCGGCGTATAAGACGGGCAGCAATCCCACCGCCGCCGCGTTCATATGGAACAGAGGAGCGGATACGATGACGCGGTCTCCGGAGTCGATGTAGCTGGCGTGCACGGCAAGTTGGGCGTCACGCAGCAACATCTGGTGCGCTATCTTCACGCCCTTCGGCTTGCCAGTGGACCCCGAGGTGTACGGCAGCCAGGCCAGATCGTCGGGCGCATTGATGATCTCGGGCCGCTGCGCCGCGCAACCGGCAAGCCACGCTTCGTAGTCCGCCAGGCCATGGGATTTTCCGTCCACCGCGGCGGCAAAAATCACCGAATCGTCAGCCGCCAGCGCGGCGGCGTTGGCGGCCACGCCCCGGCTCGCGAGAATTGCCTTGGCCTCGCTGTCCTGCAAATGCAGACGATGTTTCTCGATGGTGAGAGCCGGATTGATCGGCACAGCCACCGCTCCCGCGCGAATCGTCCCCAGGACGGTCTCAATGAAACGAATATCGTTTTCCCACAGGACCAGCACCCGCTCTTGACGCTGGATGCCGGCGGCGGCCAGGCCATTCGCGACACGATTGATTCGTTCATCGAGCTGGCGATAAGTCAGTTCCAAGCCGTCTTGCAGCAATGCCGGAGCATCAGGCCGAAAGCGCAGCCCAAAGTCAGTAATACAACCCAAGTTAGTGGTGAACGTGTTGAGTGACATCGTTGATTACACCTTTGCTGGTTGCACCTTTCAGTTTCGACTAATGACCAAAGAGGCATCCTGACCCGCAAACCCGAACGCATTGATCTGGACCGCATCGCGTTCCAGCGGCGCCGGGCGGTCGAGAGGCACATTAAAACGAATGCTGGGATCAAGATCCGTGGTACTGGCGGTGGGCGGGAGCGCGTTGGATCGCAGCGCGTGCAACCCGGCCATGACTCCCATGACACCGGCCGCGCCCGCAGTATGCCCGACGTTACCTTTGATCGACGTCACACTGACGTCTTGATTGGCGAACGTCTCGTTGATCGCGATGATTTCCGCGGTATCGCCAACCGGTGTGCCGGTGCCATGCGCAACGATCGCACCGATGTCACGCGGCGACAGCCCTGCTTCCTTTTGCGCCGTTTCCATGGCCATGCGCTCCCAGCGACCTGATGGGTCCGGCGAGCTGGGGTGGTAGCCGTCGGAAAGCGAACCGTAACCGCTGACCAGACCGTCGATCCGAGCCCCCCGTTTACGGGCATGATCAGCACGCTCCAGGATCAGCACGCCGGCGCCATCGCCCCCCATGATGCCTCTGCGATTGCGATCGAACGGGCGGCATATCCGATGCGGGTCGTCCACATCGGTAGGGGTCATTCCGTACCGAGCGGCACCCAGCCCACTGACTTTCACCTCACCGTTGTCAGTACCGCCAACGATTGCTACATCAACCACACCGGTCTCGATCATGCGAGCGGCGATGCCGATGGAATCCAGAGAGGAAGCACAAGCCGTCGATATGGTCAGCAGTGGACCATGGAGTTTCCAGCGCAGAGCGATATGACCCGCGGCCATGTTCGGCCAGGCCATCAATTGAAGCTTGCGCGGCACCGCCTCGAATCCCCCTTCCGAATACGCTTGTTGGGCGTCGTAGAGAGTGGCGGCACCGGCCATCGAGGTGCCCATGACCACCGCCGTGCGCAGCGGATCAAGCTCACCCAGCCCGGAATCTTCAACAGCGGCGACGGCGGCCGCCACGGCGTATTGGGCGAACCGATCGGAGCCGCGCAGAGTGCGATCATCCATCCAGTCGGCGGGATCAAAATGCTTCACAGGGGCGTAGAAGAGATGGCCATTTGCCTCGTCGGACCAAGGCGCCCTCTCCGCGGCAATCTGCTTGGTGTCCAAACCGCGACAAAAATCAGGCAGGGTTATTCCGAAACACGAGATTACGCCTTGTCCCGTGATAGCAACATTTTTCATCGTGAGCTTCCTCCACTCCGTTTGTAGGTGACGGCAGACCTTGCATGGATAGCAACAAAACATGACGGCGATGTCAATGTCAAGTATCGGGCTGGTGATTTTCATCCTCCTGTCGAGAGGCGGCAAAAGACGAATGACACCTGCCTCACCAGCCTATCTGGCATTGAAGTGATCACAGAAAGACTCAATATTGATATTGACATCGATGTCATATTTGCTATTACTTGTCCTCGAGCAAGGCGTGCTGCCACGGCTCAAAGAATCATTCGAGACGACAACAAACGACTGAATTGACGGGTTTCAACGACAGGAGAACATCATGGCCAACAGATCACCACGGATCGCAATCGTAACCGGGGCCGCACGAGGCATCGGTGCCGCCGTCGCCGAACGACTTCTCTCCGACGGACTCTCCGTCGCTCTGATCGATATGGATGGAGATGCGCTCTCGACCACGGTTGAGCGCCTCGCGGGTCTCGGACCGGCCCTGGGAATCACCGCCGATGTTCGGGACCCCGCCGCTGTGGATGCCGCTGTTGCACGCGTGCGTGACGACCTGGGGGCGCCCACCGTCCTCGTCAACAATGCCGGCTACATCCGGGATAACTTGTTCCACAAGATGACGCTGGAAAATTGGGACGACATCATGGACGTGCACCTCCGCGCCGCCTTTCTGGTGACGCATGCGGTACAGCCATACATGTCCGAAGCCAAGTCTGGCCGGATCGTGAATATCTCCTCGATCGCGGCGCTCGGTAATCGCGGCCAAGCCAATTACAGCACCGCGAAAGCAGGCATTCAGGGCTTCACTCGCACACTGGCCATAGAACTGGGACGGTTCGGCGTCACCGCGAACGCCATCGCTCCTGGCTTCATCGAAACGGATATGACGCGATCGACCGCCGCGCGCATGCGCGTCGATTTCGACGATTTCAAAGAGCAGGTCGCACAGCAAATCGCCCTTGGCCGGGTCGGCCAACCCAGCGATATCGCGGGTGTCGTTTCATTTCTCGTTGGGCCGGATTCTTCCTATGTCACCGGCCAGGTCATTTACGCGGCGGGCAATCCCACCGTCTGATTCCCCACGCCACCGTGCACCCGGGCTCCGCGAACCCGGGATGCCGCCGTGCCATCCGTGCTTGGCGGGCAAAGGCACGCACGCGGAGCCAGGGCGTGACGGGAAGGCAATGGGAGGAATGGAGGGTAAAGGCGTGAACATGCATCAGCTCAGAGAGCTCATTGCAACGGTTGAAGAATGTGGTGTCGCCAAACTCGACATCAGCGACGATGGCCAGGCCATCCGTATTAAGCGGGCCCGGGTCTACCGACCTCCCCACTCCGCCAGCACGGTGGCAACGGGTACGGTCAGCGCCGAACCGGTGCAATCCGGCGACGACCTGCCCATCGGCGACGTCGTGCGCTCTCCGCTGGTTGGCACTTTCCATCGTGCCCTGGCGCCGGATGGCAAGCGCTTGGTCGAGGTCGGCGACCTGGTCGGCAACGACGACATCCTTTGCATTATTTCAGCTTTGAAAATACAGAACCCGATCAAAACCGGGATGCCGGGTCGAATCAGTGCAATCCTGGTCGAAGACGCACAACCGGTCGAATACGATCAGCCACTGTTCATCATTGCACGCCGCCAAGAGACGCAGCGGGACCCCAGCCCTTCTCAGGGCTGAAGAGAGTCAGAGTTGAACAGTCAGGGTTGACGGGTTCAAGAAACGACTTCACCAGTGGCGCCTTGAATCAAGCCGCGGTGGCTTACTCGTCAAGGCCGATTCCACGACACCAGATATTGGTCACCGTGCGTATGGCTTTTTCGATATCCACTTTATCGGCGCCATCTTTAAAAATGCGAATGGAGAATTGCATGACCATGGCGTTCAAGGCGCGGGCCGCGTATGCCGGCTCTACATCGGGGGCGATGGATTTCGCTTTCTTGAGTTTATGCAGAAACTGCTCGGTGCGGCGGATATTGTAGAGAATCAATTCTTCCAGAAGATCACCCAGATCGGTATGCAAGACGCTGGCTTCCCACCACAACTCCATCAATCTGCTGTGCTTTGCATAACCTTCGAGATAGGCTCGGTTGGAAGCCTCGATCCTGGCGCGAGGCGTGCTCCGTCGAGGCAAGGATGTTCCCGAAGCGCTTTGCTCGATGGTGCTCTGGTGGACTTCAATAACCGCGCGAAAGATCTCTTCCTTTGAATTGAAATAAGTATAGAAGGTCCCGTGGGCGACGCCCGCTTCCTTGACGATGTCGGCAACCCGAACCTCAACGAATCCATTGCGCTCGAACACTCTCTGGGCCGCCTCGAGGAGTTGAGCGCGGGTCCGACGGCCCCTAACACTGAATTTGTCGACCGATTTAGCCACCTTGTCGATCGCCGACCCCTTTTGGGTGCTTTTGCTGGTGCTATTACGGTGCGACATGCGTTGCTTTGAAGTCCTTATTACGTGCAGCGGATACTACCATAATTCCGCCCCTTAATGTAGCGACCCGCAGCAAACCGGTTTTGCCGTCCGCCCGCTTCTCCAATCCCACCATTGTTGAGGGGATAATGCTTCGCTTTAGCCCCGAATCCCCCCCGCCACGAACGGCAACAAATGGTCGGTAATGCGCGAGGCGGTGACGGTTTCGTTGAAATCCTTTTTGCTGATCGCTTGCAACGATTCCATACCGGAGAGCGTGAAGATCACCGCGCCAAGGCTGAAGTGCACGCGCCAGAACAGCTCCACCGGCGGCACATCCGGCGCGGTGCGGCGCAGCAAGGTGGTGAACTGGTTGAAGACATCGCCGTAGTGCTTGCGCAGATAGGC
>JAJUHJ010000177.1 GCA_029279965.1 Phyllobacteriaceae bacterium
AGTTGAGCCCCATCAAAGTCCTCTCGAAGCCGAATCGGCGCGGCCATGGCAAACCTCCTCTGTTCGCCACGGTGAATCACAAATCGCTCAGAAGGGAAACCGTCGATCGAGAGTCCTACTCACACGCCGCTGGTATAAGGCTCTCCTTCACTCGCCGCGAAAAATGGAGTGAGTGCCGCTAGGACTTCCTCCGGACGGTCTTCGGGCTGAAGATGGCCACCTGTTGTGGCTAGGCCCCTGACGTCATTGGCCCAGTTTTTCCAGATATCAATCGGGTTCGGCCGTCTTGCGACCTCCTCAGGGCGCGGCCACAGCACGAGCACTGGACAATTCAGCTTCCGCCCGGCGGTGCGATCTGCCTGGTCCTGCGCGACATCCTCGTTCAGTGCGGCACGATAATCCTCACACATCGCGTGCCGCACCGCCGGATCCCGGAACGCGGCCCGGTAGGTTTCCCGCGCCGCGGCCTCGATCACGCTGTCGCTCTCCGCATTCATGACCTTGAAAACCCGATTGATGAAGTCGTCCGGCGCGGCGGCGAGCAGCCGCTCCGGCAGATCCGCATCCTGCCCCAGCAGAAACCAGTGATAGTTCTTCTGTGCGAAGCGATGGCCGACGGCCAGCATCGCATCGAGCGTCGGGACGACAGTGAGCGAGGCGAAGCGTGTCACCGTGCCAGGATGATCGAGCACGAGGCGGTAACCAGCGCGAGCGCCACGATCATGCCCGGCCAACGCAAAGCGCTTGTAGCCAAGTGCTCGCATGAGGGCGACCAGCGCCGCGCCGACACGCCTTTTCGTCCAGCGTGGCGTCATCGCACACGGGCGGCTCGCGCCGTAGCCTGGCAGGTCGGGGATAACCAAGGAGTGGCGCCGCGCCAGTATGGGAGCCACCTTACGCCAGGTGATGTGAGTCTCGGGAAAGCCGTGAAGCAGCAGGAGCGGCGGTCCTGCGCCGCCCATGACGCCGGCGAAGCGAACGCCACCAGCCTCGACATCCAGCGAGCGGAAGCCGGGAAAGAACGGCGGCTCCCAATTCTCCGGGCCAACTTGAACATCAGGCAAGGCCGCTGCGGGAATTGAGGGGCGATGCCACCGATCCGCGCCCAGTTTGATCCCATTAGCCATGATTGGCGGATGCCACGAAACGGGCAAGTTCCTGGCCGTATCGTACCGGTTCTTCATAGAAGGGGCTGTGCCCGCTGTCCGGGAAGAGCGAAAGTTCGCTGTTCGCGTGAATGGACTTGATGCGCTCCGACATTTCAACCCGCACCAACCGATCATGTATGCCGTGCGTCAGCAGGATTGGACCGCCGTAAGCCTTGAAGACAGGCTCGAGATCTGCGGTCTCTGTCTTGATGAAACCTTCGTTCACCGCTCGAGCCGTCATGCCGTTGACAACCAGCATGCGCCGCATCTCCGCCTCGGACGGCGGCCGGTGGAAGCAGGCGGCGAGAAAATCGGCCGTGGCCGCGGTGCGCGTGGCAAGATCATGGGACGTGGTCGTATCGGTAAACGTTGCGGCCTCTTCGGTGAGAAGATCCGGCGACAGTTTGGTCACGGCATCGACCAGATTGACGCCGGCAATTTTTGAGCCGCCATATTTGCGCAGATAGGCTCCAGCCACGAAGCCGCCGAGCGACCAGCCGACCAGCACCGGACGGCGCAGCCTGGCGCCGTCGATCACCGCGGCCACGTCGTCCGCCCATCGGTCGGCATCGGAATAGGCGTCAAATGAGACCGGCTTATCTGAATCGCCATGGCCGCGCAGGTCGAAACTCACCAGTCGAAAGCCCGCGAGCTCTGCATCGGAAAACTGCTTCTCCCAACTCAGCCGGCTCTGACGCAGGCCGTGGATGAAAAGGATCTCGGGCGCCTGCGGGTCACCCTGCGCCTCGCCCGAAAGGGTCGTGCCATCCTCCGAGCGAACGAAGAATTGTTCGCGCGCATTCGTCGCGGCGGCACCGGAGCCCGTCGCGACGACCGTCTGCGCACGAGCGAGGGGCGTTGTAGATATTTTGGTAGCCAAGGCAGCGAGGCCGACCGTGCCCGCGAGGAATGTACGTCTGGAGGGGTTCATGATGGAAGCTCCATGTTGTTTAGCGACCCCTATTCAACTCCCTTGACACGGCATGTCAAGGGTTGTTTAGTGTACACTATGCAACAGACCCCGAAATCACGCGGCGGACGGCCCTGGAGCTTCGACCGGCAGGAAGCGATCGAGAAAGCAATGCGGCTGTTCTGGCGCCATGGTTATGAGGGTGTGTCGATTGGTGATCTGACAAGGGAGATCGGGGTCGCACCACCGAGCCTCTATGCCGCCTTTGCCAGCAAGGCTGGGCTCTACCGAGAGGCGCTGGAGCGTTACGAGGCGAACTTCGGCTCCATCGATCGTGCGTCAGTGCGTGCGGCAGACTCTCTGGGAGCGGCTGTGCGGACGCTGCTGGAAGCAGCCGTCAGAGCCGTGACGCACCCAGACCGCGAGAGTGGCTGCATGATCTCCAGCGGCATGATCGAGTGCCATCCGGAGCACGCTTCGCTCGCCCGTGATGCGGCCATGCGGCGGGAGACTATGCGCAAGCGGATAGCGGAGGCCCTTCAGCCTTTTGCGGACACGGAACCGGTGCAGCGGCTTGCCCGGCATCTGGCCGCCGTGATGCAGGGCATTTCGATTCAGGCGCGAGACGGCGCGACACCGGCGGAATTGCAGGAAATTGTTGAAGAAGTGGTTTCAGGAATAGAAGCACGACACCACCGCGAGGGAGGATATGTGATCCCAAATGGGCGGTAATCGGCATCTATCGAACGGAAAATCCCGCAGTAGAAGTTCAGCGAGCTGACGCGTTTTCCAGACGCTCAGGTGCTGATTTTTCGATCGGGCAATTGCACGCCACTGGCCATCAGAGCAGGATATCGTGTCCCGACCCGTGCAGGGCATGGGTCGCACACCTACCAGGATATCTGCCCTTCGGCGTCACGCACGCGGCGGATCACCGGGCGCGCTTCCAGCCGCTCCATATAAGCGCGGATATTCGGATAGGGATCGAGGGACACTTCCGCAGGCACGGACCAATTCAGCACAACCAGAGCGTAGCCATCGATGACCGAATACTGATCGCCCAATACATAATCCCGTTGTTCCAGCCGATCCTCCAGAACCTTCAGGCGCCACGCGACGCGCTTGTCGTAGAAGGCCTTCGCCTTTTCCTTCTCCTCCTCGGTCGCCGGCAGTGCCTTGTAGATGTATTCGATAATGGTCGGATGGAGATCGGAAGCAACGAACGAGAGCCAGCTTTCCGCCTGCGCCCGCTCAACCGTGTTGCGGGCAGGAAGCAAGTTCTTCTCCGGTACGAGATCGGCAATATAGGCCAAGGTCGCAGCATTCTGGGTCAAGACCGTTCCGTCTTCCAGCACCAGAACCGGCGTCATTGCCATCGGATTCAGTTCGCGCACTCTGGTCGCAATTGGATCGTCCAGGCGATCCAGGTGGACCTCTATCGCCCGATAGTCGACGCCTGCTTCCTCAAGCGCGAAGTGGTTCGAAGTCGAGCAGGCGCCGCGGTGATAATAGAGCGTAATCATGCTGTGTTTCTCCCAGGTTCCTGTGCAAGGGGGTGGGTGGTGTTTCGATCAGGCCGGCTGAGCCGTGTTTTCACCGGCGCGATTGGCGGGTTTGCTAAAGACGAGAGCCGCCGTCGACGTGAAGGACCGCGCCATTCATGTAGCGGTTGGTCATCAGGAACAGCACGGCACTAGCGGCCTCACTGGCACTGCCCCACCGGTGGAGAGGGTGCCTCTCGGCCACCATGCGCATATAAGCGTCGCGTTGTTCCCCCATCGCCTTTCCGATGAGCGGCGTGTCGATGGGTCCAGGCGAAAGCGTGTTTACCCGCCGTGGTGCCAGTTCCAATGCAAGACCGCGCGCCAGCACCTCAAGCGCCGCGCAGGCGCTGGCCACAATCGCCGTGCCATTGCCGTCGGGGCGATGTGTCAGCGCGCCCGACACCAGTGTGATCGAGGCATCCGAAGCCAGCCTTTCGCCAAGAGTGCGCAGAATATGTACCACCGACCAGATGCGTTCGTCATAAGCGCGCCGGAGGGTGCCGATGTCGGCCTCCATCACCTTGCCGATGGTCAGTGCGCCCGCCAGAAGCACCAGATGATCGACCCGTTCGATCGCTGCCAGACCCTGCCGTATCGCTTCGGGGTCGCTGATCTCGGCCGCGACCCAGCCTGCAAAACCATGAGTATGGGCAACGTGCGCGGCTCGGTCCCGGTCCCGTCCGGCGACGGTGACAATGGCGCCCGAGGCTTTGGCACCCAGGCCGGCGGCCAGGCCGATGCCCGATGTGCCTCCAAAGATCAGGACGGACTTCCCAGCCAAGGATGGAACCGGACCAGGCACTTCTGCAATGGCCGCATCTTCCTGCATCGCGTTCTCCGATTTCTTGACCGCTTGGCACTTTCGCAAGCCAACGTAGCATCCTCCTTGTGATTGATAATGGGGGGCGATTTCGTTACTATCATTCCGTCATGGAACAAATCGGCATTGACAGGTTGACCGGGCTGATCGCCTTTTCGCGGGCAGCTTCGCTCGGAAGCTACACGGCTGCGGCGCGCGCGCTGTCGGTTTCGCCCTCCGCGGTAAGCAAAAGCATTCAGCGACTGGAGGAACGGCTGGGCCTGAAGCTCTTCGCTCGCACCACACGTTCGCTGACCCTGACACCGGAGGGGCGCGTTCTACATGATCGGGCAATCCGGCTGTTGCGCGATGCCGAAGAGATCGAACAAGTTGCCGCAACCGTGCGCGGCGAGCCCGCGGGGCCTGTCAAACTCGCCGCCCCCAGTCCGATTGCGCTACACATCCTTGCGCCAAAATTGGCCTTGTTCCGTGAACGCTACCCTAAAATTACGGTGGACCTGCGGGTCAGCGATACGATGAGCGATCTCATCCAGGAAGGCATTGACGTAGCGATCCGGATTGGCAGCCCGGAAGATTCTCGCCTGATAGCCCTCAGACTCGGTCCGAACAAAGCTGGTGCGTTCGCTTCGCCTGCCTATCTGGCAAAGCGGGGCGCCCCGCACCGGGTCGAAGATCTGGAGGGGCACGACTGCGTCAACGTCCGACACTACAATTCCGGTCAGTTGTTGCGCTGGCCGTTTCAGGTGGGAAACCGCACGGTCGAAGTCTTGCCCACTGCCGGAGTTGTCGTAGACAACACCGAAGCCGTGACGGTCGCTGTCGCTGGCGGTGCAGGTATCGGCCTTTCGCCAACCTATGTCGCCGCGCCCTATGTTGCTCGAGGTGAACTGGTTCCGGTCCTGACTGAATATTGGGCGGACAGGGGTGCCATAACCGCGCTTTGGTCGGAAAGTCGCCGGGGCAATCCGAACGTGACGGCCTTCGTCGCGTTTTTACGCGAAATCTTTACAGATCCCCCTGCGCGGGATCGGATTCAGACGCAAAACTGAGTTTCTGAAAGAACAACCTGAAATGGCACAGTGATA
>JAJUHJ010000178.1 GCA_029279965.1 Phyllobacteriaceae bacterium
AACGTGATCGAGTTCACCATGCGCCGGTTGCCGAGCGCGGATTGAAGCACGCGGAACGGATGACAAACTTTTCACGCTGCCCGATGCCGCAGGGCGAGCGGATGCAGTCGCGCATCACACGTTTAGAGCGCCGTGCGTCCATCTGGACGCGCAAAGGACGCGCTATCTCATTGAATCTACGCCTCGTGCTTTGCGAAAATCGATTCAGATTTTCGGGCCGATGCTGTAAAAAACGGATTGATCGCTTGACCTCAACTTAACTTGAGGACGTAGCCGCTGCCTTTCACATCAAGAAGGGATCGGCATGATTCACAGACGGAACATCACGTTTTCACCGCGTCTGCCGGATGGCCTCGCCGCAGACCATCGCTGCGGCAAGCGCAACGTTGAGGCTGCGGGCGCCCTCCCTCATGGGAATGGTAAGGCGGCAATCGGCCGCCGCCTGAACGTTGTCGGGAACACCGGACGATTCGCGGCCGAAGAGCAGCACGTCATCCCCACGGAAACAGAAGGACGTATAGGGCACCTTCGTCGCCGTTGTCAGCAGGATCAGCCGGCGCTGTTCTTCGCGCCGCCAGCGCTCGAATGCCTCCCAGGAAGGATGGCGATGAAGTGCGGCAATTTCCAGATAATCCATTCCGGCACGCCGCAGCATCCGGTCAGAAAGAGCGAATCCGGCCGGCTCGATCAGTTCGACCTCGATACCCAGGCAGGCGGAAAGGCGCAAAAGCGCGCCCGTGTTGCCCGGAATATCCGGCTGGAAGAGCGCTATACGAAGGCCTTTTTGCTGCATTCCGATCTCAAGTGTAACGTGGCTGCTACGGGGCTCCATGAAGGTCATAGGCGGTTCACGGAGGCTCTGGCCAGTGATGATGAACATGGATATAAAGCCCGCGCGCTTAACGTAAACTGCAGGAGGCCGTCATGGATTTCCGTATATTGGCATCCCTGGTCTGTGTGCGGCTCCCGATCGTGGCTGCGCTTCCGGCCTGACGGCGTTTTCGTTTCAAAGCCTTCTTTCAAGTCCAGCCAGGCACGCGGGCGAATCCGCCGGAACACGGCTGCAAGTTCCCGCCACTCCGTTGTCAGGAGTCATTTGGCGCAGCGCTTGCTGCAAAGCGGCAAATGAACCATCCGGATCCGGGCAGTCGGTAACAGCGGTAGAAGGCCGCTTGCGGATGCAGCGACGCTCCCGATCCGAAGACAGCAAGCCCGGCGCGCCGGTCGTGCCGCAAAAAGGGGCCGTGACCCCGTAATATTTCGAGGATGAACCATGTTCCGCTGGTTTGAACGACGCCTGCCGCCTTTTCCGGCCGAGGAGCCCCAGGAACCGCCCAGCACGCTGATCGCCTTCTGTCTGCATTTCACGCGCGGCGCCTGGCCCTTCATCATCATCTCTGCAATTTCCGCGGCCATCGTGGCCATCGTCGAAGTGTGGATGTTTGCCTTCCTGGGGAACATCGTCGACTGGCTGGCGGAGAGGGACAGGACGACCTTCCTTCAGGAGGAAGCCTGGAATCTCGCCGGCATGGCCTTTGTTGTCCTGGTCGTGCTTCCCGCGGCGGTGATGTTCAATTCCTTGATGCTGCACCAGGTGCTGATGGGCAACTATCCCATGCGCATCCGCTGGCAGGTTCACCGATATCTGCTCAAGCAGTCGATGAGCTTCTATCAGGACGAGTTCGCCGGCCGCATTGCCGCCAAGCTCATGCAGACGGCGCTGGCCGTGCGCGAATGCATTCTGAAGCTTGTCGATATGCTCAACTACGTCGTGGTCTATTTCGCCGGAATGCTGGTGATCGCGGCGTCCGCCGACCCGCGGCTGGCCGCGCCACTTCTCGGCTGGCTCGCAGGCTATGCCCTGCTTCTGCGCTATTACATCCCCCGCCTGGGGCGCGTCTCGCAGGAGCAGGCGGATGAGCGCTCCGTCATGACCGGTCGTGTCGTCGACAGCTACACCAACATCCAGACGGTAAAGCTGTTTTCCCATGCCCGGCGCGAGGCGACTTTCGCGCGCGAGGGCATGACGGGATTTCTCGACACAGTCTATCGGCAGATGCGACTTATAACGGGCCTCAATGGCTGGCTTTATCTGCTGAATTCGCTTTGCCTTTCCGCCGTCGGTGCCGTCTCCATCTGGCTTTGGCTTGGAGAAGCCGTGACCGTCGGCGCGGTGGCGGTGGTGCTCGGCCTGGTCCTGCGGCTCTGGGGTATGTCGCAGTGGATCATGTGGGAAATGACCATGCTGTTTGAGAACATAGGCACGGTGCAGGACGGCATCGCCTCCATTTCGCTCCCGCGTCTCGTGGAAGACAAGCCGGGCGCGAAGGAACTTCAGGTGGAAAAGGGCGAGATCGCCTTCGAGCGGATTCGCTTCCACTATGGCAAGCAAAGCGGCGTGATCGAGGATATGTCACTGACCATCCGCCCAGGCGAGAAAGTGGGGCTGGTGGGCCGCTCCGGCGCGGGCAAGTCCACGCTCGTCAATCTGCTGCTGCGCTTTTATGATCTGGAAGGCGGGCGCATCCTGATTGATGGCATCGACATTGCCGATGTCACGCAGGATTCCTTGCGTTCGCAAATCGGTATGGTCACGCAGGATACCTCCCTGCTTCATCGTTCCGTGCGCGAGAACATCCTCTATGGCCGGCCGGATGCCGATGAGGAGATGGTGCTGGAGGCGGCCCGGCGCGCCGAGGCACTGGATTTCATCGGTGAACTTCACGACATAAAGGGGCGCAGGGGTCTCGACGCCCATGTGGGTGATCGCGGCGTGAAACTTTCCGGCGGGCAACGGCAGCGTGTCGCCATTGCCCGCGTCATGTTGAAGGATGCACCGATCCTCATCCTCGATGAGGCGACCTCGGCTCTGGATTCTGAGGTCGAGGCGGCTATCCAGGAAAATCTCTACCGCCTGATGGAGGGCAAGACCGTGATCGCCATCGCCCATCGCCTGTCCACCATCGCAGCCATGGACCGGCTGGTGGTGATGGATCGCGGCAGGATCGTCGAAGAGGGAACGCATGATGCGTTGATCGCGAAGGGCGGCATTTATGCTCACCTCTGGCAGCGCCAGTCGGGTGGGTTCCTCGATGTGGGACGAACGGAGGCAGCCGAGTAGGCGTATGAACGAAGAAGAAGCGGGAATTGGAAGTCGCGAGCGCCTGTGGCGGCGCGCCGAGGGTGTCATTGACCCTTTCGGCGACACCGATCGCGAGGTGCTGCCCACCAGCGCGTTCCGCTTCATTCTCTTCTTCGCCAGACAGGCCAAATGGCCTTTCATCCTGCTCCTCCTGATCGGCGGGCTGTCGGGGGCGGTGGATGCCGGTCTGTATTGGGGGCTGGGGCAGTTGATCGATCTGCTCGATGCATCCACCCCGGCAACACTCATTGCCGATCACTGGCCGATGCTTGCCGGCCTTGCCTTTCTGGTGCTGGTCGCGCGCGCCGTCGTCATGATCGCCAATACCATCATCGAGGAGCAGGTGATCGCCCCGTCCTTCTATCAGCGGGTGCGTTGGCAAGCTTTTCGGCGGGTCATGGACCAGCCTTACGAATTCTATCAGAACGATTTTGCCGGCCGCATCGCCACCAAGATCATGCAGGGCGGTGAGGCGACCGGTGATTTCATCGTTTCAGCTCTCCAGACCATGTGGAGCTTTCTGACTTTCCTGCTTCTGGCGGGCACCATCCTCACGGCTCTCGACCCGATGCTCGGCCTTGTTCTCGGTCTCTGGTTCGTTGCTTTCGTGATCGCTGCCCTCTTCCTGCTGCCGCCGCTGCGCGAAGCCGGCCGGCGGAGGGCGGACGAACGTTCCGTTCTCAACGGGCGTATGGTTGACGCCTTTACCAACATCATGGCGGTCAAGCTCTTCGACAGCGGCGGCCGCGAGCACCATTATGTGCGCGAGGGCATGGCCCGGTTGTTGGCCGCCGTGCGCAGCTTGACGCGCGCCATCACGCGTGTGCGCGCAACCGTCTTTATCCTCAACGGCATCATGATGACGGCGGTCGGCACCCTTGCCGTGATGAGCTGGATGAACGGCAATGCCACAACCGGTGAAATCGCCGCTGCGATGGGGCTCGTCTTCCGGCTCAACCAGATGTCGGGCTACATGATGTTTTCGATCAATGGGCTGATCCGGTCCTACGCCACCGTCCAGGATGCCACGGGCGTCATCTCCCGTCGCCCGGCAATCCGAGATGCGGCGGATGCCAGCATTCTCGAAAATGGCCGGGGCGATATCCGGTTCGAGGATGTCTCGTTCCATTACGGAAGGGAGGGCGGCATTATCGAGGGGCTGAACCTGCATATCCGCCCCGGCGAACGTGTGGCGTTGGTTGGCCCCTCGGGCGCCGGCAAGACCACCATCGTCAATCTGATGCTGCGCTTGTTCGATGTGGAGGGAGGACGCATCCTCCTCGACGGCCAGGATATCCGCGAGATCACGCAAGCCTCTCTGCGCGCTCAGTTCGGCGTGGTCAGCCAGGAGCCGATGCTCATGCACCGCTCCATCCGAGACAACATCGCCTATGGCAAGCCAGGCGCGAGTGAGGAGGAGATCGTGGCGGCGGCCAGGCGCGCCTCCGCCCATGACTTCATCATGGGTGTCACCGATCCCCGCGGCCGCACAGGCTACGACGCTCATGTGGGCGAGCGCGGTGTCAAGCTCTCCGGCGGCCAACGCCAGCGCATTGCCATTGCCCGGATGATGCTGAAGAACGCACCGATCCTCATTCTCGACGAGGCGACGTCCTCGCTCGATTCCGAGATCGAGGCGGCCATTCAGGAGAACCTTGAAAAGCTGATGGAAGGCAAAACCGTGCTCGCCATCGCTCATCGCCTTTCCACGGTTGCCGCGCTCGACCGCGTCATTGTTCTGGATGATGGTCGTATTGTCGAGGAAGGCACGCATGAGGAACTGACGCGGCGGGGCGGCCTTTATGCCCAGCTCTGGAAGCGCCAGTCCGGCGGCTTTCTGGGCAGCCGGCTCGCCGCGGAATAGCGCCCTGCCATGCAGGTTGGGCGCGCGGGGAGCTACAAATAGTCACCGCCAGATATTGCCCGGGGAAGGCGGTGCCCCAAATACATGCTATAGTGGTGAACTTGCGAATGCGAACAAGGAGGACGACAATGAAGGAATTTCATTGCGGTTCGCTGGTCCCCGGTTGCGACTGGCATACCCGGCACGAGGAAGAGGCGGAAGTGATCCGCCGCGCCGTCGAGCATATGCGTTACGTTCACGACGAGATGATCATCCGGGAGAGCATGATCGAGGCCATTCGTTCGCGCATCGTGGGGGCAAGGGACGCCGCCTGAGCTTTCAGGGCATTGCGATCAGTTGCTCGCGCGTCAATGTGAAGTCGGACTCAATCCACTTATGTTCGAGTTCCGTAAGCTTTGCCCCCAATTCCGCGCCTGGTTCAAAGCCCCGTGCCAGCAGGTCTT
>JAJUHJ010000179.1 GCA_029279965.1 Phyllobacteriaceae bacterium
AACGCGGCGACCTTTTCCTGTGCCTGGGCGTATCTGATCTCTACCGAATGGCCGATCGCCGCAACTTCCACATCAACCTGATCTTGCAGGGCCCGGATCTGTGCCTGCAATTGTTGCATCTCGGGAAAATCGGGTTTCAGCGTTCCCAATCTTTCCTGATAGCGCGCCCGCAATTCGGCAATTCTCTGCTTTGTCTCCTGGATCGAATCGCTTTGGAAGACTTCCGGAAGTGATGCGGTGTCGCCGCTCTGGACCTGCCTGTAAAAACGCTCAGCGGTCATTCGCTCCTGGATTGCCTCGCTCAGGGCTTGGTTGATCTCGGAAATGTTCGCCATAATCAGCGACGCATCGTCGCCGGTTACCGTGATGCCTGCCTGTTTGGCGTATGACACAAGCGCTTGCTCGGACGTGTGGAGTTTCTCCTTTGTCTCGCGCACCTGATCCTGAATGAACTGGCGCGCCAGGTCGGATGTCTCGCTGGTCCTGTCGACATTCTGGTCGATGTAGCTGCGGGTGATCTGGTTTGCGATTCCCGCGGCATGACGGGGATCAGCATGGCTATAGGACACTGAAAGAATTGACGTGTCGCGCAGCAGATTGACCGACAACCCCTCATCGATCTTCCGCACCGCCATCCGCTCGCGCTCGGCCGCCGTAAGTTCGTCGAGATCGGCCACCCGTGAAGTGCCCGTCGCTCGATTGACCAGATTCATCAGTGAGAAGCTTGGGGTCGGCGCAAGAAAAGTCCTGTCTTCGGTCAGGTTCAGTTCGAAAACCACGCGCCGGGCCAGTTCCCGGCTCAGCATTTTTTCGCGCTCGGTCTCGAATGCGCGATGGTCGCTCGACTGGGAGACGATTTCCAGTTCGCGAAACACTTTCGCCCCGTTGGTGACGATCTCGACCATCGTCGTAGCGCGATAAAGCGGGGTCTGGAGAAGCGTCACCATAATTCCAGCGACGAGGCCGGAGGCCAGGAACGCGGCAATAAGCCAGCGATAATGGATCACGTACCAGAAGAGCTTAAGCGGGTCGAAAACCTGTTCTTCTTCCGCCCCATAGGACGTTCGGCCGTAGGCATCATATGGCTGCTGATAGACCACGACACGGCCATCGGGCGTCATCGGGACCTGATGACCGGCTCTCTCAGGTTCGAATTTGTTCACCGCTGCCCATCCGCGCCTTCACCCCCCTAATAAGCAACCGTCCTAAAAAGTGGCGATCCGCGCCACATTCGTGGCCATTCCCAATGCCTCGCGCAGGTTCTTCATGGCGATTTTCGTGCCGGAGGAGAACGACACAACGACATCTCCGCCGAATATTCGGGGATCGGGACGCTGACCGGACCGGATCTCGCCGATGTCGAAATTGGCGACGAATTTTCCGTTGCCCACTTCGCGAAACACATAGACTTTCGAGGTATCGGCGATCTCGGCCAAGTCTCCTGCCTGCGCTATCACCTGCAGGAGCGTGGCCGTGCTCGAAATCGGATAGATGCCGGGACTCCTCACTGCGCCATTGACCGTCACCTGCTGGCCGGCCGACTCCTGCACGAACACCGATACTTCCGGATTCTGCAGGTACTTGACGCCGTAGATTTTTTCTATGTCGTGCTCCAGCTCGGGCACCGTCTTGCCCGCCGCATCGACCATCCCGATCAGCGCAAGCGATATGCGGCCGTTCGAATCGACGCGCACTGTCCGATCCAGCTCATCGACTTGAAAAACATCGATCTTGAGCAGATCGTCCCGGGCGATCGGCACGTCCCTGCCCTGATTTGTGCCAACCGGCGCAGGCAGGCTCGAAACGAGTTGAAGATCCGATTGCAGCGAGTTGCCGGCAGAAGCGAGGTCCACAGCGCCGGCAGCCGGCCCCGACGACGCCTGACACGCGCCTAACACAAAGGCCAGGGCGAGCCCCCCAAACCGCCACGTATTCAAAAGAATGTTCCCCGACCCAAATTGCAGCTATGCAACTTTGATTTGAAATTTCAAAGACAACTATCACGATAAATTTCCGGGCGCAATACGCAACCCTGGATAGGTCGGATCAGTGTCGACAGGTCGGAGGGTTCTTGAACATAATAAGAAAGTCGGCTGTCCGCAACTCGCTCATGCCGGACGGCGCGTGAAGCGATGGTTCGCTTCTACGCCGCCTCAGCAAGTTGGCTCTCGGCTGTTTCGACGAAACAATGATGCAGCGCCTTCACCGCCTTTTCCCGCTCTTCGATCGCTACGATGAACTGCACATCGACGCCGCGGCCCGTCTCCTGAGCCGAGATCGGTTCAATGCCGGCCTGTGAAAGCGCGGTCAGGCTTCTGAGCATGATGCTGAGGCCTTTCAGATCGCGGCCGATGACCGAGACCATTCCGGCACGGCGTGTCGTAATGCGCGCGGCCGGGTAAAGTGCGGCCAGATCCCGCTCGACACGTCGGATTGCCTTCAGCGGTGCTTCGACATGATGAACGATCGAGTTTGCGTTCGAGACCTTGGAGATAATGCGAACGCGATGGCGGGTAAGCATATCCAGAATGGCAGCGTCGTAGCCCTTCACGCCGACCATGTCCTGTTCGAACAACTCCAACGACGTCACGGGCAGTCCGGTGACCATCTGCACGCCCGGAGCGCCGGCGGGCTCGGCGTCGATGAGTGTACCGGGATCGTGCGGCTCGAAAGCGTTTGCCACCCGCAAAGGCACACCGGCCTGGCGCAGTTTCTTGGCCGCTTTCGGATGAATGGCTTCCATACCCATATTCGAAAGCTGATCGGCCACATCGTAGTTCGTACGGCCGATCTTGCGTACCTTCTCCGCCCCCACCAGGCGCGGATCAGCGCTGGAGAGATGGAACTCCTTATGGATGATCGCCTCGCGCGCTCCGGTCAACGCGGCAATTGTGGCGAACGTCACCTCCGAGTAACCGCGGTCGAACTCACGCATCAGGCCCTCGCGACACTGCGCATAACCGGTCACGATCGGCAGTTCGCGTGAAAAATCAACCTCTGCGAAGGCGCCACGGATGCGCTCCTCCAGATCCGGCTGGGTTTCGTCACGCCAGCCGGTGAGATCGACAAGCCTTGCATTGATCCCGTACCGACGCAGCAGCAACGCAAGATTGTTGGCGGAATGCGCCTCACCCAGTGCCGACAGCATCTCGCGGATGGTCTGCATATGCTCGCCGAGCTGGAAATGGCCGTAGGAGCAAAGGCGCTGAAGGTCGATCAGACATCCGCGCGCGCCTTCAATCCGTTCACGCACGAAATCATCCGCTGCCTGGCGATCGCCCGCATCATCGAACATGCCGGCATTGATGTCACGCATCGCCCGGCTGACATCGCTCAATGCGTCCATCCAGCCGTGCTCGTTGTCGGCGTGGGCGAACATGGCATAGACCCCCGGCTCGCCGGACTTCTTGTGCTCCAACAGCTTGTCCGTGATACCGCCGAAGGCAGAGACCACGAACACACGCTGATAGAGTGCCGCGGCCGAGCGTTTGCCGATCAGGATCGTTTCGACGAGCTCGCGTGCGCGGGACATCGATGTTCCACCGATCTTTTCGACGGTATGTCCGGCGCGCCTGTCCGCCTGCGCGCCGCGGTCCACCGCGGCGCTCTTCTCTTCCGGTCGCAATATCATTGGCTTGAGCCGATCCTCCGTATCCTTAGTCCAGCCGTCCCGAGATAATCTCGATCGGCTTGGCTTCGCCGCGCTCGGCGAGAAAATCTGGCCGCGGCTTCTTGGCGCCGAACGGCTCCTCGAGCTGGTTGGACATGGCATTGAACACGAAGAAGGCGTTCGAGCGGGCAAAGGGTGTGATGTTGCCGTTCGAACCGTGCATCGTGTTGCAGTCGAACAGAACCAGCGTGCCTGCCTTTCCGGTCGCGGCGGTGATTCCGTGTTCGCTGGCCAGCTTTGCCAATGCCTCATGCGAGGGGACGCCGACTTCCTGCTTCTTGAGCGAGGATTTGTGGTTGTCCTCCGGCGTCTCGCCCGCACAGGCGATGAAGTGTTTATGCGAGCCCGGCATCAGCATCAGCGGCCCATTCAACGCATCATTGTCCGTCAGCAGCAGCGAGGCGGAGACCGCCCGCATACGGGGCATTCCGTCCTCGGCGTGCCAGGTCTCAAAATCAGAGTGCCAGTAGAATTCCTTGCCCGTAAAGCCTGGCTTGTAGTTCAGCCGAGACTGGTGGACATAAACATCGTCGCCGAGAATGAAGCTGGCAATCCCAGCCACGCGCCTGTCGCGCGCCAGCCGATTGAACAACGGGCTCTGCTCGGGCAGCTTGAAAACCGTGCGCACTTCGTCAGAACCCGGCTCGGTGATGACGCTGCCTGCCTCCAGCTTGCGCTCGCCTCCACGCAGCGCTGCGGATTCGGCCACCAGCGCCTTCACCTCGGCTTCGGAGAACAAGTCCTTCAGCACGATGAAGCCGTCACGGTCGAACTGGTCGGCCTGCTGTGCCGTCAACGGCGCGTCCGGCCGCCATTGGCTCCATACGGTCTTGTCTTCGCGCGGCAGCCAACGCTCTTCCGGCAAGCGGCTCGGATAAGGGTCAGGTCTTCGTTCGTTGGTGGAGGAAATAGCAGACATGGTCATTCTCCTTCTTCTTTTGGTTCTGCCGGTGCGATCTGCTTCACACCGGCTCGGCCTCCAGTGCGTAGGAGCCATCGTCCTGGTGGACTTCGTTACCCGTAACGGGCGGGTTGAAGACGCAGGCCATTGTCATGGGCTTTTCCGCGTCCGCACGCAGGATGTGCTTGTCGTTTTCGTTGAGCGCATAGACCACGCCTGGCCGGATTTCGTGCTTCTCTCCGGTAGCGCAGTTTTCAATGGAGCCGGTGCCGTCTATGCAATAAACGCACTCCAGATGGTTCTTGTAGTGCATGGGCAGCTCGGCACCGGCATGAATGGTGGTAATGTGGAAGCTGAACCCCATGCCGTCCGACTTCAAAAGCAGCCGAACACTATCCCAGCCATTGGAAAAGACGTGGCGTTCTGTGTTCTTCGCCTGATTCAGGTCACGCACGATCATGAATGTCACTCCGCAGCGATTTTCGTGGATTGAACGATTTCCGAGACGGCCCCTTCCAGGATGTCGAGCCCGCGCGAAAATGTCTGCTCATCGATGGTAAGGGGCGCAAGCACCTTCACCACCTCGTCGTGAGCGCCGGATGTTTCGATAACGAGACCGTTTTCGAAGCATCGGGCGCAAATTTCGCTGGCCAGTTCGCCGGATCCGACATCGATCCCCAGCATCATGCCCCTGCCCTTCAGCCGCGCATTGGGCAACGCCTCGGCTATTCCGGCCAGGCGCGTCTTGAGATATTCACCACGGGCGGCGACGGTTTTCTGAAAGGCATTGTCGGCCCAGAACTTCTCCAGCGCCACACGAGCGGT
>JAJUHJ010000180.1 GCA_029279965.1 Phyllobacteriaceae bacterium
CGGCCGAGCCGCATCTGGAGGCACGCAAGGCTACCGGCTTCACGGTCATGATTTTCCTCATCCTGTTCGGCGGTCTTGTCTATCTCACCAAGCGAAAGATCTGGGCCGAACTTCATTGAGGCCAGCTTTCCGATGCTGAATTCAAAGGGCGCTCGCGAGCGCCCTTTTTCATTCTGGGAAGCTTTTTCCGCACCCCGTCCACCCATTCAAAAACAACGCGGTATCTTGAATCGGGGCCTGGTGCGTTCCGAAAACCGATTTTGGTTCCCGGGCCGATGCTGTAAAAGGACTTCGGCACACCGGCCGCAAACAACAGATACCTGGCGAATGACGATCTCACTCGAAGAAACATTGCGCGGCGCAATCCGCACCATTCCCGATTACCCCAAGCCCGGAGTGCTATTTCGCGACATAAGCACCCTGCTGGGAAATGCCCGTGCGTTCCGTCGTGCGGTGGATGAACTCGTCCACCCCTACGCTGGCTCGAAGATCGACAAGATCGCCGGTATTGAAGCGCGGGGATTCATCCTCGGTGGCGCCATTGCGCACCAGCTCTCATCCGGCTTCGTTCCTATCCGCAAGAAGGGCAAACTGCCGCACGAAACCGTGCGCATTGCCTACAGCCTCGAATACGGTCTGGACGAAATGGAAATGCATCGCGATGCGATTGCGCCCGGTGAGAAGGTCATTCTGGTGGATGATCTTATTGCCACGGGTGGTACCGCCGAGGCCGCGGTGCGGCTGCTGCAGCAGATGAAGGCTGACATCGTGGCGGCCTGCTTTGTCATCGATCTGCCGGACCTCGGCGGCCGCGCGAGATTGGAAGCGTTGGGTGTCGACGTTCACACGCTGGTCGCTTACGAAGGCGAGTGAGTTGGGTAAGCTACTTCATCTGGAAAAGCGCTGCATTGGTCATTTCCAACACCGTGTGTCCGTCGCCGTTCAACGCGTCAGCGCGGATAGAGAGAACATGCCAGCCCGGCCGGGAGGCAAGCGGCCGATGCGACAGCGCGGTGCGCCGGAAGGTTATGGCATCGCCGGCATAAACCGGTTTCAGCCATTTCAGATCGGAGAAGCCGGGAGAGGGGCCGAATTCGGGTTGCGGACCTGGGCCGCTCCACTCGGAAACGGTCCGTTCGCGATTTTCCAGATTGTACCGCATCCATAGGGCGCAGGTGTGCCAGCCGGAAGCACATAGCCCGCCGAAAACACTTGTCTTTGCCGCCGCTTCGTCCGTGTGAAAGGCTTGCGGGTCGTATTTGGCGGCAAACTCCTTGATTTCTCCCGCTGTGAAAACGTGGCGGCCGAGCGTTATCGTTTCGCCGAGCTGGAGATAAACGTCCAATGCGCTACGCACTTGCATTCACCGCTCTCTTCTTTCCGGCTCATTGCGCCACGCTGGCCGCCTTGTGAATCGCTTCAGCTTCATGCGGCGCTCTCCGGTGCTCGCAGGCGGAAGAGTATGGGATTTTCGATCTCCATCACCGGCTCTTCGCGCTGGTTGATTACCACGTGGCGGAAGGTGACCAGGCCGAGTTCCGGCCGGGATTTCACGCGCCGGCGTGACAGGACGGTGGAGGTGCCGGAAAGCCTGTCGCCCGCCAGCACCGGGCGCTTCCAGCGAAGGTCCGAAATGCCGGGCGAGCCTTGTGAGGTGGAATCGAGCAGAAACGAATCGCACATCATGCGCATGAAGATGGAAGATGTGTGCCAGCCGGAGGCCGCCAGACCGCCGAGCAGGCTTGCACGCCCCGCCTCTTCGTCGAGATGCATCGGCTGGGGGTCGAACGCGCTTGCGAAATCAACGATTTCATCGCGCGTTACGGTCCTCGGCCCCAGTTGGAATGCAAGCCCTTCCTTCAGGTCTTCATAAGCCCAGGTTCGATCAGTCATTCATCAGCCCCGATTCTTGATCGCGAAGATGGAGCCAACAAAATGCCCCGGAAGCAAGGAGCATCCGGGGCTGGTGGAAAACCTTACTCAGGCCGCCACACTTTCTCGAGTGCGCAGCGCTTCAAGAATGTTCTGTGGAGACGAGGCGCCATAAGGGTCCGTATCGCAGTTGTCGCTGAAGCCTTCCTCTTCGAACCACTTCTCGACAACGCCATTGTTGATGACGGCGGCATAGCGCCACGAGCGCATGCCGAAGCCGAGATTGTCCTTGGCCACAAGCATGCCCATTTTGCGGGTGAATTCGCCCGAGCCATCGGGAATGAGCTTGATGTTCTTGATATCCTGGTTTCGTGCCCAGGCGTTCATCACGAAGGCATCATTGACGGAAATGCAGTAGATCTCGTCAATTCCTTCCGCCTTGAACTCGTCATGGAGTTTTTCGAAATCCGGAAGCTGATAGGTAGAGCATGTCGGCGTGAATGCGCCGGGAAGGGAGAAAAGCACCACGCGCTTTCCGGAAAAGAAGTCGGCGCTGGTCTTGTCTTCCCACCGAAAAGGATTCGGCCCCTCGATGGATTCGTCGCGCACGCGGGTGCGGAAGGTAACGTGCGGAACTTTTCTGCCGAGCATGAATGACCTCCTGAAATCACAAAACCTGCCCGCCCGCCGGAAACAGGGGTTTGGCAGTTCTCGGTTATTCGATTGAATGGCGCTCTGGGAGGAAAGCGCCGGTGCGGGCGGAATTAACCACCTGTGTGCAACAAAGCCAAGGCGGCGCTGTGGAAAAATGCTGCATGTGCGAAAAGGTCACAAGGTGATGCCGCCACGCGCATTGAAGGCGAGTGCAGCGCACCTGTTTGTGCGGAGAAGGAAGCGCAGCGGCGGACGTTCTTTTCTGTGATCGACAAGAATACTGCGCCCGATCGCAGCGGGCTGAGGCCTCACACGTTGAACTTGAAAAGCATCACGTCGCCGTCCGCCACGACATACTCCTTGCCCTCATCGCGTGCCTTTCCGGCGTCGCGCGCAGGCGTTTCGCCGCCAAGGGTAACGTAATCTTCGTAGGCGATCGTCTGTGCGCGGATGAAGCCGCGCTCGAAGTCGGTGTGAATTACACCGGCGGCCTGCGGGGCCCGCGAGCCCTTCTTCACGGTCCAGGCCCGCGCCTCTTTCGGGCCTACAGTAAAGAAGGTGATGAGGTCGAGCAACGCATAGCCGGCATGGATCAGCCGGTCGAGACCGGGCTCCTCAAGGCCCATCGCCTCCAGATATTCTTTGGCTTCTTCTTCCGGAAGCTGTGCCACTTCAGCTTCGATCGCGGCCGAGATGACGACGGTCTTTGCGCCTTGCGCCCTGGCCCTTTCTTCGACTGCTGCGGTGTGGGAATTGCCGGTGGCGGCATCGCTTTCGGCAACGTTGCACACATATAGCACCGGCTTGGAGGTCAGGAGGTTCAGCGAGCGCAGAATGCGCGCGCCTTCCGCGTCAAGCTCAGCGGCAAGCAGGCGGACGGGCTTGCCCTCCTGCAGCAGGGAAAGCGCCTGCTCCATTATGGGCAGGACGGCGATCGCCTCCTTGTCCTTGCCGGTGGCTCGCTTGCGAATCTGAAGCACGCGGCGCTCCAGACTTTCCAGGTCTGCCAGCATCAACTCCGTTTCCACCGTCTCGGCATCCGCCACGGGGTCGATGCGCCCCTCCACGTGGGTGATGTCGTCGTCCTCGAAGCAGCGCAACACATGCACGACGGCGTCCACCTCGCGGATATTGGCGAGAAACTGATTGCCCAGTCCTTCGCCCTTGGAGGCACCGCGCACAAGCCCGGCAATATCGACGAAGGAGATGCGTGTCGGCACAATCTCTTTCGAGCCGGCGATCTCCGCAATCGTCTTCAGCCGCGGATCAGGCACGGCCACTTCGCCTGTATTGGGCTCAATGGTACAGAAGGGATAGTTTGCCGCTTGCGCTGCGGCTGTTCTGGTCAGCGCGTTGAAAAGAGTCGACTTGCCCACATTGGGCAGGCCGACGATGCCGCATTTGAAACCCATGAATTCGTCCCGTAAGGCGGTTCAAAGAATGTTGGCAGGGCTATGGGCGAAAGGATCGACCATCGTCAAGCCCCGGCTTCGGCTCATCGACGGCCAAGCAGTTTCCTCAGCATCTCAGCCATAGGGCCGGTATCGGGAACCTTGGCGGATGGACTCTTCGGCCGCGCCTGGCGGATGTGGCTTTGGCCTTTCGCCTTCGACTTCTGGTCCACCGTGTCACCGTTCTCTGCCTTGCCCCTCACAGCAAGGCTCACGCGGTTCATGAAGCCGGACTCATCGTCATCGGCCAACAGGCCGATATTGTCCGCCACCGCCTCCAGCAGGGGCTCCAGCCATTCGTGATCGGATTTGGCGAAGTCACTCAGCACATGGGCGTTGACACGTGCCTTGTCGCCGGGATGCCCGATGCCGATACGCACGCGCCGGTAGTCCTTGCCGCAATGGGCGTCGATGGATTTGATGCCGTTATGGCCGCCATGGCCGCCGCCGCGCTTCACCCGCAGCTTGCCGGGCGCAAGATCAAGTTCATCGTAGAGAACGATGAGATCACTTGACGCGAGCTTGTAGAAACGCATCGCCTCGCCGACGGCCTGGCCGGAAAGGTTCATGAATGTCTGCGGTTTCAGCAGAAGCGCTTTTTCGCTTCCCAACCGGCCCTCGCTAATGAGGGCGTTGAATTTTTTCGACCAGGGCGAGAAGGAATGGCGGCGGGAAATGGCATCCGCCGCCATGAAGCCGACATTGTGCCGGTGGCCGGCATGTTGCCGGCCGGGATTGCCGAGCCCGGCAACAAGCAGCATGGTTCAGGCTCCGGGTTGCAATGAAGAAGCGGTTACGCTTCCTCTCCGCCTTCCTCTGTGCCTTCCGCCTCCTCTGCACCGTCCTCAGCCTCTTCGGACTTCAGTCCGGCGGGCGCGGCGATGGTGGCGATGGTGAAGTCACGGTCTGCGATGGTGGGCGTCACGCCCTCCGGCAGTTTCACAGCCGAAATATGAACGGCATCGCCGATGTCGAGGCCGGCAAGATCAATCTCGATGTTGTCCGGTATGGCATCGGCCGGGCAGGCGAATTCAACCTCGTGGCGCACCACGTTCAATACGCCGCCGCGCCTGATGCCGGGTGCATCTTCCTCATTGAGGAAGTGTACGGGCACATTCACCGTCACGATCGTGTCTTTGCCGATGCGCAGGAAGTCGACGTGCATGGCGAAGCCGCGTACGGGGTCGAGCTGGTAATCGCGCGGCAGAACGCGAATTTTCTCGCCGTTCACATTGACCGTGGTGATCGTGGTCATGAAACCGCCAGCGTGGATGCGCTGAAACACTTCCTTGTAAGGGATGGCGATCGCAAGGGGATCTTTCTTTTCGCCGTAGATAACGGCGGGAA
>JAJUHJ010000181.1 GCA_029279965.1 Phyllobacteriaceae bacterium
CAGGACGAGGTTCCGGTGCATTCCGGGGATGACGTGCCCGGCAAGTGCCATGCCGATCAACATCGGCCGGGCTTCGAAGAAGCGTCCCAGCACGGCGCGATTTTCGGCTTCGAGATGTTTGCTATCACTGAATCCCGTCGTCATGAATCCGCCGCTTGTCCCTGCTAATCGAGCATTTACGCAAGCAATATGCGCGCGCCAGCATCGCAGGGTCCATTGCCTTCCTCAGCGCAGACATTCCGGATGGTTATATGTGCCTGGATCGGGTGACCATCACGTGACGAACAGAAACGCCGGGACGTGCTGAAAAGACGGAGGCGGTGCTGTTGTATCTGCCCCCGGCCATGTTGCCCCCTCCTGCGGCCATCAGGACTCGATAAGCTATAGCGGTTTGGAATAACAGAAACAGTTATGGCACTTCTGGCTATAGTTAGGTGGTGGAATGCTTTCCCCAAGATCAGCGGTGGAACGCTCGCGACGCATTGTGGGCACGAGGAGACCGTTGCCGACCGTGATGGAGGGGGTATAAGTGACTGTATCGAACAAGAACAGACTTCCGCAGGAATGGCTAGCCGATCTGGCTATGCCGGTAATCGCCGCGCCGATGTTCCTGGTTTCCAGCATCGAGCTGGTGGCTGAAGCCTGCCGCAACGGCGTCATCGGTTCCATTCCGACCGTCAATGCCCGTACGCCAGAGATTCTCGATGAATGGCTTGACGAATTGACGGCACGGCTTGATGCATTGCGCAGCGATGGCGCGAAGGTAGCGCCGTGGTCGCTCAACCTCATTACCCATTCAACCAATGAAAGGCTCAAGGATGACCTTGAGCTCTGCGTCAAATACAAGCCGCCGCTGGTGATCACTGCTCTGGGTAGTCCAAAGCCGGCCCTTGAAGCTGTGCATTCCTACGGTGGGCTGGTGTTTGCCGACGTCAACACGCCGGAATATGCACGCAAGGCCGCATCGGCGGGCGCGGACGGCCTCGTCCTCGTTTGCTCCGGCGCAGGCGGGCATACCGGCCAACTTGCCGCACCTGCATTCATCGAAGCGGTGCGCGAGTTTTATGACGGCATCATCGTCGTCGGCGGCGCCATTGGCAGCGGAAGCGGGGTACGTGCTGCTCAAACGATGGGCGCTGACCTCGTCTATGTCGGCACGCGCCTGATTTCGTCCGAGGAAAGCAACGCTGATACCCGCTACAAGCAGATGGTCATCGATTGCGCCTCAAAGGACCTGGTGCTGACCGACGCAATCACCGGCGCGTGGTCGTACAAGCTCCGGCCCAGCCTGGAAGCCGTGGGCATCGATCCGGCCACGCTCGTTTCGAGAGGCAAGTTCGACATGAACTATGCCGAAAAGCAGCCCAAGGCATGGAAGGACATCTGGTCGGCAGGTCAGGGAGTTGGGGCAATCCGTCAGATTGAACCGGTCGCCCATATTCTCGATGGGATCCGCAAGGAATATCTGGAGGCGATCCGGTCCGAGAAGAACGATTTCTGGTCAATCAGATACGCATCCTGAAAATAGAGTTACAAGATAAAGGCAGGTATCATGGCAAACTCAGGAAAATTCCCCCGTCGTCAGTTCCTCAAGACCGCAGCAGCGGGCGGTGCATTCGTCGCCATGGGCGGCATGCCGGTTTTCGCGCAATCGAAGACCAGCCTGGTATTCATGGAGCCGTTCGACCTCACGCTTGAATACCTCCAGGAGATGAACGCCGTTGTCGGAGGCCATTTTGAAAAGGAAGGCCTGGATGTTTCGATTACCAACGTTCGCGGCACCTCGGTCGGCATTCAGCAGGTGATCGCTGGCCAGGCAGCCTTCACGCGCATTGGCCTGCTCGATCTCTTCAAGGCGTCGGGCTCTCAGGACACGCAGCTCATCTCCGTGGCCACCAGCCTTCAGGGCGGCATCTTCAGCCTTGTCAGCCGCAGCAGCGATCCGATCAACACGCCGGCAGATCTTCGCGGCAAGACCGTCGGTGTTGCTTCGATCGGCGGTGGTCAGGAAAATATCCTGAACCTGATGCTGGCAGGTGCCGATATCCCCGCCGAGGAAGTATCCCGCCAGGCGATTGGTTCGAACGCCGGGAATGTCGAAGTCCTCAAGCAGGGCCGCGTGGATGCCTTCATCTCCACTGTTGAGACCGCGCTTCTTCTTCAGATGAACAATGAGCCTGTCGAGATCTGGAGCACCACGCAATTTGCCCCGCTGCCGGGCGGCGTTATCGCTGCAACCGAGCAGTTCGCGACAGAAAACCACGACACTGTCGTAAAATTCGTCCGCGCCATGCGCAATTCGGCACTTGAGATTCTGAGCGCAGATCCAGGCGAAATTCTCGACCGCGTGACGCCGCATTTTGACATCGTCGTCAACGAGGATCGGGATTTCCGCCTTGCTGCCATCGAGGCCTACAACGAGCTGACGCTTGCCCAAGGCGAAGAAAACGTCATGCGCAACGTGCCGTCGGTGTTTGAGGAATCCGCCCGCCTGATCGAAGCCGCAGGCATCATCGAGGTTGAGGATCCCTCCTCCCTTTACAGCAACGCCTTCTTTGACGAGGCCGTGGAATGACAGTGCAGCCCGTTTCTATGATCGCGGATCATCAGAAATCGATTTCGCTGAAGGGGGCCGAAAAACATTTCGGCCCGCCCGGCGGAGGTGTTCAGGCGCTAACCCCGACGACGCTCGACATCGTCGGCGGCGATATGACGGTCCTGCTTGGCCCTTCGGGCTGCGGCAAGACCACAATGCTGCGCATGATCGCCGGCCTTGAGCCCCCTACCGCGGGAACGATCGAGGTTGGCGGGGCCAATCTTTGGGCCAACGGCGCCCGTGACGTCAACGCGCTGAAGCAACTCGGCATGGTGTTTCAGGAAGCCAATCTGTTTCCCTGGCTTACCATCGAGGAAAATATCGCGTTGCCGCTCAAGCTTCGCGGTGTCAATAAAGCGCAGCGGCAGCGCAAGTCACGGGAACTGTGCGAACTCGTCGGCATCAGTGGTTTTGAAAAGCGGTATCCGAAGGAGCTCTCCGGAGGCATGCGTCAGCGGGCGGCCATAGCCCGGGCCCTGAGCTACGACCCGATGATCCTTCTGATGGACGAACCTTTCGGCGCGCTGGACGCGATCACACGCGACACGATGAATGCCGAATTGCAGCGGATTTGGATGGAGACGCGCAAGACCGTTGTGCTGGTAACGCACTCGATTACCGAGGCGGTTTTCCTGGCCAGCAGGATCATCCTGCTCTCTCCACGTCCGGGAAGAGTTCAGGAAATTATTGACGTTCCTTTCGAGCGCCCGCGGGATTCAAGCATCCACGGCTTGCCCGAATTTCAGTCGATTGTTGCCCATCTGCGCACGCAACTGGAACACTGAGCCAGGACGGCGAGAAAGAAGACGTCTGCGGACAGGAAAAATTGCAGTTCGAGCGTGCCGGGCGAATCCGAACTGGCCGGCAAGAGCCGGCAAGTCAAACGAGGCATAAATGAGTGTGAAAGACAATTCGGTCACGATGGAAGGGCCGACCCTGTTCCCGCCATGGATCGGCAGCGTGCTGATCCTCATCGTTTTCCTGGGAAGCTGGGACGGTTATGTGCGGCTCTTCGACGTCAGCATGCTCGTCCTGCCGCCGCCTTCTGCGGTGGTCGTGCAATGGCTTAAATTCCTGGTCGATGGCAATGTCTGGTATCATACCGGCGTGACCACGCTGGAAACAGGGCTGGGCTTCCTTTTCGCCAGCATCCTCGGCGTCGGGCTCGGTATGCTGCTTGGAAAGATGCCGCGGCTCGAACGCATGCTCAATCCGTTCGTGATTGCCACCCAGGTGGTGCCGAAGGTGGCGCTCGTGCCGCTGTTTATCGTCTGGTTCGGTTTTGGAATAACCTCGAAGGTGGTGATCGCCACCATCCTGGCCTTCTTCCCGATCCTGCTCAACACCGTGCTTGGCGTGAAATCCGTCGAACGCGGACATAGCGAGGTGATGGCGAGCATCAATGCCTCTCCAATGCAGCGCCTTACCCAACTCGATTTCCCCAGTTCGCTCCCGTACATCCTGACGGGCATGGAAGTGGGCGTCGTGCTTTCGATCATCGGCGCGGTCGTGGGCGAATATCTCGGCGGCAGCGTCGGGCTCGGAAACCTCGCGGTGCGAGAGATGAACACTTACAACACCACCGCCCTTTTCGCCGTAATTGTTCATCTTTCGGTTCTCGGTTTCCTCTTCTACGCCTTCGTCGTGGGCGTGCGGAAATATCTCATTCCGTGGCACGGCTCGTCCAACTGAGCCTGTCCTGACACACCGGGACCTGCCACGCGCAGGTCCCCCCTTCAATCTGCTGCACGAAAGACCTGGCACCCCTGCCGGGCCGGCCTCGTGCGGCCACCACAACAGCCGGGAGGATCTGAATGCTGAAGCAAATCCAGCCTGTGGAAGAAGCGATCGAGAAGGTTGCCGCTCTCGTCGCGCCGCGCAACATCGTGCTGGTGGGAGCGAGCGACCGGCCGGGAAGCTGGCCGGCGACCGTGTGGAAGACGGTTCATGAACACGGCTTCACCGGACCGATCTATGCCGTCAATCCCAACCGCGAACGCATTGGCGATGAGCCGTGTTACCGCGATTTCAAGAGCCTGCCCGAAGCGCCTGACCACGTCGCCTTTCTGACGCCTGCCCAGCATGTGCCGGCGGGTCTGGCGGATGCTGCCGCTGCGGGCGCACGCACAGCCACCGTCTTCGCCTCGGGCTTCGGCGAGGATGGCAAGGCCGAGGGGCTGGCGCTTGCCGCAGAACTTACGCGGGTGATTGAGGAGACCGGCATTGCGGTCACAGGTCCGAACTGCACCGGCAACATCATTGCCGACAGCGGCCTCGTCACGCTCGTCGACCATCGCAAGCTCAACGTTGCTCCGGGCGAGGTGGCGCTGGTCGGCCAAAGCGGCGGCGTCCTGCTCTACGCCAATCACATCCTGACGGACCGCGGGATTCAGGTTGGCAAGCTCATCACGAGCGGCAATGAAATCGGCCTCAACTGCGCCGACTATATTGCCTTTTTGGCGCAGGACCCGGCGACGAAGGTCATCTTCTGCTATCTCGAATCGATCAAGGATCTCGATAAGTTCAAGGCAGCCTGCGCTCTTGCCCGCGAAAACGGCAAGCCGGTGGTCGTCTTCAAGATCGGCGTCAGCGAGGAAGGCCGACAAGCTGCTATGACCCATACGGGCGCGCTTGCTGGCAGTGCGGCGGCTTTCGATGCCGTGATGAAGCAATGCGGTGTGATCCGCGCGCAATCGCTCGATGATGCCATAG
>JAJUHJ010000182.1 GCA_029279965.1 Phyllobacteriaceae bacterium
GCGTACATGTGCGCGAAGTTCGCCACCGAGCGATGAAACGTGATGAGGTCGCCGATCCCTGTCGGCGTGATCAGCAATTCTGCCAGGACGACGCCGGAAAATCCTTCCGCCACACCGAGCCTCAAGCCCGCGAACATCATCGGACTTGCCGCCGGCAGAATGATTTGCAGAATCTGCTGACGCCGGTTTCCCATGAAGGAATGACACATGGAAACCAGTGACGGAGGCACGTTGCGGACCGCCTTGTAGCTGTTCATCGCAATCACCGGCAGGGCGAGCATGACCACGGCCAGCACCTTGGCCGTCAAGCCGATGCCGTAGACGAAGGTGACAAGCGGGATGAGCGCCCCCATGGGCGCCGCCTGCATGACGATGAAAACGGGCAGCGAGAACCATTCGGCATCCTGCCGCAATCCCATGACGACGCCGGAGGTCACACCGACGACGATCGAGAAGGCAACGCCGATGATCAGCGGCTCGGCCGTGCGCAAATAGGCAGCGCCCATCGATCCATCGGCGACCATTTCGAAAAAGGCTCCTACCGTTTCCAGGAAGGTCGGGAAGGAAAAATTGAACCCGGTGCGGCCAGCGATTTCCCACACGGTGGCAAAGACCACGACCGAGAGAACCTTCCAGAAGAGCGTTATTTCCCCCAGCCGCGACATCAGGCCAGGCTGATCGCGGTGTCGAAGGGGAGACGCGGCTGCTGTGTCGGTCATCTGGCTGAACTACCATTCTGCGGTCGATGAATTTCCATCGGCCATGTGTTCGCTAGGGGCGATGCTAGACGGATCCGGAAGTCACGTGCCGGCACCGCCAGTGCGATGCCGGCGTTGCCTGCTATTGCCTGGCAGCTTCGAGCGGGCCGAAATCCCAGTACATGCTGGCATCGAAGTCCTCACCCGGCGCGTCAACCTGGCCGGCAGCGGCAAGGAACTCCAGATCGTCGCGCGCATCCTGCGGCGACCCGCCGTCTGTCGGATAAACTCCGCTTTCCGCGGCCACCTGATAGTAGGAGGTGATTTCGGAAACCGCGGCTTCCGGAAGGTCCGGCAACAGACCGTACTGCTCCCGCAATTCGGCAACGATCGCCGGATCGTCATTGATGTCCTGCCAGGTGCGCAGCAACTCCTCGACAAAGACGGTCACATCATCAGCACGCTCCTCCAGGAAGGAAACGTTGCCGTAAAGAGCCTCGTCCGTGGCGTTGACGCCCTCGAGGGGCAGCCGTGCAAACTTCCCGCCACCCTGGTCTTCCAGCATGCGGAAGGATGCGGCATCGACGATCGACGCGTTGATGGTTCCCTGCAGCATGGCGCCGGCGCGGACCTCGGCACCGGGCACATAGCTGATGTTCGAGTATTCGATACCGTGGACCTTCTCCATCAGCCTCATCAATGCCTCTGTCCCCGATCCGCGTGAATGCACGGTGACTTCCTCACCGTCGAGGTCCTCCCAGCCGGAATAGACCTCTGTGTTGATCACGGGGAAGAACAGAAGCGTGTTCATCCGGTAGAACATCCGGATCGGCGCCTGCGAGTTCTGAATGAAGGCATAAGGAGCACCCACACCGATATCGGCCTGACCACCGACAACCGCTTGCGTCGCCACATCCTCGGAGTTGAAGAACGTGATCTCCATGGGCACGCCACGCTCCTTGGCACGTTCCATGGCAATCAGCAGACCGAGACTCTCCACGCTTGCAACATCGCCCATACCAACACGGATCGGATCATCCTGCGCGGCCGCAGGCAACGCCGTCGATATAACCGAAGCCGTCAGCGCAAATGCACCGGCGGCAAACGCGGTGAATGTTCGACAGGTGACTTTCATGGCAATCCTCCCTCTTGTGGCCCGACACGGATGCCGGAGCGCTTCGAAACAGCCGAGGCACCTCCACGCCTTAGCCAATTTCCACATTGGTTAGAGAAAATCATAGGATTGGTCTCGCGTCAACTCGGTTCCTCTCACTCGCGCAACCTCGCGCCACGCCGGACTGCCCGCCTCTTTTTTGCCTGACACCCGAGCATAGATGTTGCTCCCGTTAATTGACATGAATGCCTTTTGTTCATACGGTAATTTGACCAATTATATTGGTTACATAACTGAAACGGCTTCCAAAGGACGAAAGCGTTGCGTGACGAAGGCAAGACGATTGATGAAGCAAGCCCTGACGGCGAGCCTTACGACACGCTGGACGCCAATGATGCGCCGCTCGTTCAACTGCGCGCCTGGCTGACAAGGCACGACTTTCCGCCTGAAACGCGCCTGCCTCCGGAACGGGAGCTTGCCGTCATCCTCGGGGTCTCCCGTGGCGAGTTGCGCAAGGCCCTCGCCACGCTGGAAGCGGAAGGCCATTTGTGGCGCCACGTCGGCAAGGGCACCTTTACCGGCGCGCGCAAGATGGAGGTGATGAGCCTTGCCGAAATCGACCGCGAGACCAATCCGGCCGAGGTCATGCGCACGCGGCTCCTTATCGAGCCGATCATTGCACGCGAAGCAGCGCTGAATGCCACGTCGAAGCACTTGGAGGCGTTGCGCCGCTGTGTCCGCAGAACGCACAAGGCGACCACATGGCGGCAATATGAAACCGCCGACAACGAGCTTCATCGTTGTATCGCCGAGGCCACTGACAACCGGCTGCTGCTGGCCCTTTTCGATGCGCTCAATGCGGTGCGGCGCGCCGTCGTTTGGGGGCTGCTCCGTTCAAACAGCGACCGGCCGCCGGACGACCATCATTCTTTCTTGGAGCACGACCGCATCATAGAAGCCATCGAGAGCCGCGACCTGGAGGGCGCCGGACGCGCCATGTACATGCATCTGCGCGCCGTGGAACGCAATCTGATGGAGCAGGACTTCGTAGGCGGTGGATCGCGAGAATGACGGTTCTATCGCGCAGGTCGGGCGGGCGATCACAATCCCTACGTCGACAGCTTGGCGCTGGTGACAAGCCATGCCACAGCCTCGCCACGCCATGTCCCCGATTATTGTTCAGGAGGCATTGAAAGTCAGTTGTACCTTCACAGCTTGCGTTCTGTCTCCTGCCAGTTCGAAGGCGGAACGAGCGTTCTCCAGATCCACCTGTTCGGAGATGACAGGACGAACGTCGATCTCGCGTCGATCGATCAGCCGGACAGCTTCCGCATACTCATCAACGAAGCGATGCGTTCCAAGAAAGCAGAGCTCCTTGCCGACAATGACGTTCAGCGGAACGGGGATTTCGCCGCTGACACCGACCGCCACCAGCGTTCCCTGCGGCTTCAGCACGGCGGCGGCGGAGCGGATGGCCGGTGCGGCTGCTGAGCACTCGAAGGCAAGGTCGAACGTTCCCTTATCGGCAGCATGGGGCTCCAGCCGTTCGGCGTCGGTGCGAACATTGATCGTTTCGTGGGCGCCCATGCGGGCGGCGACCGCAAGCGCTTGATCCTGAAGGTCAGTCACGAGGATGTGGGCCGCACCTGCATTGCGAAGTACCGCGACCATCAGCGCCCCGATGGGGCCCGCGCCGGTCACGAGGACCCTTTTGCCGGAAAGATCGCCTGCCGCCTGTCGAGCCCGCGCCCTCGCATGAAGGCAAACCGCGAGAGGCTCGGCGCAGGCCGCCTCGCCAAGGGTGATGTCGTTGTTTTCAATGCGCTCGCACTGCATGGCGGGCACCACCATCAGATCGCGAAATCCGCCCTGTTCGTGTGGGAACCGCATGGCCGAGCCGAGGAAGCGCATGTTTAGACAATGCTGCTGCAGACTCTGACGGCAGTAGCGGCACTCGCCGCAGGGTCGACTCGGATTGATGGCAATCCGATCTCCGACCGCTGGCGAGGACACGCCGCTGCCAACCGCGCGCACCGTGCCGGCGACCTCGTGGCCGAGAATGATCGGCTCCTTCACCCGAATCGGGCCGAAACCTCCATCCTGGTAATAGTGGAGATCCGAGCCGCAGATGCCGCCGGCGCCCATCGCAACCAGAACCTCGCCCGGACCCGGCTCGGCGACCTCGATCTCCTCTATGCGCAAATCCCCCTCGGCATGAAGGCGGCAGACACGTGTCTTCATGGCTTTAGTTCCCCATCAGGGTTCTCGGGAGCCAGGTGGCGAAAGGCGGGTAGTAGGACACCAGCAACAGCACGATGATGTTCGAGATCAGGAACGGGATCACCGCCTTGATCACCGGCAAGAGCGGGATACGGGCGATGTTGCAGGCCACGAACAGACACACCCCAAGAGGCGGCGTCGTCAGGCCGATCATCAGGTTCAGAACCGCGAAGGTGGCGAAGTGAAGGGGATCGATACCGATGCTCGTTGCCAGTGTCAGCAACGGCACGAAAAGGATGATGAGCGCCGCGATCGTCTCCATGAACATGCCGACGATGAGAAGCAGGATGTTGATCAGGAGGATCACCAGGATCGGATTGTCGGTGATCGACAGCACCGACTGGGCCAGAAACTGCGGAATGCGTTCGGAGGCGAGAATCGAGCCGAAGACGTTGGCAAAGCCGACGAGGGCAAGGATACCCGCGGATGAAACCGCACTCTCGACAATGATCCGCGGAACCGCCCGGATCGGCAGTTCGCGGTAGATCAGCGTCCCGACCAGGAAGGCATAGATACAGGCAACAATTGCCGTTTCGGTCGGCGTCGCGATGCCGGTGATGAGACCGCCAATGATCAGCCCGATCATGGCCAGCGCCCAAATGGCCGAGAGCGAAGCCGCGACAAGCTCGCCCCATCCCTGCCAGGGCTGGCGCGGATAGTTGCGACGCCTGGACAGGATATAGCATGCACCACCCATTCCGACGCCCATAAGGACACCCGGAACTGCGCCCGCAAGAAAAAGCTGGCCCACCGAGATACCGGAGAGCGCGCCAACGATGATCATCGGCACGCTGGGGGGCAGCATCGGTCCCACAGTCGACGAGGCAGCCGTAATGGCCGCGGCGAAATCGGCAGGGTAGCCAGACTTCTTCATGCCGGGAATCATAACCGAGCCTGTGGCTGCCACGTCGGCCACGGCCGTGCCGGAGACGCCGCCGAACATCATCGAGTCCGCGACATTGGCCATAGCCAGACCCCCGCGCATCCAGCCGACCAGTGCATTGGCAAGACGGATGATGCGCTCGGTGACGCCCCCATAGTTCATCAGGTTGCCGGCCAGAATGAATCCGGGGATGCACAGAAGCACGAACACATCCATGCCGGCATAC
>JAJUHJ010000183.1 GCA_029279965.1 Phyllobacteriaceae bacterium
ACGCTCTCAGATCAGTTAGGGCGCTGCCCCGGAAATTCAGCACTTTCATAGGGGAATTATACAAGTAATTGTATAGTCCGCAATCCCCTTTCCTCTCCCCTCCCGAGGGCCACGTGAAATCGCTAACGCCTTTTGGCGCTGACGGCCCTTTTGACTCTGACACCAACATCAAGATTCCACCTCTGGTGCGCTTCTTTGTCGCAAAATTCCTGATCGGTGACGGCCGCCAGGTGGCGACCGTCGGGCATGTTCTCAGCGGCACCGAGGCGGTGCGCGTCAAGCTGGCATCGGGCGAATGGCGGCCGGCCCGGGTGGCCGGCGAGGATCAGCGTTGCACCATCACCGTGAAAGCGCCGACAGCGCCGGCGCAGTAGTGTAGAGTTGTCGCAGGTTTCGGGAATTTTGCGACACAGATGCTTGCGTCCTCTGAGAACATTGCGCGCGCTTGTTTTCAGTCTTACACTATTCTCGCGAATACCAAGGGGAGCCCCGCGAAGGGGCTGAGATATCGCTAGCACCAGCAGCGCGGTGACCCTTCGAACCTGATCCGGATCATGCCGGCGAAGGGATGGGAATGTTGACGCCTGCCTTTTGCCGGCCTCCCTGCGAGGCCGCACCATGCCAGAGAACCCACGGTCTCGCTGCCAGCCACGAAAGGGCAGCACCATGACCGAACATTTCACCGAAACCCTGAAACAGGCCAGCGAGCCGATTTGGGCGAAGGCGGTCGAACACCGCTTCGTCGCCGAACTGTTCGCCGGAACCATCTCCGACGAGGTGATGGCCTCCTACCTCGTTCAGGACCATCGCTTCCTCGACAGTTTCCTGACACTGCTCGGCGCGGCCATCGCCACGGCTGACACATTCGAGGCGCGGCTGCGCTTCGGCCGTTTCACCGGCCTGATCTCGGGCGAGGAGAACACCTATTTCCTGCGCGCCTTCGAGGCGCTCGGCGTGACACAAGAGCAGCGCGAGATCATTCCCGACACGGAACCGACAAAGGGCTTTCAGGCGATCATGCGCGAGGCCGCCGCCACGCGCTCCTATGCCGCCGCGCTTTCCGTGCTCAACGTCGCCGAATGGCTCTATCTCGACTGGGCCTCGCGCGCGACAAAGCCCCTGCCGGAGAACTTTGTCCATGCCGAATGGATCACGCTGCACGACAATCCCGACTTCCGCGACTTCGTCGCCTTCCTGCGCTCCGAACTGGACCGGGTCGGGCCGGCCGAGGCCGAAGTGAGCCGGGACTTCTTCCTGCGGGCCGTTGCGCTGGAACTGGCCTTCTTCGACGCGGCCTTTGACGCGGGAGAATAAGCCGTGGATATCTTCGATCGCCTCAAGCAAGCGGCCGCTCGCGAATGGGAAAGCTATGTCGGCCATGCCTTCGTGCGGCAACTCGGCGAAGGCACGCTGCCGGAAGCAGCTTTCCGCACCTACCTCGTTCAGGATTACCTGTTCCTCATCCAGTTCGCCCGCGCCTGGGCGCTGGCGGCCTACAAGAGCCGGACGATCGCTGACATCCGCGCCGCGCAGGCAGGGCTTGCCGGCATACTGGACGAAGCTGAGCTTCATGTGCGGCTCTGCGAGCGCTGGGACATCTCGCGCGACGATATCGAGGCTGCGCCTGAGCATCAGGCGACGGTCGCCTATACCCGCTTCGTGCTCGATTGCGGCGCGGCCGGTGATCTACTCGACCTGCAAGTCGCCCTTGCACCCTGCGTCATCGGCTATGCCGAGATCGCGAACAAGCTCGCTCCCAAGGGGCTCGAAGCCTTGGGAGAGCACCCCTATCGCGAGTGGATCGGCGAATATGCGGGCGAGGCGTATCAGGCCGTGGCCGCCGGCGCACGGCGGCAGCTCGACGATCTCGCCGAACGCAGCATGACGGACAGACGCTTTACGGAACTGGCCGTGCTGTTCGGCAAGGCGTCACGGCTGGAAGCGGACTTCTGGCAGATGGGGCTCGATGCGTCATCAAGCAGCCTCGCAGTCGGCGAACGTGATCCGGATCGTGCCAGCAAAGGGACGGGGGCAAACCGCCTCCTTGCTTTGTCGCCAGTCCGGCCGGTGGCGGCGACCATCGCCGCCGTCTTCCACGAAAGCCGAATCCTTCTGGTGCGTCGTGCCAATCCGCCCGATGCCGGACGCTGGGGCTTCCCGGGCGGAAAAATCGAGGATGGAGAAGCGATCGAGACGGCGGCGGTTCGCGAACTTCTGGAAGAAACCGGAGTCCATGCTGAAGCACTTCGCGTTTTCACGGCGGTCGATGCCTTCGATTATGACGAGAGCGACCGGCTTCGCCAGCATTTCATCCTGATCGCAGTGCTGTGCAAATGGAAATCGGGCGAGGCGGTCGCCGACGACGACGCCCTTGAGGCGAGATGGTTCCACCTCGATGAACTGGACGATGCCAGCCTCGCGCTGAGCCTCGACGTCGCCCAGGTCGCACGACAGGCGGCCGCTCTGTTCGCGAAGGAGGTCGCCACGTCATGATCGCCAATGTGCTCAGCATCGCCGGCACCGATCCCACAGGGGGCGCAGGCATTCAGGCCGACATAAAGACGTTTTCGGCCTTGGGGACCTATGCAATGGCTGCGATCACCGCTGTCGTCGCGCAGAACACGCAGGGCGTACGATCGTTCGTTGCGCTCGATCCCGATTTCGTTGGAGACCAGATCGACGCGGTGTTCGAGGACGTTCGCGTCGATGCGGTCAAGATCGGCATGGTGGCCACCGACCGGATCGCAGAGGTGATTGCGGAGCGCCTGCGCCGCCACGAGGTAAGGAACGTCGTGCTCGATCCGGTGATGGTCGCCAAAAGCGGTGATCACCTTCTGGAGCCCGACGCAGTTACCGCCATTCGCGACCTGCTGGTGCCACTGGCGAACGTCATCACACCGAATCTCCCCGAGGCCGGCGTGCTGCTCGGCACCGAGCCGTCTTGGACGCTACCCGAGATGCGGGCGCGGGTCGAAGAGCTGCGCAAGCTCGGCCCAGAGTGGGTTCTGCTCAAGGGCGGGCATCTGAACGGATCGGCTGACAGCGTCGATCTCCTGCACGGCGCGTCGGGAACTATTGAGCTGTCGGCTCCCCGCCTCAAAACACGCAACGATCACGGCACCGGCTGCACGCTTTCAGCCGCTATCGCCGCGCTGTTGCCCACTCTCCCGGTGGAGGATAGCGTGCGAGCGGCCAAGATCTACATGCACGGCGCGCTCGCGACGAGCGGGGAACTGGAGGTCGGGCTCGGACATGGCCCCTTGCATCATTTCCATCAGTTCTGGAAACAGGCGACCTGACGACTACCGCCGGGCAAGGCGGTACTTGTTGCGGAAATCCTAGTTTCTGCGACTCCTTCCCTCTTGGCTGCTTCTTGTGACTTTGATCGCTATTTGGCACTGATTATCAGCGTTAATTGGCACCGTGGCGGATCGGTTGGGAGCCGCCGCTAGATTGACCTGAGCGTGGATCGGAAATCCTGTGCCTGCGCCACAGCCAGTTTCGATGCCCGGCTGCCGGATTGTTCGGACAAGAACCGCTCTACAAGCCGGAAGCCGAGCGAATACCCGAGCCACCGGGGCAGATCACCCCTGCCAAAGAACCAGGCTTCGTGGTTGTAGTCGGCCCTTTCCCACTCCTGCGCGGCCAGTGCCGCATGGGTCCGGATTTCGCTTTCCGGCAATTGCTCCCACGGCTCTGGCGGGCCGCCGAAAAGCTCCAGCACGAAATGACCGGCCAGCCCTTCCGACACGAGCGCTTCGCCAAGCGATGAACCGTAGCCAGGCCCGTCCCATCGGGCAGCATGATGAAGCTCATGCGCGAACATCCGTTCAAGCGAGGCGTCCGCATTGGCTTTAAGTGCTGGATTGTCGGGATCGACGGTGATGAACACCACGCCAGACTTCGGGGCATATCCAAGATGCCCCTTCTCGGGGATGATGCGTTTTCCAGTTTGCACGACAACGTCGAGTGGCTGCAACGGCATCAGGCCGGCAGCCTTCTCGTGCGTGTCCGTCAGGCACCTGCGAAGCCATCCGTCAAGACCTGTAAGAGCGCCGCGCGCATCGAGAAAATGAAGGTTCATAGACGCCATATCGCAAATACCTCGATTATCTCGCCGGACTACCAATCGCCCGGTAGAGCGTGGAGCGATGCACCCCCAAGAGAGTGGCGACCTCACGAACCGGCTTGTTGTCCTCGTTGATGAGTTGACGGGCATGCTCGATCTGTTCGACCGACAAGATCGGCGTGCGGCCGAACTTCACGCCCTGCGCTCTGGCCTCGATCCTGCCGGCGCTGGTGCGCTCGGCAACCAGTGATCGCTCGAAATCCACGATGCCGGCCAGAACGGTCAGCATTTCGCTTCCATCCGGGGTCGTCGTGTCAGCCCATGTCTCGGAGAGCGATCGCAAGCCGGCGTTGGCCTGCTTGATCCGCACGGCGATCGCCAGAAGGTCGGGCCTGGATCGGGCCAGCCGATCAAGGCGCGTCACCGTAACCACGTCGCCGGCGCGCAGATGGTCGAGCATCCGCTTCAGCTCGGGCCGATCGTGCTGCGCTTCGGGGTCGTCCTCCTCAAAGATTCGAGCACATCCCGCCGCGCCAAGGGCGGCGCGCTGCTGTTCGATGTTCTGGCCCTTAGGGGAGACGTGGGCATATCCGATCATCATGCTGCGCTGGCCTCGGCAACTTGCCGACCCAAGGTCCGATAGACGGTCGGCCGAGAGATTGAGAACACCTCGGCAAGATCGCTGACCGAGTAGTCGCCGGTGTCATACATCCGGCGCAGCTCCTTTTGCTGACGATCGGAGAGCTTCGGCTTCTTGCCGCGCAGCTTCCCCCTTGAACGGGCGAGCGCCATGCCCTCTCGCGTCCGCATCCGGATCAGGTCGGCCTCGAACTCGGCGAAGGTGGCGAGAATGTTGAAGAACAGCTTGCCCATCGGGTCGGACGGGTCATGGACGCTGGCCCCGATCTGCAACCTCACACCCCGCGCGGCAAGATCATCCCCGATGGCACGCGCATCGGGAACGGAGCGGGCGAGGTAGCGTTGGGCGGCGGTGTCTAAATCCGCCTTGCGGGTCTTTTGTGTTTTCTTCTGAAAGCAGTGAAGCACGTAGACCGCATCGGCAAACTTGGCGACGTAGATCACCCGGAACGCGCCCGCTTCGTCCCAGACCCGGAT
>JAJUHJ010000184.1 GCA_029279965.1 Phyllobacteriaceae bacterium
AATCCATTTATGAACGGACAGACGATCCATGTGAATGGCGGGCGGTACATGACGTAATACGGCCCTGTTGAAAGAAACATGATGATCACACGATCCGGGACGGGATAATTGAGGCAGGCTTTTCCATAAGCGATTTCAAGTCGCGTTACTTCCGTGGCGATGTGATCCTGTGAGCATGAAATGCGACGAACTGCTCGGTTTGACGCAGAGTCTTTGTGTCCTGCAGACCGCGTCGAAATGGACAAAGGTTGTGCCAGCAGTCGCCACACCGGAGATAGGATCACATCAAGTATTAAGCACCAAGGAGATGACATCCGCACCGGTGGTCATGAAAATGTGATGAGGGTTGCGCGTCGCCGGGTCCGCCCATATCCACGGTCCATCCGGAAGAGGATAAACGCCCTCGATCTCACCAGCTTCAGCGGCGAGCCTCGTGCCATCGAGAAACACGACATCTCCGCCGCTGTCGATCGTGAGATCAGCTGGCTCAAAATTGATGAATTCCGTTCGCGTGGATGAGACTTCGGAGCATCGGCGGGCGCGCGCAAATGGGTCGATTCACGTCGCGCAGCGAATGGCCGCTATCGGTCGGCCGCGTGAACGGCCGGTTTGTCCGCATTGCCGTCGACCCATGTGCCCACGTGGAGCGTCCGCGCACCATCCAAAGGAGGCTAACCTCGCCAGCGAACTCAGCCTGCGCGAAATGATGGGGAGGGGATGCTAAATGGCCTAAGAATCGTCTGATCAAACGGTCTGCTACGGAATGGGTGTCGCGACTGTTGGGAGTTTATGACGGCTGCTGCGAGTTGTATGATAGCGTTGAAGCTCTGGTCGGTTTTGTCGGCACGCATAGCGATGCGCTTGAACTCTTTGAGCTTGCAGAAGAAGTTTCGATCAGATGACGCCATTTGTAGATCTCCGCATCAAGAGAAAGGGGCGGCGCGGCGTGGGAGATGACGATCTTGGCGCCGCAGTCGTTAAGGTCGGCTACGATAGCGTTGCTGTCGAAGGCCTTGTCGGCGATCAGCGTGCCGAAATTGACGTCGTCATTGAGTGGCGCGGAACGCCGGGCGTATCGAAGCGGTGGCCGGGCAGGAGAATGAAGCGCACGAGGTTGCCGAGCGCATCGGTGAGCGCGAGGATTTTGGTGGTCATGCCATCCCTGGAACGGCCTATGGCCTGGCTCTGAGTCCCCTTTTGCGCCTTGGCCGTACCGGTGGACTTTGACGATTGTGGCGTCGACCATGGCGTAGTCCATATCCGGCTGGTCCGAACAGGCTTCGAAAAGCCCAATGAAAACATCGGGTTTGCCCCAGTCTCGGTATCGTCCGCAGCATTGGTCAGCAGCTGATCCGTGCCGGTGCGGTAGCTGCCGGTGTACTCGCTGCCGACTAGTCCTGAACCATGCGCTTGAACAAGGCTGGTCGGGTTCCTAGATCATCTTTATGGCTGGGTATTTCCCAACCTTTTCAACAGCTCTGCAGAAGGAGGGTTCGGCCAGGCGCCGCTGCTCTCGCACGGTTGCAATCCCATCGGGCTAACCGACAAGGAGGCAAAGAAACTTGGCCTCATCAGCGAGATGGCGACGAGTGAATGGTGGTTCCTGCCCTGTGGACGGCCCGGACTGCACCGACGCGCGCTCATTGTCAACGCTTTGCTCTACCGAGGAGGTATTGTCGATGAAGATTGCTCAGATTGCCCCGCTTGCCGAACGCTGCCCACCCCGTCTGTACGGGGGGACGGAGCGCATCGTTTCCTACTTGACCGAAGAACTTGTTCGGCAGGGTCATGACGTTACACTGTTCGCATCCGGCGATTCAAAGACGAAGGCAGAACTGGTGTCCTGCAGCGATGTTGCGCTGAGGCTCAATCCGGAAGTGACAGACCCGCTACCCTATCATCTGATGATGCTCGAAGAAGTGCGTCGCCGGGCGGATGAATTCGATGTTCTGCACTTCCATGTCGACCTTCTGCACTATCCCCTAGCTGCCAAATTTGCCGACAGGATGGTGACGACCTTGCATGGCCGGCTCGACCTGCCGGACCTTGCCCCCTTTTATTTGGCCTTTTCGCACCTGCCGCTCGTCTCCATTTCCGACGACCAGCGACGACCAATGCCGCCGGTCAACTGGGCCGGCACCGTCTACCATGGCTTGCCTGAAGACCTTTTGCCATTCGTCCCGGATCCTAAGGGCGGCTATCTGGCCTTTCTCGGCCGCATCTCGCCGGAGAAACGGCCGGATCGCGCCATCGAGATTGCCGCGCGTGCCGGCATGAACCTCAAGATCGCCGCGAAGGTGGACCAGGCCGACAAGGCCTATTGGGAGGAAATCATCGCGCCGATGCTGGACGGTTGTCCCAATGTGGAGTTCGTTGGTGAGATTGACGAATCGCAAAAAGCGGACTTCCTCGGGAATGCCAGTGCACTGCTCTTCCCCATCGACTGGCCGGAGCCGTTCGGCCTTGTGATGATCGAGGCCATGGCCTGCGGCACGCCCGTCGTCGCTTTCAGAAACGGCTCGGTCCCGGAAATCGTAGAGGACGGCGTTACCGGTTTTGTCGTCGGCGATATGAACGAGGCTGTCGCTGCTGCCCGCCGGGTCGATCGCCTCGATCGCGCCGAGGTTCGGGCCACGTTCGAGGAACGCTTCACCGTCGAGCGCATGGCGCGTGACTATCTTGCGATCTATAGCGGCTTGCCCGGTGTGCGCGATGCCGTCATGCACGTGCCGCCGATAGATGACGCACCCATGATCGATCTTGCAATTGGCTGAACGCGGAGGGGGCGAATATGCACAGGACGGATGCCGAGAAGGAGGTTTCCGCCAACGTCCGTTCAGACGCAAAATGGTCGGTGCCGCAGTTCTTTATCCCCGCCACGGCATCGCTGCAGGAGCGGCGGCCGCGAACACTCAAACACGGCGATACGTTCGCCGTGTTTGACCACAATGGCGATGCGCTCTCCGCCCCGGGTAGCCCCGAGGGCCTGTTTCACCGCGATACGCGCTACCTGTCACATTTTTACCTGACGATCGAGGGAAGGCGGCCGCTTCTGCTGTCCTCCACGCTGCGTGACGACAATGCCGCTCTGATCTGCGATCTCGCCAATCCGGATATTGTCGACGCCAAGGGGAATGTCGTCCTGGAGCACGATCTTCTGCATGTGCGGCGGTCCCGACTTCTCTGGAATGGCGCCTGCTATGAGCGAATGGCGATACGCAATTTCGATGATCGGAAACGGCGTGTCCGCCTGGAGATCGCATTCGCCGCCGATTTCGCCGATATATTCGAAGTGCGCGGCACAAAGCGCGATCGTCGCGGAACGATGCAGCCTCCGCACCTCGAGCGTGACCGTGTGACACTGGCCTATCTGGGTCTCGACGGAAGACGACGTTCGACCACGCTGCGCTTCGACCCTCCGCCGGATGATCTCACTTCGGACCATTCCGTCTTTCTGTTCGACATCGAGCCAAAGCAGGCGAGAACGGTTGTCATCGAAATTGCCTGTGATGGCGGCGCTGCGGGTCCGCTGCGGCCGGCATTCGCCGGCGCGCTGAGAGACGCGCGCCGCGCGCTGCGCACCTCGTCGGCATGCGCCGCATCGATCGTCACATCCAATGACATATTTAACGAGGCGCTGCGCCGGTCGGTGTCGGATCTCTACATGCTGGTCACCGACAAACCGGAGGGGCCTTGCCCCTATGCCGGTATTCCGTGGTTCAGTACCGTCTTTGGCCGTGATGCGCTGATTACCGCGCTTGAAACACTCTGGCTCGATCCGGCCATCGCGCGCGGCGTCCTGCTTCATCTTGGCGCCCATCAGGCGACCGGCTTCGACGCGGTGGCCGATGCGGAGCCCGGCAAGATCCTGCATGAGATGCGCAATGGAGAGATGGCGGAGCTTGGGGAAGTTCCATTCCGCCGCTACTACGGCAGCATCGACTCCACGCCGCTCTTCGTCATGCTGGCGGGAGCCTATCTGGAGCGCACGGGCGATGCGGACACATTGCGCCTGCTATGGCCGAACATCGAGGCGGCGCTTTCGTGGATCGGCAAATATGGCGACCGCGACGGCGACGGTTTCGTGGAATATGGAAGGCGCAACCCCGACGGCCTCGTCAATCAGGGCTGGAAAGACAGCCAGGATTCCATTTTCCATGCCGACGGCACGCTGGCGGAAGGACCTATCGCGTTGGCGGAGGTGCAGGCTTATACCTACGGCGCCTGGCGGTCGGCCGAATCCATTGCCCGATCTCTTGGCCATGACGATAAGGCAGCCGATTTCCAGCGTCGCGCACAAGCGCTGCAAGCGGCGTTCGACAGTGCATTCTTCGACGAGGGACTTGGAACCTATGTCCTGGCGCTGGACGGTCGTAAACGGCCCTGCCGGGTGCGCACGTCCAATGCCGGGCACGCGCTCTTGACCGGCATCGCTCTTCCCGAACGCGCTGCAAGTCTTGTGAAGAGCTTGATGGACCCTGCTTCTTTCTCCGGGTGGGGCGTACGGACCGTCGCAAGCACCGAGGCACGCTACAACCCGATGAGCTATCACAACGGCTCGGTCTGGCCGCACGACAACGCGCTGATCGTCGCCGGCCTTGCCCGGTATGGTTTCAAGCAAGAGGCGGCCCGTATCTTTGAGGGGTTATTTGCCGCCTCGACCTATATCGATCTGCGCCGCCTTCCCGAACTCTTCTGCGGCTTCGCGCGCCAACATACGAGGGGGCCCACTTTCTATCCGGTGGCCTGCATGCCGCAGGCTTGGGCTGCTGCCGCTCCCGCGTTCATGCTGTCTTCCTGCCTGGGCCTTGGGTTTGATCCCACGCGGCGTCACATCACGTTTGAGGAGCCGGTTCTTCCCGGATTTCTCGATGCAGTCACGCTGCGCAATCTCAAACTCAACGGGGGGGCAGCCGACGTGACGCTTTGCCGCTCGGGGCGGCAGGTGGTGGTGGATGTTCTCGACCGCCAGGGACCGCTGCGGGTGCTGACAACCGGGTGATCCCGGTCGGTGTCATCAAGCGGCGGCTGTCTGTTCCTCCGGGTCCGGTTCCATCGCCTCGAGCAGTGCAATGAGCTCACCGATTCGGCCGGAGGGGAGGGGACGACCTTCGTTTACAAGCGCCTCGTCGGCATTGATCCATGCCCAGGCCTGAGCCA
>JAJUHJ010000185.1 GCA_029279965.1 Phyllobacteriaceae bacterium
CCCCTCCCCTTCGGGTGCGGCACGTCATCCCAAAGACAGTGTATCGTGGGGAAAGAAACAAGCATAGAATACCTCCGCTTACCGCTGGGAAGAGCCGTCAGGAGGCTCCTATGCCGCACCTTGCATCTCTCTATTTCAAAACAGCTGTCGTCTTCTTGATCATTGGCATTGCCATGGGCTTGCAGATGGCAATCTCCGGTGACCACAACATCATCGGACCGCATGCACACGCCAATCTGCTTGGCTGGGTCACGATGGCAATCTTTGGCGGCTACTATGCCCTCAATCGGGTCAAAGCGCAGAGCCGATTCGCTCGGCTTCAATTTTGGGTCTACACTTCAGGCGTCGTCGTGATGGTGCCGTCGCTATACATGCTTTATCTCGGGCATCCCGCGTTTGAACCCCTCACTGCGATCAGTTCAATCGTGGCGCTGATGGGCGCGGTGATGTTCGCGGTCGTCATCTACAGCCGGGAGCCCTTACCGAAAGGATTGCCGGCAGAGTAGTTATCGCGGCTCCGTGTGGTGCAGCGGTGGAACCACGCGAAGAGCGTGATCGAGCGAATAGATGCGTCCCATGCACAAGTCTTACGTGGGATCCTAGTGCCGGTATCCCTTTGAATCATTGGTGTTTGTGCTGGGAATGGTGCGGTCGAGAAGACTCGAACTTCCACGGGTTGCCCCACAGCGACCTCAACGCTGCGCGTCTACCAATTCCGCCACGACCGCACGCAACGAAAAGCCAGGATCAACTGGCCACGCGGCATGTAGCAAATCACCTGCGGCGAAACAAGCCTGACAAACACCGATTCAGAGCAAAAGATAACCTGCCGGCGCAACTCTTCAGAGCGACAGGGTTTCTGGACCTTGGCATCATTCAGAGTCATAAGATGCGAACGAGATCGGACAGACAAGCGAGACGACACTGACAGGCTCTACATTTCTTCCGCGCGTCGCTACGCCTCCGGTGGAGTGGCGTACCGAAACGGGATTTACACCTTACGACGTGGCGCTTTCGACCATGGAAGGACGGGCCGATGCTATCCGCGCTGGCGAGGCCGACGAGCTCGTGTGGCTGGTGGAGCATCCGCCTCTTTACACTGCTGGAACCAGCGCAAATCCAGGCGACCTTCTGGAGCCTGACCGTTTCCCGGTTTACCAGGCGGGCCGCGGCGGCGAGTATACCTATCACGGGCCCGGACAGCGCGTGGCCTATGTCATGCTCGACCTGAAACGGCGCCGTGAGGATGTGCGTGCCTTTGTCGTTGCGTTGGAGGATTGGGTCATCCAGACGCTTGCCCGCTTCAACGTCAGGGGAGAGCGTCGCGCAGGCCGAATCGGCGTCTGGGTGCAGCGCCCGGACAAGCCGCCGCTGCCGGATGGCTCGCCGATGGAAGACAAGATCGCCGCAATCGGCATTCGCCTGCGACGGTGGGTAAGCTTTCACGGCATTGCGATCAATGTGGAGCCGGAGCTTGCCCATTTCACCGGCATCGTGCCCTGCGGCATTTCGGGCTTCGGCGTCACCAGCCTTGTCGACCTCGGTCTGCCGGTGACAATGGCGGATTTCGACGTCGCGCTGAAACTGGCTTTCGAAGACATCTTCGGCCCGACCAGAAAACGTGAGGGGGCTCTCTTGTGACGGAGGGATTTGAATGAGCAAGACAGTCGGCTGGACCCTTACGGGCGCGTTGGCGCTCGCAGCGGGACTTTCCACGCCCGCGTTCACGCAACAGGCATCCGACGCGCTGGCGCCGGAGATCGCCAGCGGCATCCAAGACAAGGCAATTGTCACCGCTGAAAAGGAGATGGTGGCGGCAGCAAACCCCCTCGCCGCTGAAGCGGGGCTTGAGGTTCTGCGTCAGGGTGGGAGCGCAGCGGACGCCCTTGTCGCCGTGCAGAGCATTCTGGGGCTGGTGGAACCTCAATCCTCCGGGATTGGTGGCGGGGCCTTTCTGGTCTGGTTTGATGGGGAAACCGGCGAGGTCACCACGTTCGATGGTCGCGAAACCGCGCCGATGGCAGCTTCGCAGGATCTTTTCTTGGACGAGAACGGCGAACCGCTGGCCTTTTTCGATGCGGTGATTGGAGGCCGTTCCGTCGGCACGCCCGGCGTGGTGCGCCTTATGGAAACGGCGCACGAGCGCTTTGGTAGCCTGGAGTGGGCCGAACTCTTCCAGCCGGCAATTGAGCTTGCCGAAAACGGTTTCGAAGTTTCGCCCCGGCTTCATGCACTGATCGAAGCCGATCGCGGCAAGCTCGACCAGGAGGCAGCCGCCCGCGACTATTTCTACGACGATGCCGGAGAGCCGCTCGCGGCAGGTTCACCGTTGCAGAACGCCGATTATGCCAACACGTTGCGAGCGATCGCCGAGGGTGGTGCTGACGCATTCTACACTGGCGAAATCGCGCAAGAGATCGTCGATGCCGTGCGCGAGCATCCGACCAATCCGGGCCTGCTCACGCTTGAGGATCTGGCAGCCTATGAGGTCAAGGAGCGGCCGGCGGTTTGTGCGCCCTATCGTGGTTATGAGGTGTGCGGGATGGGACCACCCTCCTCCGGCGGTCTCACGGTTGGCCAGATTTTGGGAATGGTATCGCATTTCGACCTCGCCGCGCTTGGTCCTGACGATCCGGAAAGCTGGCGAATCATTGGCGACGCCACCCGCCTCGCCTTTGCCGACCGCGGGCTTTACATGGCGGACACCGATTTTGTCTCCATGCCCAAGGGGCTTCTCGACGAGGAGTACCTGGAGCAGCGCGCCAGCCTCATTCGCCGCGCAACGGCCCTTTCCGCGGATGAGGTCGAGGCCGGTACACCGCCCTGGGACAAAGCGGAACTGCGTCTGCCGGCCATCGAGCTCGAACAGCCGTCAACCAGCCATTTCGTGATCGTTGACGAAGATGGAAACATCGCATCGATGACAACGTCGATCGAGAACGGCTTCGGCTCACGACAGATGGTGGCCGGCTTTTTGCTCAACAACCAGCTTACCGACTTCTCCTTCGCGCCGAACGAGGATGGCGAGCCGGTCGCAAATCGGGTCGAGCCGGGCAAACGTCCGCGTTCTTCAATGTCGCCGACCATCATTCTGCAGGACGGAGAGCCGGCCTTTGCGCTGGGGTCACCCGGCGGCAGCAACATCATTCCCTATGTCGCCAACACGATCATTGCGCTGATCGATTGGCAGATGAACATGCAGGAAGCCATCTCCCTGCCCCACCTGACAAACCGGTTCGGAACCTATGACATCGAATCCGGAACGCCGGCGGAGGAATTGGAGGATGACCTGCAGGCGCTCGGCTTCGAAACCAATGTCACAGAGCTCAATTCTGGCCTGCATGGCGTGACCTTTACGACCGACGGTCTTGAAGGAGGCGCAGATACGCGCCGCGAGGGCGTGGCTGTCGGCGACTGAAACGGGATCTTCTCACGTTAGCGCGCCCGCGTCGTTTTAGACGCACGGCGCGCTATTTTTATTGAATCTACACATCGTGCTTTCCGAAAATCGATTCAGATTTTCGGGCCGATGCTGTAAGGGCCGCTCCTGACGGAGCGGCCCTTTTCATGCAACTTTCAAATAGATAAACGCTGTTCTTGAAGCGAATTTACTTTGAGAAGCCAGCTTCAGTTCTTCTCTTTATCCACCAGCTTGTTCTTGGCGATCCAGGGCATCATGCCGCGCAGCTTTTCGCCCACTTCCTCGATCTGGTGGGAATCGTTCAGGCGACGCGTAGCCTTGAAGCGGGCCGCGCCGGAATGCCACTCCTGCATCCACTCGGCGGTGAACCGACCGCTCTGAATATCCTTCAGGATGCGCTTCATCTCCGCCTTTGTCTCATCGGTGATGATGCGCGGACCGGAAACGTATTCGCCCCACTCCGCCGTGTTGGAGATCGAGTAGTTCATGTTTGCGATGCCGCCCTCATAGATGAGATCGACGATCAGTTTCACTTCGTGGAGGCACTCGAAATAGGCCATTTCCGGTGCGTAACCGGCCTCGACCAATGTCTCGAAACCGGCGCGAATCAATTCCACCAGGCCGCCGCAGAGAACAACCTGCTCGCCGAAAAGATCGGTCTCGCACTCCTCCCGGAACGTCGTTTCGATAATTCCGGAACGTCCGCCACCAACACCGCAGGCATAGGAAAGACCAAGGTCCAGCGCATTGCCGGAGGCGTCCTGGTGCACAGCCACCAGGCACGGCACGCCGCCGCCCTTCTGATATTCGCCACGCACTGTATGGCCGGGGCCTTTGGGCGCAACCATCAGCACGTCCACCGTCTTCTTGGGCTCGATCAAACCGAAATGGACGTTGAGCCCGTGCGCGAAAGCGATTGCCGCACCATCGCGGATGTTTGGTGCGATTTCCGAATTGTAGATGCCGGCCTGGAGCTCGTCAGGGGTTGCCATCATCATCAGGTCCGCCCAGCCGGCCGCTTCGGCGACCGTCATCACCTTGAAGCCGTCAGCCTCCGCCTTCTTTGCGGTTGATGAACCGGCGCGGAGCGCCACGGCGACGTCTTTCGCTCCTGAATCCTTCAGGTTCAGCGCGTGAGCGCGTCCCTGGCTTCCATACCCGATGATGGCGACCTTTTTCGATTTGATGAGGTTCAGATCGGCATCGCGATCATAGTAGACACGCATTGTGGTGGTTCCTTCCTTGTCTCAACATGGTGGCGCCGGCATCATGCCGGGTCCACACTCTCCTTCTCCCGCACTCCATAAAGCGCGAGAAATTGATCGACCGCGC
>JAJUHJ010000186.1 GCA_029279965.1 Phyllobacteriaceae bacterium
CTCGGTCAGCGTATGGGATCAGGGGCTGGCGTCAGCCGTGGACAAGGCGATCCGCGAGTCCAATCTCGGGTTCAATCCGATTGTCGAAGGTGCCGTTCTGCGCATTCCGTTGCCGGAACTCAACGAGGAGCGGCGCAAGGAACTTGTAAAGATTGCGCATCAATATGCGGAAAACGCGCGCGTGGCGGTGCGCCACGTGCGTCGCGATGGCATGGAGCAGCTTAAAAAAGCCGAAAAGGACGGCGAAATCAGCCAGGACGACCTGCATGTTCAATCCGAGCGCGTGCAAAAGATGACAGATGAGAGAATTGCCGCGATCGATCAGCTTCTGGGCGACAAGGAAGCTGAAATCATGCAGGTGTAAACCTGCGCTGCGCGGCATCCTAGCCAAGGGGGAAATACGGTGAAGCCCGCGCATATCGCGATTATCATGGATGGCAATGGCCGCTGGGCACATGCTCGCGGCCTGCCGCGCGCGGCGGGTCACCGGGCGGGTGTCGAAGCGTTGCGCCGTACCGTCCGTGCGGCGGGCGAGATGGGAACCCAGTGGCTTACCGTTTACGCCTTCTCGTCTGAGAACTGGTCGCGTCCCAAAGAGGAAATTTCCGACCTCATGGGGCTGCTCAAGCTCTTTATCCGCAGGGATCTCGCCGAACTGCACCAGAATGGCGTACGCGTTCGCATTGTTGGCAGTCGCGAGGGGCTGGAGGCGGATATTGCGACTCTGCTTACAGAGGCGGAAAGCCTGACGGCCCGGAACACCAACATGAATCTGGTGGTCGCCTTCAATTATGGGGCGCGTGATGAGATCCTGCGGGCGGCAAGGGCGCTGGCGGCCGACGCCAGGGCCGGAACGCTGGATCCCGCGACCATCAGGCTGGAGGATTTCGAAGCCTGTCTCGATACTGCGGGCATTCCCGATCCGGATCTCATCATCCGCACCAGTGGCGAACAGCGGCTGTCCAATTTTCTCCTGTGGCAGGCCGCTTACGCCGAGTTTGTCTTCCTGCCTTGCAACTGGCCGGATTTTGGCCCCGAGGATCTTGCCGCAGCCATCGACCTTTTCGAGCGCAGGGACCGGCGCTTCGGTAGCGTGGCGCCGCAAGAAGCCATTCTATGACTTCGGGCGCACCGGGTTCTGCCACCATCGGTAAAGGTGGAGATTTGCGCCGACGCGTGCTCTCCGCGCTCGTCCTTGGTGCTGTCACTCTTCTTGCCACTTTCTTCGGCGGTTTCGTTTTCCGGCTGTTTGCGACCGTACTGGCAGCGTTGGTCTTCCGTGAATGGACTGCCATGTGCCCCGCTGCCACCCGCGTGCAGGGCGTCCTTGCCCGTGTTGCCCTCGGTGCCGCGCTCGGAGTGATGCTGGCCGGCGTTTCCGCGCCATTCACGTTCATGGTTCTGGGGCTGGCGTTTCTCGCAATCCTGCTCTTATCCGTACGCAGCGGCGGGGTATGGACTGCGTGGGGGATTGTCTATGCCGGGCTGCCTGCAATGGCGCTCAGCCATCTCAGGGGCAGCGATGAGAGCGGGTTAAAGGCAATACTCTACCTTTACGCCGTTGTCTGGGCCACGGACGTGCTGGCCTATTTTACAGGAAGAGCTTTTGGCGGACGGAAGCTGGCGCCATCCATTTCTCCTGGGAAAACCTGGAGCGGTGCCATTGGCGGGGCTGTCTGCGGCGTTCTGGCGGGAGGTTTGGTGGCTTGGTTCGCCGGGGTGACCGTCCCGTTCTTCCTCATCGCGTTCCTGTCTCTGGCCTTATCCGTGGTCTCGCAAGCGGGAGACCTCTTCGAGTCCGCCATGAAGCGCCGCTACGGCGTCAAGGATTCCGGGGCGTTGATTCCGGGGCACGGTGGCGTCATGGACCGGGTCGACGGGCTCATTGCAGCGGCGGTGCTTTTGTACGTTCTGGGCATCTTCTATTTCGGCCTGTCGGCACCGGCCGCTTTCTTCTCCGGTTGAAGAATGTTAGGTGATCTCACGCTTTCCCGGTCATGGATTTGCCCGTTTTGGCCACAAACTGCGCAGGGCATCATCTAAGCACCGTATCCAACGCAAGAGCAGACCTTGGGCGACATAGCAGCCTTTTTCCTCGCTTCCGGCACGTTTCTCCTGGGGACGATCATCCCCTTTCTCTTCGTGCTTACCATCGTCGTCTTCATCCATGAGATGGGACATTATCTGGTCGGGCGCTGGTGCGGCATCGGTGTCAGGGCTTTCTCCATAGGCTTTGGGCCCGAGCTGCTCGGCCTGACGGACCGGAAGGGCACACGCTGGAAGATCTCTGCTATTCCGCTGGGCGGCTATGTCAAATTCGTCGGAGATGTCGGGGCCACAAGTCAGCCGGACCCCGAGGGCCTTGAGGAGCTTTCCGATTCGGAACGGCGCACTGCCTTTCACCTGCAACCGGTCTGGAAGCGCGCGGCGACGGTCTTTGCGGGACCGTTTTTCAATTTCCTTCTGACCATCGTCGTTTTTTCGGTGATGTTCACAATGTACGGCCGCTACGTGGCCGAACCGATGGTTGCCGAAGTGCGCCCGGATAGCCCTGCCGCTATGGCGGGAATTGAACCCGGCGATCGCTTTGTTTCCGTCGATGGCACCTCTATCGAGACCTTTGGCGATGTGCAGCGCGTCGTGTCGGCGCGGGCTGGTGATCCGCTGGTATTCGTCATGGAACGCGACGGCGAGGAATTCAGGACCGTCGCCACGCCGGAGGCAACCGAGCAGCAGGATGCGCTCGGCAACACGATCCGCATAGGCGTTATCGGTGTCGTGAACAATGAGGCTTTGGGGCAGCCGCGACTGATCGAGTACGGTCCCGTTGAAGCTGTCGGTGCCGGCATTTCGGAGACCTGGAGCATCATCACCAGAACCGGCCAGTTCCTGAAGCGTCTCGTTGCGGGACGTGAGGACCGCTGCCAGCTTGGCGGACCTGTCAAAATTGCCGATATGGCTGGCCAGGCGGCAAGTCTCGGGTTCGAATGGCTGATACAGCTCGTGGCGCTGCTTTCGGTGGGAATCGGGTTCCTCAATCTTTTGCCCATTCCACCGCTGGACGGTGGACATCTGATGTTCTACGCCTTTGAAGCTGTGCTTCGCCGCCCGGTTTCAGAGCGGGTGATGGAGGCCGTCTATCGCGCAGGAATGCTGATGGTACTCGTTTTTATGGGTTTCGTCTTCTGGAACGATCTGTTTGGATGCTGATGGCGGGAATCGTGCCCGTTGTTGATACTGCGTTTACCACGGTGGACGAATGGCGTGGCCTGAATGCCACGGATGTCGGCTCGGTAAACGCAAATTAACCAGAAGCCTTGCGTGTAGTGAAATTCCAGCTATTACGGGTTGGGTACTGCCCGCAGATGGATTTTTATCGCGGTTGGGGACAACAAGACAGAAGGTTCTTTAAGCTCAATGAAGGCAGCTTCAAGATTGATGAGCGCTGTGTCGGCAGTGGCACTGTCGTCCAGCCTGGTGTTGAGCGGCGCCGTGGCTATGCAGCTCGCGGCGGTTGCTTCCGCCGAAGCCGCGAGCGTGAGCCGCATCGAGGTGAGGGGAAACCGCCGGGTCGACGCTGAGACGGTTCGTAACCAGGTGGGGATCGCGCCTGGGGAAACCTTCGACAGCGCCGATGTGAACGAGGCTGTGAAGCGCCTGTTCGCCACCGGCCTGTTCGCCGACGTGTCCATTACCCAGTCGGGAAGCACGCTGGTGGTTACGGTGGATGAGTACGCCATCGTCAACCAGGTGCTTTTTCAGGGCAACCGCAAGATCAAGGACCGCGACCTGTCGCAGGGCGTCCAGCTGCAGCCGCGTGGGGCTTTTTCCAACCAGACCATGCAGGCGGATGCAGAGGCGATTCGCGACGCCTATCGCCGTATCGGCCGGGACGATGCAGTGGTTACGAGCCGGGTGGATGATCTCGGAGACGGTCGTGTCAACGTCGTGTTCGAGATTCAGGAGGGCGAGCGGACCAAGATCGCTGCCGTCAATTTCGAGGGAAACGAGGCGTTCGGTGACCGTCGTTTGAGGGATGTTGTTTCCACGAAACCGTCCAATCCCTTCTCTTTCTTCCTGCGCAACGACATTTACGACGAGAATCGCCTGCGCGCGGATGAAGAGATGCTGCGCCGGTTCTATTACAATCGCGGCTATGCGGATTTCCGCATCATCTCTTCCACGGCCGAACTGGTGGACAACGAATACAACGTCACGTTCACTGTGGATGAGGGGCCGCGTTACAAATTCGGCGACGTCGCAATCGAATCGACGATTTCCGGCATTGATACGGAGGCGCTGCGCCCAGAGCTGGATACCCGCAGCGGTGCCGATTACAGCGCCGAGGACGTGGAAAGCACGATCGTCGGCCTGACAGAGCGTCTTGCCGGCGAGGGCTATGCATTTGCCGAAGTCACGCCGCGCGGCAATCGCGACTTTGCCAATCGCACGATCTCGGTTGTCTACTCCATCGATCAGGGCCCCCGCGCCTATGTGCAACGCATCCAGATCCGCGGCAACACGCGCACACGTGACTACGTCATCCGTCGCGAGTTCGACATCAGCGAGGGCGACGCATTCAACCAGGTTCTGGTCCGTCGCGCCAAGCAGCGGCTGGAGCAACTGAACTTCTTCCAGACGGTCAATATCTCCACCGTGCCAGGCTCGCAGCCCGATCAGGTGGTGCTGGTCGTCGACGTGGTCGAAACAGCGACGGGCGAATTCTCCATCGGTGCCGGCTATACGACGGGC
>JAJUHJ010000187.1 GCA_029279965.1 Phyllobacteriaceae bacterium
CTGGCATTGGGTGGTGATCCCGGCCATGGGGCTTTGCATGGGCGAGATCTTCTATGTGAAGGAACTGGCGGAGGACTGCGCAAAGGACGGCGTCTACGAGTTCTTCTTCTGCGGACCACCGCTCATCATCACAGGCGGAACCGGCTCACCAATCAACCCACAGGCCATCAAATAAGGCGGAGCAACACCCGGGAGGACTTCAGGATGTTGCAGGCGGCGATCGTTGGCCTCGGCTGGTGGGGCAGAACCCTCGTGCAGGCTGTCCAGGGCAAGAGCCAGGAAATCCGTTTCATTGCGGGCGCAACAGGCCGCAGAGCACGCGCCGAGGACTTCACGCGGGAAGCAGGGCTCGATCTTGTGGATCGGTACGAGGACCTTCTCGCCGATCCGGGCATAGAAGCGGTGGTGCTGGCGACCCCCCATCTCGATCATGAAGCTCAGGTCATCGCAGCCGCTCGCGCAGGCAAACACGTCTTCGTCGAAAAACCGTTTGCGCTGGAGAAGGCGAGCGCCGAACGCGCGGTCGCGGCTGCTCGGGAATCCGGAATTGTCCTGGGATTGGGCCACAACCGCCGTTTCCACCCGAATATGGGCATTTTACGCGAGCGTGTTCGCACGGGAAGCCTTGGTACAATTCTCCATTGCGAAGGCACGATGACGTCGCCAAGCGGCTTGTTCCTCAAACAGGATTCCTGGCGAACCGATCCGCACCAATCGCCTGCCGGCGGAATGGCAGGGCTGGGCATTCATATGGTCGATGGAATGATCGACGTTATCGGCCCCGTTTCGAACGTCTGCTGCCAGAGCGTTCATCGTGCCGTTCCTTCCGGTGCGCAGGACACGACCTCAATTCTCCTGCGTTTTGAAAACGGCGTGACCGGCTTCGTCTCTTGTATGACGGCAACGGCGCCGTTCTATCGTTTCACGGTGTATGGCACAAAAGGAATCGCGGAGATCACGACACCTTCGCTGGATCATTTCAACCTTTATCCAGCACCGCAGGCACACCCCTCCACGGACCCCACCCGCAGGCCTGTCGAACGGCATTACGCACCAGCAGTGGATACGGTACGCCTCGAGCTTGAGGCCTTCGCCGAAGCCATTCGCGGCGGCACCCCCTTCCCGATCACGCCAGCGGAAATGGCCCACGGCTCGGCCGTCTTCGAGGCGGTCACCCGCTCGTCCGCCGAATGCTCCTGGGTCTCGGTCCCGTGAGCGCTTCGGGAGGAGAAAGCGGGCGAACCCTGATCGTTACGGGCGCATCGCGCGGGATCGGCGCTGCTGTGGCGCGTCTGGCCGCAGCGGAAGGTTATGCGGTGGCGGTCAATTACTCGCGCGATGCATCGGGAGCCGCATCTGTCGTCGACGACATCCGATCCGCCGGCGGGCGGGCTGCGGCAATCCAGGCCGATATTTCAGAAGAACGCAACATCATTGACCTGTTCGAAAAGGCTGTTGCCGAACTCGGTCCCCTAAACGGTCTCGTCAACAATGCGGGAAGCGTGGGGCCACTCTGCCGCGTGGCGGATATCAGTGCCGCGGCTTTGGACGAGGTGCTGCGTCTCAACGTGACGTCCGTATTCCTGTGTTGCCGCGAAGCCGTACGGCGCTTGTCCATCCTTTCGGGCGGTGCGGGCGGTTCCATCGTCAACATCTCATCCCGCGCGGCTGTGCTCGGTGGCGCGGGCGAGTGGGTACATTATGCAGCCTCGAAAGGAGCGATCGACAGCCTGACGATCGGCCTTGCAAAGGAGGTCGGGGCAGAAGGTATTCGTGTCAACGCCGTCTCGCCAGGTCTTATCCACACCGGGCTTCATGCGGCAGCCGGCGCGCCCGAGCGTCTCGAAAAAGCGCCAGGCACGGTTCCACTTGGCCGCACCGGAAGCCCCGAGGAGGTAGCTGAGGCCGTGCTCTGGCTCCTGTCGCCAGCGGCCGCCTATGTGACCGGCGCAAACATCGATGTGTCCGGCGGACGCTGAGTTGCTCCGGAAACGGAGGAGATGAGGAAACAAGCCCGCAAGCAGGAGGAGTTGAGCCATGGCAGCATCGCGGAAAGTCATCATCACTTGCGCCGTAACGGGCGCGATCCATACGCCCTCCATGTCTCCGCATCTTCCCGTCACGCCGGATGAGATTATCGATGATGCGCTTGCTGCCGCTGAAGCCGGGGCAGCTATTCTGCATCTGCATGCGAGGAATCCGGAAACGGGCCGCCCGGACCAGACACCGGAGGCCTTCGGCCGTTTTCTTTCGCGGATCAAACAGCAGACGAATGCCGCGATCAACATCACCACCGGGGGCAGTCCGTTCATGAAGGTGGAGGAGCGCGTCCAGCCGGCTGCAATCTACAAGCCGGAAGTCGCCTCACTGAACATGGGTTCGATCAATTTCGGTCTTTATCATCTTCTCGACCGCTACAAGGAGTTCAAGTTCGAGTGGGAACGAGAATTCCTGGAATCCACGCGCGACCTCGTGTTTCGCAACTCCTTCAAGGACATCGAGTATATTCTCCAGACCTGCTACGGCAACGACACTCGCTTCGAGTTCGAATGCTACGACATCGCCCATCTTTATAATCTGAAGCATTTCCTCGATCGCGGTCTCGTCAAGCCACCGCTCTTCGTCCAGTCGGTGTTCGGGATCCTCGGCGGGATCGGAACACATCCCGAGGACGTCATGCACATGAAGCGGATAGCCGACCGACTTTTCGGCGATCAGTATCGCTGGTCGGTTCTTGGAGCGGGATCGTCGCAAATGAAGATCGCTGCGCAGGCGGCCGCGATGGGTGGGAATGTCCGGGTTGGCCTCGAAGATTCCCTTTGGATCGGGCCCGGCAAGCTTGCCGCTTCAAATGCCGAGCAGGTTCGGCAGGTGCGCGGGATCCTTGAGAACCTCGGCTTCTCGATCGCTACACCGGACGAAGCCCGCGAGATCCTGTCACTGAAGGGTGCCGACAAGACAGCGTTCTGACGAGTTCAGTCGCACGTTCAACGCCGCGCGACCGCCTCGATCGTTCGATAACGGCTACAGCATCGGCCCGAAAATCAATCGATTTTCGGAAAGCACGATGCGTAGATTCAATGAGATAGAGCGTCCTTTGTGCGTCCAAATGGACGCACGGCGCTCTAAAGGTTCACCGGACCAACAGTTTGGTCCGGTGAACCAGCCTTTTCATTTCTTGTTTGAACGCAGGAAGCCCAGCACCGCGGTGCTGACGGCAAGCACCAGTATGGTAAGAGCGATCGGGCGGGACAGGAAGAAGGAAAGATCGCCGCCATTGACGACCAGCGCCCGGTTGAGATTGGCCTCGATGATAGGCCCCATGACGAAGGCGAGCACGATCGGAATGACCGGAATGCGCACCTTTTCCAGCCAGAAAGCGGCCGCGCCAAGCGCCAGCACCATTACCACATGAGCGGAATAGTTCTGGTAGGAATAGGTGCCGATCAGCAGGATCATCAGCACGAAGGGCGCCAGGACATAGCGGGGCACGAGTGCAACGAGCGAGAAGACGCGCACGCCGAGCACACCGATGGCAAGCAGAACCGCCGCCGAAATGATGAGTCCGATGAAGACGGACATCACCAGCGTGCCGTCCTGGGAAAAAAGAAGCGGTCCGGGAGCCACGCCCTTGCTGATCAACAAACCGAGCAGGATGGCGATTGCACCGGAGCCGGGAATGCCGAGGGCCAGCGAGGGAATCAGCGAACCGGCCACCAATGCATTGTTGGAAGTTTCGGGCGCCGCCACGCCTTCATCTATACCGGTACCGAATTTCTCCGGTCGTTTTGACCAACGCTGCTCTTCGTTATAGGCGAGCAGTGAGGAGACGGTTGCGCCGGGCCCCGGAATGGCCCCTACGGCCGTGCCGATCACTGTGCCGCGCAGCATGGTCGGCAGGAGCCCGCGCATATCGCGGAAAGATACGCGGTCGTCTCCGGAATCTGCCTTGACGGCCTGTCTTGGGTCCGGCTCGGTCTCTTTTGACGCAATGATCAGGCGGAAGGCCTCCGGCATCGCCATCAGGCCTATGATGACGACGATGAGGGGCACGCCTTCCATCAGCGCAGCCTGGTCGAAAGTGAAGCGCAGGCCCGAAAAGCCGGAACTGCCGATCGTTGCGAGGAAAAGACCGATAGCGGTGGCGATAAAGCCCTTGACCGGATTGTCACCGAAGAAACTGCCGATGATCGACAAACCGAAGATGCCGACGGCGAACATTTCGCTCGGACCGAATTGCAGCCCGATCCAGGCAAGGCTGGACGCAGCAAAGAGAAAGATGAAGCTGGAGCACATGCTGCCGAAGACACCGGAGTAAAGCGAAATCCTGAGCGCCCGCCCGGCTCGGCCCGCACGCGCCATTGGATAACCATCGAGCACTGTGATCGCTGCAGCCGTCGTTCCCGGTGTGCGGATCAGGATCGCGGGAATGGAGCCGCCATATTCCGCCGCCGCATAGATGGAGATGAAGAACAGAACGCCTGTTTCCGGCGACATGCCGAAGGTGAACGGGAACATCAGCGCAAGTGCCTGAGCTGCCCCGAAACCCGGCAATGCGCCAAGGACGATGCCCACCACCACGCCGCACAGGATCATCAACAGGTTGATAGGGTCGATGACGAGAGCAAAGGCAGGCAGGAAATTTTCGAAAAGCAGCGACATGCAGGTACCGAAAATCTAGAACGAGATGAAGCGCGGCAGGAAAGCC
>JAJUHJ010000188.1 GCA_029279965.1 Phyllobacteriaceae bacterium
ACGGTGCTTGGGATTGCTACCCACAGATAGGTCTCGATAGGTAGCGGATCACAAATTATTTTTAATAAGCGTGATAGAGAGAATTTTAGCGTATCATCGCCGGCGTTCGGGTGGGCCTCAATCACTCCCACTCAATCGTCCAAAGTCGCCTTAAGTTATTGATGTCAAACATAATTATAGCCGTCGGGCACACAAAAACCGACCACTGGCTAGTCAAAATGTTACGCTTTTGATTTTAAAGGGAAAATGGGGCGGAAAAAAATTTGTGGGTTTCAGGGACAATCGGCATCAATCGCCCGTTTCAACCCTGTGATTGCCGTCCCACAGAAGAACCCTATCGGTATCAGAAAATACCGTTGGCCGCAATGAGTGGTCAGCCCCGGAGAAGAGCTCAGTTTGCCTTTGCTTGGATTTGCTAACCAAGGAGAAGCAAAAACGATACACTTCAAACTAGCGCATGGTTTGAAAATGTGGTAAAACGCTCACCATGAGTGAGCAGACCACAGGAAAGTTAAAGCACCTGGAGCACCTCCTGCCAGAGGGACTGCTCGTCGATGCCGCTTGGCTTTCCGTTCACGGCTACTCGACCTCGCTGCGTGCCAAATATGTCGCCTCGGGCTGGCTCGAGCAGCCGGCTCGCCGGGTCTATCAGCGCCCTCGCGGGCAGCTCGGCTGGCAGCAGGTGGTCGTCTCGCTGCAGACGCTTCTCGGCTATCGTCTCACCGTTGGCGGCCGGACGGCCCTCGAACTGCAAGGCTATGCCCATTATCTCTCTAAAGAGCGTTCCGAAATCCACCTTCACGGTCCGGCAAGGCCGCCCAGCTGGCTCACCACGCTGCCGCTCAAGGAACGGTTCGCCTATCGCAACAGCACGCCTCTTTTCGGGGCCGACCTGGAGGATGTCAGCTTCCCTTCCCTCGTTTCGGACCGCGCGCCTGATGCGCGAGATGCGGGAACTTTTCAGGATGCCGGATTGCGCGTTCTGCCCTGGGGCCAATGGGATTGGCCGTTGACGGTATCGACGCCGGAACGGGCGGTTCTCGAACTTCTCGATGAGCTGCCCCAGCGTGAGAGCTTCGATCAGGTTGACGTGCTGATGGAAAGCCTGAGCGATCTTGCGCCGAGGCGGCTCCATAAGCTGCTTGTCCGCTGCCGAAGTGTAAAGGTGAAGCGCCTGTTCTTCTTCTTTGCCGATCGGCATCGCCATGCATGGCTCAAGCATGTCGACCGGACTGCAATCGATCTGGGATCGGGCAAGCGCATGCTGGTCAAAGACGGCAGGTACGACCCTACCTATGAGATCACCGTACCCAAGGAACTGGCCGAGGCGTATTGATGGCATTTGCGGACACTTACCGAAATCAGGTCGCACTACTGATCCGCACACTACCTTCGGTGGCCGCGGAAGAGTGTTTCGCGATGAAGGGCGGCACTGCGATCAATCTGTTCGTACGCGACCTGCCGCGTCTTTCAGTCGATATCGACCTTACCTACCTGCCAGTGCAGGACCGCGCGACCTCGCTTGCAACGATCGATGCGGCGATGGCGCGCATCGCAGAGCGTATTTCCGGGACAGTCCGCGGCTCCCGTGTCGCTCCGTCACGCTCACGCGAGAACGTGATCACCAAGCTCGTGGTCCGTGGTGATGGCGCGCAAATCAAGATCGAGGTGACGCCGGTCCTGCGTGGCTGCGTGTTCGAGCCCGCCATGCGTTCGGTCTCACCCAGCGTGGAAGACGAATTCGGCTTTGCCGAAATGCGGATCATCTCCTTCCCCGATCTTTATGCCGGCAAGATTGTCGCCGCCCTCGACCGTCAGCATCCGCGTGACCTGTTCGACGTCCGCGATCTTCTGGCAAATGAAGGCATCGACGAGGCCCTGCGCCGCGCGTTTCTCATCTACCTCATCAGCCATGACCGACCCATGGCCGAAGTCCTGGCAGTACGACGCAAGGATATTGCGGCAGAATTCGAACGCGGGTTCGTTGGCATGACGCGACAGCCGGTGGAACTGGAGGCCTTGCTTGTGGCGCGCGAAGCGCTGATTGAGCAGATCATCGGCGTCATGCCCGACACGCATCGCCAGTTCCTTTTGGCGTTCGAACGCGGCGAGCCCGATTGGGCGGCTCTTGGCCTTGAAGCGGCGGCCGACCTGCCGGCGGTGCGGTGGCGACAACAAAACCTCGATGGGTTGAAGCGCGAGAAGCGCCAGGCGCTGGTGGCGCAGCTCGAAGAGGTTCTGACCGCATAGCTGCCCGTTGGGCGGACCGAGCGTCGCGCCGCAAGGCAGACGCGGTCTGTGAACTGACTACGCAATGCGTGTCAGACCCTTCCATTCGCCCCATACGGCTTTTGACGACATGCCCCGCGTGGGTGTCAGATTTTGACATCCTTGTGTGCAATCCTGTGCACCGAAACAAAGGGGATTCGCGGGAGAGCTCGATGAATTTCACGCACTACAATCTGGGGCACGTCGAACGGGGCAGTGTCGTCGTGGTAACGCTCAGCGGCAGCGCGGCCAACGTCCGTCTCATGGATGGCTCGAACTTCAGCAGCTACAAATCGGGCCGCCGGCATCGCTACGTCGGCGGACTCGCAAAACGCTCTCCGGTGCGGCTGCCGGTGCCGCATTCCGGCACCTGGCATGTCACCGTCGACATGCAGGGGCTTCGCGGATCGGTGCGTTCCGGTGTTCAGGTGATGGCGGGCGAGGCGTTCAACGCTCTGCCCACAATCAACGAGGCACCGCTGCGCAGCGTCCCCACACTCGTCCGCGACGCCGATGATGATCTCGCGCCGCCCCCCGAGGCGCCCGATGGCCGGGTGTTCGACGTTTTCATCTCCCACGCATCGGAGGACAAGGACGAAGTTGTGCGACCGCTGGCGAATGCACTGCGCGGAGCGGGATTGTCGGTCTGGTACGACGAATTCGAACTGCGGATCGGCGACAGTCTTCGCCGCAAAATCGACCGAGGCCTGGGAAGCAGCCGTTTCGGCGTTGTCGTGCTCTCGCAGGCGTTCTTTGGCAAAGGCTGGCCCGAATACGAGCTCGACGGGCTCGTGACTCGCGCCGTGTCGGGCGAGCAGATCCTGCTGCCGATCTGGCACAACGTCTCCAAACGCGAGGTGATCGGCTACTCGGCTTCGCTCGCCGATCGACTGGCGCGCAGCACCACCACCCATACGGTCGAGGAGATTGCCGCGGAAATCGCGGACGTCGTGCGCTTGCCGAGCGCGGCGTGACGCCAGGCGTGCAGGAGAGACCCAGATGAGAAATCAGATTGAAGATGAATGGACCGGTTGGGATGGCGATACCATCGTGCGGCTGACCGACGGTTCGGTGTGGCGTCAGGAGGAATATCACTATGAGTATCGCTACGCCTACCGCCCCTCGGTGACCCTGTCCGGCAACGTCATGCATGTCGAGGGCATGAGCCGCGGCATCCGCGTCCGCCGGATCGACTAGGAGAACAAGGGGATGCAGACACGCATTGCAGGAGCTTGGACGGGCTGGAGCGGCGACACCATTGTCAAACTCGCCAACGGAACGGTCTGGCGCCAGGACCAGTATTATTATCGGTATCAATACAAATACCGGCCACGTGTGGTGATCGACGGCCGGTATATGCATGTCGAGGGCATGCCGAAGGCCGTGCGCGTGCGGCGCATCGACTAGATCCCAACCAGACATTCGTCCATCCCGCAGCGCCTATGCGCGCTTGCGAAGACGCGCTTAAGGCCGGGTCAGCAGTCGGGACGAAGAACAATGGGCCCCGCCGACGGCATCATCCGCCGAGCGGGTGCTCGCGGTTTGCCGGGGCACCGGTTGTTCTTCGATATCGCCCCTTCCGCCGCGATCCGACATAGCAGATGAGGTTCGCCATTTTCAGCGCGGCGATGTCGCGGCGCGCGGTTTTGAGGCTGACTTGCCACAAGGCCATGATCTCGCTGGCGCCGCAGCGGTCGCCTTCGGCGACTCTGGCCAGAAACCAATATTGACGCTCATTGAGTTCCGCCCGATCAGGGTCATTCATAGGGTCGCGATCAGGGTCATCTATAGGGCCATTTGGCCGGTGATCCGCCGGTCTCCTGCCCCCGGCAAACTCGCCGACGACATAGGCGGCCCGGGCCGCCGCCAGCGCATAGCGATCGACGGACCCTGACAATTTGGCGGCCACCGGTCCCTCGATGATCCCGAGAGCAAAAGCGCGAATGACGGGTGAGGACACCACGAGGCGCAAGAAAAACACCGGATCGGGACCGTGTTGGCCCGAGAGCCAGTGTTTGACGGTGCGCTCGCTGGCGTGGGTCTGGCGCATGATCTGCTTGACCGCACGGTGGCTGTCGCCGTGCTCCTTGCGCAGCAGTTCGGCCATGGTTTGCGCGTAGATCTGGCGTGTGGCCAGGACACCTTTCCATGGCGGTAATTTCCTGCCCTTTTTCTGCAACATCTTCCGGTCTCTCCACGGTTAAACTGGTCGAGGTGCGGAAGCGGTGGCGAGGCCACGTGCTGAGGCGGTCGGTTGCCCGGACCGCCTCAGGTAAAGCAGGAAAGGGCAAAGTTTGCCGAGATGGGATCTTCACGCCGACGACCGATCCGATCCGGCACCTCTGGTGCGCGCGGCCGAATATGTCCGCATGTCGACCGATCATCAGAAATATTCGACTGAAAACCAATCCGACGCGATCC
>JAJUHJ010000189.1 GCA_029279965.1 Phyllobacteriaceae bacterium
GGTGGAATACGGCACGCGCGACCAGGTGTTCTCCGACCCCCAGCATGAGTATACCAGGACGCTTTTTGCCGCCACGCCGCGCGCCGACGTCGCAAGCATCCGCGCGCGTTTGGCCAGACGGGCGGCGTAACGACGCTGGAGCGGCACCGACAGTTCGGCTCGGCAACGAAGGCGTCACAACAAAAGGCGTACGAGGCAGTCGCACGCGATCAGCCGTTTGCCGCCTCCACCGCGCGCTTTGCCATGACAGCAACGAGGTTGGCGCGATATTCGGCCGACGCGTGTATGTCCGACATCAGCCCATCAGCCGGGACCGCGGCGCCCTCCAGAGCGGAGACGTCGAATGTATCCGAAAGCGCATCCTCAAACGGTGCCACGCGGAAGACCCCGTCCTCGCCCGCACCCGTGACCGCAACGCGCACGCCGTCCGGCCGCTTCACCACGAAAACGCCGGCCAGTGCATAGCGGGAGGCAGGGTTGGGAAATTTGGCGTAGCCGGCCTTTTCAGGGATTGTGAAGGAAACGGCGGTGATGAGTTCGTCCTCCTCCAACGCCGTCTCGAACAAGCCGACGAAAAAATCGTCGGCTGCGATGTCGCGCTTGCTGGTGTGCACCGTTGCCGAAAGCGCCAGCATGGCTGCCGGGTAATCGGCGGCAGGATCATTGTTGGCGATGGAGCCGCCGATCGTGCCCATGTGCCGCACATGCGGATCACCAATATGCGCGGCCAGATGACAGATGGCAGGACTGACCGTTCCAAGCGTCGAATCGCCGGCAACCTCGGCGTGCGTCGCACCCGCGCCGATACGAACCTCACCGTTTTCGACAGAAACGCCTTTCAGATCGCCGATATGACGCAGGTCGACGAGATCGCTCGGCGCGGCAAGGCGCTGCTTCATAGTGGGAATCAGCGTCTGGCCACCGGCGACAAATTTGCCGTCCTCTGCACCGGCGAGAATCGCCGTTGCCTCATCGATGGATGACGCCCGGTGATAATTGGTCTGATACATCGAAATCTCCTTGTGGAGCGGAGCGCTGAGACTGGCGGATCAAGGATGATGAAAGGTGGCGCGCCGGGTTGTGGCGCATGCTTTGCCGCCGCTTCCGGCTTTGCCTCACGCGGCCCTTGCCGCATCTCCCCTCATTGAGGCCGAGGCCGCGAGAATTGCTTTGACGATGTTCTGGTAACCCGTACAGCGGCAAATGTTGCCTTCGAGTTCCTCGCGAACGGTTTTTTCATCCAGCCCCTGCGGATAGCGGCGGATCATATCAACCGCCGCCATGATCATGCCCGGCGTGCAAAAGCCGCACTGCAGGCCATGATGTTCCTTGAACGCAGCCTGGACGGGATGCAGTTCGCTGCCATTGGCGAGCCCCTCGATCGTCACGACCTCGCTGCCTGAGGCTTGAGCGGCGAGCATCGTGCAGGATTTTACTGCCTTGCCATCGACATGCACCACACAGGCGCCGCATTGCGATGTGTCGCAACCGACATGCGTTCCAGTGAGGCGCTGCTCTTCCCGCAGGAAATGGACCAGCAGGGTCCGGTCCTCCACCGTTGCCGAGACTTTACGGCCATTGACCGTCATTGAAACGTCCGCCATGTGCCTCCTCGCTGCTGTCGACGTTTATGCCGCCTGTGCGTTCTGTGGCTTCCGACGCGCGCATCCTTGCCGATATGCAAGGCGCGTACAGGTGCGTCGACTCCAGGCGCCGCGCCCTCTTGAACCCGATTCCGTTCTTTGGTCGATGCGCCAGCCCAGCTTAAACAAGAGCTCGACCGAATCCATCGTAAGATAGGACGATCCCGGCGGCAACATTACTTGATCTTTCCACGCGATATCTGTATCAGGCGACCCACACGCGACAGGCCGGACCGTCCGGCGGTTGCCGCTTTAGCTCAGTTGGTAGAGCATCGCATTCGTAATGCGGAGGTCGTCAGTTCGAGTCTGACAAGCGGCACCAGTTTCTCTTGTATCGCCTCGAGAACGGCAGCGGACCGCTCCGCCGGATGGCAGTGGTCAAGCCTCTTGCCGCGTCTCCTCCCCACCACTGACCTTTGCATTGAAATCCGAGAAAAACTGCCCGGCAAGCTTCTTCGATGTGGACTGAATCAGCCGCCCGCCAAGCTGCGCCATTTTCCCTCCCACGTCTGCGCTCGCTTCGTAGGAAAGGATGGTGGCGTCCGGTCCGTCCGCCTTCAGCATCACATTCGCGCTGCCCTTGGCAAAGCCTGCCACGCCCCCCTTGCCTTCGCCGGAAATCGTATAGGAGTGGGGCGGATTGAGATTGGTAAGCTCCACCTCGCCTTTGAAGCGCGCCTTGATGGGCCCGATCTTGAGTGAAACCGTTGCGGCGAACTCCGTATCGGATTTCTTCTCCAGCGACTCGCAGCCAGGAATGCATTCTTTCAGCACATCGGGATCGTTGAGTGCGCGCCAGACGGTTTCCACCGGCGCTTCAATCCGCTCTTCGCCTTCGATTGTCATTGCCATGAGATGCGCTCTCCCTTGCATACAGCTCTCTGGCTAACGCAGCACGCCGCTCTTGTCTATCTGCGGCCCTTGCCGCTTCACGGACGATGCAATATCCGTGATGTTCTGATGGGGAGTGCGAGATCATGACGGAAAAAGAGGGCAAGAGGCGGCTGCGTTCACGGGAGTGGTTCGACAATCCCGACAATCCGGGAATGACCGCGCTTTATCTGGAACGCTACCTGAACTACGGGCTGACACGGCGTGAATTGCAGTCAGGCAAACCCATCATCGGCATCGCGCAGACCGGTTCGGACCTTGCGCCTTGCAATCGCCACCACATCGAACTGGCAAAGCGTCTGCGAGCCGGCATCGAGGCGGCAGGCGGCATCCCTCTGGAGTTCCCTTGCCATCCGATTCAGGAAACGGGGAAAAGGCCCACCGCCGCCCTTGACCGCAACCTCACCTATATGGCGCTTGTCGAAGTCCTTTACGGTTATCCGCTCGATGGCGTGGTGCTGACCATCGGCTGCGACAAGACCACGCCAGCACTTTTGATGGCGGCGGCGACCGTTGACATTCCGGCGATTGCATTCTCCGTCGGCCCAATGCTCAATGGCTGGTATGGCGGTCGCCGCGTCGGTTCGGGCACCATCATCTGGGAAGCGCGCGAGCGGCTCGCGACGGGCGAGATCAGCTACGAGCAGTTCATGGACCTGGCGGCGGCATCCGCGCCCTCCGTTGGCTTTTGCAACACGATGGGCACGGCCTCCACCATGAATTCGCTGACAGAAGCGCTTGGTATGCAACTCCCCGGTTCTGCCGCCATTCCCGCGCCCTACCGCGAGCGGGGCCAGATGGCTTACGAAACCGGACTGCGCATCGTCCGCATGGTGGAGGAGGACATCAAGCCATCCGACATCATGACGCGCGAAGCGTTCGAGAACGCCATCGTGGTCAATTCCGCGCTCGGCGGCTCGACCAACGCGCCGATCCACCTCAACGCCGTTGCCCGGCACGTGGGTGTCCCGCTCGACAATGACGACTGGCAGCGGCTGGGCCATCATATCCCTCTCATCGTGAACATGCAGCCGGCGGGCGAATATCTGGGCGAGGATTTCCATCACGCCGGTGGCGTGCCGGCCGTTGTTGCCGAGTTGATGAAAGCTGATCTGTTGCCGCATCCGGACGTGAAGACCGTAAACGGCCGCACGCTGCACGAGAATTGCGGGAGCGCCGTCACAATCGATTCCAACGTCATCCGGCCGGTCGCCGACCCGCTCGTACGCGACGCCGGCTTCATCAACATGAAGGGCAATCTGTTCGACAGCGCCCTGATGAAAACCAGCGTGATTTCGGAAGAGTTCCGCGACCGCTATTTGTCGAACCCTGCCGATCCGCAAGCCTTCGAGGGGCGTGCGGTCGTCTTTGACGGACCGGAAGACTTTCACGACAAGATCGACGACCCGTCTCTGGACATCAACGAGCACTGCATCCTCGTCATGCGCGGCACGGGGCCCGTCGGCTATCCGGGTGCGGCGGAAGTGGTGAACATGCGTCCGCCCGACTATCTCATCAAGAAGGGCGTGCATTCGCTGCCCTGCATCGGTGACGGGCGTCAATCCGGGACATCGGCCTCGCCCTCTATTCTGAACGCGTCGCCGGAAGCGGCGGTGGGGGGGAATCTGGCCCTTTTAAAGCCTGGCGATCGCATCCGTGTCGACCTCAACAGGGGCAGTGTGGACGTGCTTGTCGAAGAGGACGAACTCAATGCCCGCCGCGCCGCCCTCAACGAGGCTGGCGGCTATGCCTGTCCGGAACACCAGACGCCATGGCAGGAAATCCAGCGCAGCATGGTGGACCAGCTTGCCGAAGGCATGGTGCTGAAGCCCGCCACCGCTTATCTCCGAATCGCCCGCGAGAAAGGAACTCCGCGGGACAATCACTGAGAGGACGGCGTTTCACCGTCCTCTACAGCATGGTCCAAAACCGGAAATCGATTTTCGGAAGGCGCGCCCTCCCGAATTCAACAGCTTCTCGCGTCGTTTGCGCGCCCGAACGGTCGGACGCGCTGTAACGGCTCCTCACTCGGCGTCTTTTGCCGAGTGAGCATTGAGAAGGCCGTATATTTACTCACCGATGTCTTAAAGCAAGGCGAGCTGCGTTTCGAGA
>JAJUHJ010000190.1 GCA_029279965.1 Phyllobacteriaceae bacterium
ATCGAGCACCAACTGTTCGTTGCCCGAAGTGCGAATGGTCGTGGCGCCCGTGGTCGGGACAAGCCGGATCGCCGGCCCCATCCGGCCCTTGTCGGTCATCTCGCCGGTGACGCGCCGGCGCTTGGCAAGCACGGCATCATCCTCGGCCTTCGACCAGGAATTGACCACGTCTTCGTTGTGATAGCAGAGCAGGGCGTAGAGCATCCAAATCGTTCCTCTTCGGTTGGAAGACGCCCGACAATGCCTCAAGCCGACGGTATGGGCGAGATTTTTTCTCGTCCGGACCCTCCATGACCTCAGACGGGAACATTTGCCCGGCAATGGGGGTTACCAGCCCGTCGACAACGGGAGGCTTCCCATGCGTGCACTCAACATCATTACCCTTCTGCTGATTATCGTCGGCGGCTTGAACTGGCTGCTGGTCGGGCTTTTTCAGTTCGATCTCGTCGCTGCCATTTTCGGCGGCGAACAGGCGTTGCTGTCACGCATCGTCTATATTCTCGTCGGCCTGTCCGCCTTGTGGCAGTTGATGCCGCTGTTCAGGTCGTTCGGTGAGGATGAAGCGGTGGCGCAGCGCCACTGAGACAGCGCCACGGACGCGAAAAATGACGGCCGGTTGCGCGGGCAGCCGGCCGTATCACACCGGCCAGAATGCGTTGGTGAGACCGGCGCACGCCGCATTGATGCGCCTTAACGGCCTGCCCAATCGGTGTGGTCAACCACCATTTAATGCATTGAATCTATTCAATTTTGGTGGGCCCGGAGGGACTCGAACCCCCAACCAAGCGGTTATGAGCCGCCGGCTCTAACCAATTGAGCTACAGGCCCGGTGCGGATGACTTACTGACTTTTGTCGCCGCACACAAGACAGCACCGCCGCAATCAGTTCATAATCCGCGTCTACCGAATTTCTGTTTTAACGAATCAAGGAGATTGCCATGACCCGTTCGTTCATCCCGCTGGTGCTGGCCGCCTGCTTTCTCGCGGTTCCGGCCGGCGCCCATGAGGGCGGGCAGCGGGCCAAGATATCCGTCACCGGCGAGGGCGAGGCCCTTTTGAGCCCGGACATGGCCATTGTCCACCTTGCCGTCGTGCGGGAGGCAGAGACGGCGCGCGAGGCCATGGACGCCAACAATGAAGCGGTGCAGGACGTGATCGCGTCGCTGAAAGAGGCGGGAGTGGAGGATCGCGACCTGCAGACGAGCGGCCTGTCAATCCAGCCGCAATACGTCTTTCCGAACGAGAACAACGAAGAGACCGAGCGGCGCATCGTTGGCTATGAGGTATCGAACGGGCTTACCGTGCGTATCCGCAACCTGGAGAATGTGGGCGAGATTCTCGACCGTTCCGTCACCCTCGGCGTCAATCAGGGCGGCTCCATCTCCTTCACCAATGACGACCCCTCCGAGGCGCTGGACGATGCCCGCAAGCGTGCCGTCGAGGACGCTCTCGGCAAGGCGCGCATCCTAACCGAGGCGGCAGGCGTTTCGTTGGGCGATGTGCTGGCAATCTCTGAAAACATGCGAGGAACGCCGCCGCCCATGCCCTTCGGCGCCAGGGCGATGCGCATGGAAGCATCCGTCGCCGACGCCGTGCCGGTAGAGGCCGGGGAAAACAGCTATAAGGTGCAGGTGAACGTCACCTTCGAAATCGAGCAGGAATAGGCGGCTCGAATTGCCTTTGCAAAGCGCCGCCGGGCGGAGTGCCTGGCGGCACTGTCATTTGCGCGCCTTGTCATCGTCCTGCACGGAAGCGCGCAGCCTTTCCGGATCGTAGCAAAAGGTCAGGCGGGAGATCAGGCCGTCATCATCGATCTCCAGGAACACGCCGGCGGAGAGCTGAACGTTCTTTTCGCGCGCCTCCTGCGCCGCCAGATAGCTTCCGCTCATCGTGAATTCGGCCGCTGCCCGCAAGCCGCCCGGCGCGGTCATGACGGCAATATCGGTCGCCTCGGCGCGAAAATGGCGCATCAGCTCGGCAAGGCGCCAGCGAAGCTTTTCCTTGCCGATTTCGCGCGGCATGCCCGTTCCCTCGTGGACCACATCCTCCGAAAGGCAGGCCATGAGCGCGTCATGGTCGCTGGCGTTGACCGCCGCGAACGCCTCAAGGATGAGCTTTCTGGCCTCGTTTTCGTTCATGGTTCTTCTTCCAGAACGTAGGGAAAATAATCTTCCGGCTCATCGAGCGCATCTTCCAGCGCCCTGATACGCCCGAGCATCGAGATGCCTGCCTCGTGAACGCTTTCCGGAGTGCCTGAGACCAGCGGGTGCCACCAGGCCAAATCCTTGCCTTCCGCGATCAGGCGATAGGCGCAGGTGGACGGAAGCCATGGCAAGCGGCCCACATTCTGCGGTGTCAGGCGCACGCAGTCGGGCACACGCTGGAGGCGGTTTTCATAATCGGAGCAGCGGCAGGTGCCCGCGTCGAAGAGGCGGCAGGCCACATTCGTCCAGTGAATCTCGTTTGTATCTTCGTCCTCGAGCTTGGCGAGGCAGCATTTTCCGCAGCCATCGCAAAGCGATTCCCACTCCGCCTCGCTCATGGCTTCCAGCGGCTTTGTTTTCCAGAAGGGCTCCATGGCCACGATGTGGCGTGCCACGACCGGCAGGTCAAGCGGCAACGTCTTTTCGGAACCAAGGAAGCTTTCGCAGATTAATTCGCCGAAGGGATCCTCACCAGGAGCAGCTTATGATGAAGCCCAATCACTTTCTTGCCGGCACCGCGCTGTGCCTCATGATGAGCATGACGCTTTCCGCCAAGGCCGGCGAAATCTCTCCCGGCACTTCCGGCACTCCGGTAGATGATGGACAAGGACGCTTGATCCTGGCTCAGGCTGGCGATCCCAACGAGGCGGCTCCCGGTGCGGATGCGCCGGCGGGTGAAGATTGTCCCCCCGGAACGGAAACCGCCGGTGACGGCGGATGCGTGGTTTTGGAGGAAGAAGCTCCGCAAGAGCAGCCAACGCCCGAGGCTGAAGGGGAAGCGCCTGAAGGATCTCCCGACGCGGTACCCGTAGAACCTGAGGCGCAGCCGGCGGACCCGCAGCCTGAAGCACCGGCGGAAGAGACGCTGGAGGATGCACCCGCCGAAATTGCACCGGAAATTGAAGCTCAGCCGCCGGAAGCAGAGCCGCCGGCTGATGACGGCGAAGCGCAAGATGCCGCTCCGGATGGGGATGCGGTGCCGACACCGGATGAACCGGACGAAGAGCCTCCTGCCGAGCAGACGCCGGATGCTGAGCAGCAGCAGCCGGCGGGCGAGGAAGCTCCCGCCGATGCCGGTGAGACACAAGCCCCCGAAGGCGCAGATGCAGAGCCGGGGGCTGAAGATGCGGCGCCCGCCGTAACGGAATGCCCGCCCGGCATGGAACAGTCGGCCGCAGGCGATTGCATCGCCGCGGAGGAAGAAGCGCCTGGCGGCGAGGAACCGTCGGCCGAGGAAGCGGCCCCGGCTGAAGAAATGCCTCTCGAGGAGGCAACTCCCGAGGAAGCCGAACCGGAAGATCAGCCGGCCGAAGCGATTGAAGCGCCGGAAGATCCGGCAGCACCTGAAGAGGGTACCGAAACCGATGTGGAACCAGGGACCGAGACGCCCCTGGACGTTGAGCCGAGACCCGAAGAGGCGGCAGATGAAGAGGTTCTGCCTGAAAACGCTGCTCCGGTCCTCGACAGCCAGAAGGAAGAGGAGGCCGCCGGCGAGGAACAGCCTGCCGGGCTGGAGCCTGAGGACGAGGCCGGTCAGCCTGACGGCGATGCACAAGAAGAACCTCTACAGGAGGTTGAGGAAACCCCTGTTCCGGACGATGAAACCCAGGTGCAGCAGGACACTGTCGATCCCGAGCAATTGCGGGAGGAAATTCGCGCCATTGTCGAAGAGGAAGGCGAGCGCATCGAACTCGGGCAGACGCCCGAAGACCAGCAGGTGCGCCGGCGTGAGCTTTACGAGCGACGCCAGGATGCCCGGATTGTCGAGGAATATACCGACAACCGCACGATCGTCGAGATCAACAACAATGTCTATGTCGAAAGCCCGGAATACGATCGGTTCGTGCGCGCCGACGACAGCGTTTACTACGAAAGACTGCGCAATGGTCAGGTGCGGGAAGTCATCGAGCGGCCGAACGGCACGCGTGTCATCACGGTGCGAAACCGTTATGGCGATGTCATACGCCGCGTGCGGGTGATGCCGGACGGGCATGAGTATGTGCTGGCCTACGTGCCTGAAAGCCGCTTTGACACCGTGCTGGCATTCGAGGATCCGGCAGCGCACCTTCCGCCGCTGGAACTGACGATTCCTGTCAGCGAATACATCCTCGAATCGGAAACGGTGCGAGACCCCAGCCGCTATTATACCTTCTTGCAGCAGCCGCCGGTGGAGCCTGTGCAGCGCCTCTATTCGTTGGACGAGGTGAAGTATTCGGCCCGTGTGCGCGACACGATGCGGCGCATCGACCTTGACACGATCGAGTTCGAGTTCGGCTCGGCTCGGATCGATGAGAGCGAGATCGTCGACCTTGAGGCGCTCGCCAATGCTATGCTGGAGATGCTGGAGGACAATCCGGCGGAGACGTTCCTGATCGAAGGGCACACGGATGCTGTGGGGTCGGAGCTTGCGAACCTGGCATTGTCGGATCGCCGTGC
>JAJUHJ010000191.1 GCA_029279965.1 Phyllobacteriaceae bacterium
CTTCCTAGTGGCTAGGATGCAGTGCGTCGTTGAGATACATACAGGTCAGGACGGCGAAAACATAGGCTTGCAAAGCAGCCCCCAGAACTTCAAGGCCGGTGATCGCGACCGTCATTGCCAGCGGCAGGACGGCCCCCGCCACCCCTGCCGCGCCCAACGCGCTCAGGGACGTGACAAAGCCTGCAAAGACCTTCAGCGTGATATGACCAGCCAGCATATTGGCGAAGAGACGGACGGAAAGGCTGACCGGACGAGACAGGAACGACACGATCTCGATGGCGACCACAAGCGGCGCAAGGGCGATCGGCACGCCTTGTGGCACGAACAGTTTCAGGAATCCCAGCCCATGCTTCCAGAAGCCATAGACGATCACAGTTCCGATCACCAGAAGCGCCAGGGCAAAGGTGACGATTATGTGGCTGGTAACGGTGAAGAAATAGGGGAAAATACCCAGCAGATTGGCCACCAGCACGAACATGAACAGCGAAAAGACAAAGGGAAAGAAGCGCATCCCCTGACTGCCAGCTGCATCTCGCAGCATGGACGCAATGAACTCATACAGCATTTCGGAGATCGACTGGAGCCGGCCAGGAACGAGGCCACGGCTGGAGGTCGTCAGATAGAGGAAGGCGCCCGCGCTGGCGACCGTCGCCACCATAAAAGCCGATGCGTTGGTGAACGAGAGGTCCAGACCGCCGATTTCGATCGGGATCCATTTCGAAATCTCAAACTGGTGGATCGGGTCCGTGGCCACGCTGGCTTCCTTCACTCTTGGTCGGCGGCCTGCGCCGATTACCTTTTCCGTGGATCGGAGTCGCTCTTTTCCGGCGCCTTCGACCCAAATTCAGCTATAAGTCCTGCCGAACGCAGAACATTCAGAATTCCCGCGCCAAAACCCAGCAGCAGGAAGATAATCAACCCCCAAGGCGACGTGTCGGCCGCCCTGTCGATGAACCAGCCCAGCGCGGCGCCGACCACGATACCGGCAATGAACTCGCTGGAAAGCCGCAGCGCATTCCCAAAACCGGCCGAACCATTCGACTTCGCGCTCTCACCGGTCGATTTTTCCGGTCTGCGCGCCGCCAGTGCCGCCTCGAGTTCGCGCCGCCGGCCGTCCAGATCGTCAGGCTCTTTGCGTTCGGCCATCGGAGCCTCCAATGCCGGTTCCAGCCAGCGAATGCCCGCCTCGAAGTCGCGCGCAACATAGAGAGCGGCCTCGCGCCAGTCAAGCCGCTCCACAATGAAGAAGGGGTGAGGATTAGAGTAACGAAAACAGCCGCTTATCCCGGTGCGACAATGCGTCATTCACGACTTTGATCACAGCCGGGCGGAATCGCCGCACACGGACCGCTTTTTCAAACGGCGCTCGATGTGCCCGCCGGATAACCACCGGCGGCAATTTCTACAGCCAGTCGGCGCGAAAACAGCGTGCTTCGTGCAACACGGAGCGATGTTTAATCCCAGCCGCCGCCATAGGTGCGATAGAAGATATGCTGGCCGATTTTATTCATGCGCTCCATACCCTTGGCCCAGCGGGGACGCACATAGGTCGCATGATAGTGAGTGGATGAGCCCACCTCTTCCAACCAGATCTTGCCGGCGGTCGCAGCGATGGCCACGTCCTGTGCGATACCGAAATGCCTGGGGCTGTGCACGCGGTCGCGAATGCCGTCGCAGGCGAAGGAGAACTGGCAACGGTTGCGCCATTTCTCGTTCTGATAAACGACGCCGCAAATCGTATTCGGATAGGCGGGATTGCGCACGCGGTTCAAAATGACCTGGGCGACGGCCGCCTGGCCGCGCACAGGCTCGCCGCGAGCCTCGAAATAGATCCCGGCGGAGAGACACCGCTGCTCCTGTTCGGAAAAGACGCCTGGCGGCAGCGGCTGGCGCGCCCAGGCGTGATCCGTCGGCGACACCGGCGGTATGAAGCGGCCGTCATTTTCCTCACGCAAGATCGTGGCAAAAGGAGATGACGTGGCATAGTCCGGTTCCGTCGGCGCATATGCCGTTGCCAGAATGTCAGCCTTATCGTTCGTTATGAGATCGGCAATGGCACTGGGCACAGAGGGGTTTGTCGGCTGGTGCTGGAGATGAAAAGCAGATGCAATCTGTACCTCCTTACCCTCGATTTTCGGCTTTTCGAAGGCCATGCGCACCTCACCCAACGGGCCAGGCGCGCGTAACCTGCTCGTCTGTTCGAAAATCGTCCCCGCATTGAAAAGCCTCGGCGGTGCCATCGGCAAAACCTTGACGAGGCGGCCCTTCTTTTCCGACCGGTTGATCGCAGCCTCATCAAAGCCGGTGCCTTTTTTCTTGCCTCCGCGGAAAGCCACCTCGCCAATGCCAGGCACGGAAACGCCCGCGCCGGACATGGCGCTGCCCGCGCCATCGGAGGTGGCAAAAGGCATCTCCGCCTCGTGTACCGAACCCGCCACCGAACGCTCGATCACAGCCGTCCAACGGCTGCCCGCCTCGCGATGGGACACCAGGCTCACCATGTCCTGGTAAGCGGCAACCGAGGGAAAGGCCAGCCACATTCCAAGTCCGACAGTGAGCGATGGAAGAAAGGAGCGTCTCTGACGCGGGACTCTACGTCGTCTTACACCGGAAACCAGCACCCGACCCTCACTGATACGCAAAAACCGCCAACTGAGGGTCAGACTATTTGGTTAACCTTGATCAGCGGTTAACGCACGGGTCGAAATTTGACCGGCAGCCGAAAACGAAAGTGTCTTCAGGATAGCGCGATGCGTCAGGATAGCGCGATGCGTCAGCGGCGTTTGCCGCGGGCGCGTCCAGCATAGGGGTTTTCGGAGGTGCGAAGCGCGATTCGGATCGGCACACCGAAAATGTCGAAGGCCTCACGCAAACCGTTCGTGAGATATCGGACGTAGGATTGCGGCATAGCCTCAGGACGCGAACAAGACACGATGAAACCCGGCGGGCGGGTTTTGATCTGCGTCATATATTTCACTTTCAGGCGCCGCCCGGCTACTGCCGGTGGCGGATGTTGGGCCGTCGCCGCTTCCAGCCAGCGGTTGAGTGGTCCCGTCGGCACACGCCTGTTCCACACCTCGTGGGTCGTTGCCGCAGCCTGCATCAATTGGTCAAGACCGCGGCCGTTCTCGGCAGACACCGTCACGGCCCTTATTCCGCGAGCCTGTGGCAGAAGGCGCTCTGTCTGCTCCCGCAATTCACCGAGGCGCTCCTGACGGTCCTCGATCAAATCCCACTTGTTGAAGGCGATGACCGGCGCCCGGCCCTCTCGCAAAACAAGATCGGCAATCTGCATATCCTGCTTTTCGAAGGGCATTGTCGCGTCGAAGACGACCACCACCACTTCGGCAAAGCGAATGGCGCGCAACGTTTCGGCGACAGACAATTTTTCAATCTTTTCCTGGACGCGCGCCTTGCGCCGCATACCCGCCGTATCGAACAGGCGGATGGACCGCCCGCGCCAGTTCCATTCCACGGAAATGGAATCTCGTGTGATGCCGGCTTCGGGGCCGGTAAGCAGCCGCTCCTCGCCGATCAATGCGTTGATGAGCGTCGATTTGCCGACGTTTGGCCGGCCTACTATGGCAACTCGTAAAGGTTTTTGCGGGTCGTAAGCGGGCTCCTCCGCATCGGGGTCGATGTCCTCGCCGACAAGTGCCTCGCCCTCGCCTTCCCCGCCGGATGAATCGACGTCCACATCGGCCGCATCCCCCATGACGGCAGCCATGGCGTCGCGCAATTCTGCCAGCCCCCGGCCATGCTCGGCCGATAGCGCGACCGGTTCACCGAGGCCGAGATTGAATGCCTCCAGCACACCAGCTTCGGCGTTGCGAACATCAGTCTTGTTGGCGACGAGGATAACCGGTTTGCCCTTGCGGCGCACGAACTCCGCAAACCCCTGATCGTCCGGCATCAGACCCGCTCGTGCATCGATCATGAAGAGAATAAGGTCGGCCTCGTCGATCGCGGTTTCCGTCTGTGCGCGCATGCGCCCGGCAAGCGAGGGCGCGGGCGCGTCTTCAAGGCCTGCCGTGTCGATGACGTCGAATTCAAGATCCATAAGCCGGCCGGGATGGACCCTTCTGTCACGCGTCACACCCGGCGTATCGTCGACCAGGGCTATGCGGCGGCCCACCAGCCTGTTGAAGAGCGTCGACTTCCCGACATTGGGCCGTCCAATAATGGCGACCTTGAAGGCCATGGCTAACCGGACTCGGCTTCGGAGCCCGCAATCAGCTCGGACAGCATCTGCGCCCGCTCGCGCATCCCCTGCGGAGCTTGCGGATCATTCAGGATTTCGTCCAGCAGAACCCGGGCGTTTTCGCGGTCGCCTTCCTTCATGGCAGCAAGGACAAGCACCTCGCGCGCCGTATGACGCATCGCATTGCCTTCCGCCATCAACGGTTCGGCACGCGAGGCCACGTCGGCGTAGCTGCCATGATCGACGAGAAGCAGTGCAGCGCGCAGCCGTGCCATGTCGCGAAG
>JAJUHJ010000192.1 GCA_029279965.1 Phyllobacteriaceae bacterium
AGCTTATCGAGTCCCGATAGCCGCAGGAGGGGGCAACCTGGCCGGGGGCAAATAGAACAGTGTCGCCCTCCGTCTTCTCAGCACATCCTGCGTTTCTGTTCGTTACCGTGACGGTCACCAGATCCAGGCACATATAACCATCCGGAATGTCTGCACTGAGGAAGGCAATGGACCCTGTGGTGCTGCCGCGCGCATATTGCCTGCGTAAACGCTCGATTAGCAGGGACAAACGGCGGATTCATGACGACGGGATTCAGTGATAGCAAACATCTCGAAGCCGAAAATCGCGCCGTGCTGGGACGCTTCTTCGAGGCCCGGCCGATGCTGATCGGCATGGCACTTGCCGGGCACGTCATCCCCGGAATGCACCGGAACCTCGTCCTGCATGCGGGACCGCCCGTTAAATGGGCGAACATGGTGCCGGCCATGCGATCTGCGGTGATGGGCGCCCTCGTCTATGAAGGGCTCGCGGGCACTATCGAAGAAGCCGCGGCGCTGGTCGAATCGGGAGCCATCTCCTTCGCTCCGGCCCATGATCATAACGCCGCCGGAGCGATGACCGGCATCATCACAGCGTCGATGCCGGTCTTTATCGCCGAAGAGAATACTTCCGGCATCCGCGCCTATGTCACCGTCAATGAAGGCCTCGGTAAAGTGCTGCGTTACGGGGCCAACGACGCCTGCGTGATCGAGCGCCTGCGCTGGATTCGTGATGAGTTCTATCCGCTTCTGAACCAGGCGCTGGCGCTGACGGGGCCCTTGGACCTAAAGAAGATGGTCGCCGAGGCGCTGCGCCGCGGCGATGAAGCCCACAATCGCAACAAGTCTGCCACCAGTCAGTTTTTCCGCGACATTACCCCCAGCATGCTCGCCACGCGCGCGCCGCATGAGAAGCTGGAGGCGGCGCTGGGCTTCATCGCCAGGAACGACCACTTCTTTCTTTCCCTGTCGATCGCCCACGCCAAGGCTACATCACTCTACGCCGAGGCGCTTGGTGCGGGCAGCGCCGTCACGGTTATGGCGGGCAATGGCGTGGAAGTCGGCATCCGGGTCGGCAGGCTCGGCGGGACATGGTTCACCGCTCCTGCCCGCGTGGCCGACATCAAGCTCTTTCCCGGCCATACGATCGACGAAGCGACGCCGACCATGGGCGATTCCTATATCACCGAGAGCATCGGCCTTGGCGCCTTCGCGCTTGCGGCCGCGCCTGCGATCGCCTCTTTCATCGGCGGCTCGGTAAACGACCTTCTGGCGCGGTCTGAAGCCATGCGCCGGATCACGCTGGCCGAGCACCCGGACTTCGTTATCCCCGCTCTCGATTTCCGGGGCGTGCCCTGCGCCATCGACGTGCGCAAGGTTGTCGAAACCGGGATCGTGCCGCTGATCAATACGGGCATCGCTTCGAACAAGCCAGGCGTTGGCCAGATCGGCGCCGGCATCCAGCAGATTCCGCTGGAATGCTTCCAGAAGGCCGCCGCGGCCCTCGAAATCTGAACTTGAACCCGCGTAGATACAGGAACGGAGAACACGCATGAGCGTCATTTTTCTGTCCGAGTTGATGAGCGAGATCAGTCAGCGAGGCCGCAATTTCCTGCAGCGGAACCGGGAGATTCCAAGAGATCCTGCTGAGCTTTGCGAAGCTCTGGTCTCGCGCAGGGGCGAGATCTCCTGCTTCGTCCTTTCCGAAGCAATCCTGGAAAGCTGGGAAAGGATGGATCGTGCGGGACAGGTCGAGTTCCTGATGATGCTTGCCGAGCGCTTCGGGCCGGATCGGCAATCGGTACTCGATGCCATGGCCGCCGTGAGCGAGGATGGCGATGCCGACACGTTCTACCGTCTTCACCAGGCAAGTGAGCCGCGCTCGCAGGAACTCATCCGGCGGCTAAACATGGGAAGGTGCGGCACGCGCAGGCTGGTTCAGATGCGTGAAATCCTGCTCGGGGCAATTGCCGAATATCCCGCGCTTCGGACTCTAGATAAGGATTTTTTCCATCTGTTCGGTTCCTGGTTCAATCGCGGCTTTCTGGAGCTCAGGCCGATCAATTGGAGCACGTCCGCCAGCATCCTCGAAAAGTTCATCGAATATGAGGCCGTGCACGAGATCAATGGCTGGGACGACCTGCGCCGTAGGATCGAGCCTGGCGACCGGCGTCTGTTCGCGTTCTTCCATCCCCAGATGGGCGATGAGCCGCTGATCTTCGTCGAGGTTGCCCTGACCGGCGAGGTGCCTGACAATATCGGATCGCTGCTGGCCACGGACCGGAGAGAAATTTCTCCGTATGAGGCAACGACCGCCGTCTTCTACTCGATCTCGAACTGTCAAGAAGGCCTGAAAGGCATATCCTTCGGCAATCTCCTGATCAAGCAGGTGGTCGATCAGCTTGCCAGTGAATTGCCGAACCTGCGCAATTTCCTCACGCTTTCTCCCGTACCGGGATTCCGCGCCTGGCTCGACAAGTTGCGCAACGATGAGTCGCAGACGCTCCTAACGCCGCAGGATCTCGAAAGCCTTGCAGTGATCGACCAGGCCGACTGGCCGGAAGACGCAGACGGTCGCCGACCGCTCACCACGATGTTGCAGGGCCTTGCATCCTACTATTTCCTTGAGGCGCGCGACAGTCGCAATCGCGTCGTTGATCCGGTGGCGCGTTTCCACCTTGGAAACGGGGCGCGGCTCGAAAATATCCACAGCTTTGCCGACCTGTCGGACAAGGGAAGACGCAGCTCGTACGGCATAATGGTCAATTATCGCTATGAGACATCAGAGATCGAATCCAATCACGAGGCGTATGCCGAGCGCGGCACGGTCGTCACCTCTCCGTCCGTCAGGAGCCATCTGAAGAAGTTTCTTGCCCGGACGAAGACCGCCCAGGCGAGCTAGAGGAAAGTTATGCAGTACAATCTTTATTCCCGGATTTTCTCCCGCGTTGCCGATATGAGCGCGCCGTGCATCCGCACCGCCGAGGGAGAAACGATCACCTATGGTGACATCGACGCGCTTTCGGCACGCTATGCCAATGTGCTGCGCAACAGGGGCGTGGTCATCGGCGACCGTGTCGCGGTGCAGGTGGAAAAGTCACCCGAAGCGATCATCCTTTATCTGGCGTGCTTGCGGGTCGGTGCAGCCTTCCTGCCGCTCAACACGGGTTATACGGCCGCCGAAGTCGAATATTTCATCGGCGATGCGACCCCCCATGTCTTTGTTTGCGATCCGAGCAAGCGCGCCGGTCTCGCGCCAATCTGCGAACGGCTGAATGTGGATGGTCTTCTCACGCTCGACGCCGGCGGCAAGGGAACACTGCCGGAAGCCGCCGAGTCGGCGGAGAGCGATCATCCGACTGCCGCCGTGGAAGCCAGCGACCTGGCCGCGATCCTTTATACGTCGGGCACGACCGGCCGCTCCAAGGGAGCGATGCTGACCCACTCCAATCTTGCCTCGAACGCCCAGACACTGGTCGAATACTGGCAGTTCACCGAGAAGGACGTGCTGCTGCACGCGCTGCCGATCTTCCACACGCACGGCCTGTTTGTCGCCACCAATGTGGTGCTGCTGTCGGGCGCTTCGATGATCTTCCTGCGGAAATTCGATGTCCAGGCGATTCGCAGGCATCTTCCGGAGGCGACGACGCTGATGGGCGTGCCGACGTTCTATACGCGCCTCCTCAAGGAAGACTGGCTGAATCACGACACCACAGACCACATGCGCCTGTTCATTTCAGGTTCGGCGCCGCTGTTGGCCGAAACGCACAGGCAGTGGACCAGCCGCACCGGCCACCACATTCTCGAACGTTACGGGATGACCGAGACCAACATGATCTCCTCCAATCCCTATGACAGCGAACGGGTGCCGGGCTCGGTGGGCTTCCCGTTACCGGGCGTGAGCGTACGCGTCACCGATCCGGCCACGGGCGCTATTCTGCCGACCGAGGAAGTGGGTATGATCGAGGTAAAGGGGCCGAATGTCTTCAAAGGCTACTGGCGGATGCCGGACAAGACGCGCTCGGAATTCCGCGAGGACGGCTTCTTCATGACCGGTGATCTCGGCGTGTTCGATGAGAACGGATATCTTTCCATCGTCGGACGCAGCAAGGACCTCGTCATCACCGGAGGATACAATGTCTATCCAAAGGAACTGGAAGACGAGATCGACGCGCTCGACGGCGTTGTCGAAAGCGCCGTGATCGGGCTGCCGCATTCGGATTTCGGGGAAGCGGTGACCGCCGTGGTGGTGCTAGAGGAGGGCGTTACGCTCAGCGAGGAAAGCGTGCTGAGGGCGCTGGACGGGCGTCTGGCGAAATACAAGCTGCCCAAGCGGGTGCTGTTCGTCGACGCCCTGCCGCGCAACACCATGGCCAAGGTGCTGAAGGGTGATCTGCGCAATACCTATAGAAAACTCTATGCGGATGACGGCGTGCTGACTTGAGGGCACGTTGCGC
>JAJUHJ010000193.1 GCA_029279965.1 Phyllobacteriaceae bacterium
CTCATCGACGATCGGCAGGCCCTCGGCATCGAGAACCACGAGATTGGTCACGCCGAAACCATTTCCGGTCAGAACGATGGTCGTGGAGTCCTGGACCGCTGCGTCGGCGATCTCGGGATTGCCGATCACCACCGTATCGGCCGGCCGGGCCAGCTTTATGATCTTGGCCTGGTTCATCGTCACACTGATGGGATCCGTGGCCCATGCCGGCAGCGCCAGCGCGCTGGCCAGTAACGCCACGGCGATCCGCGCGCGCAAATGTATCATGTGCCCCGCTCCATTGCTCGCAGGAACATGGAGGGGAATGGTGAAACCTTGGTTAAGCAGGCGCTCCGGGAGCGGGATCGGCCGTTCTGCAAAATTCAGGCATGGCATCCGCCATCAAGTTTTCAGACCGCCTGTACTGCTCATGAAAGTACAATTCAAAGAATACCGGAAAAATTATCTCATCATTAACCGCGTCGTCTCAATCACATAAAAAACGATTTGGTAATATTATTTGTTAAGCCGGATGAAAGAGGCGCTTCCTAGTTTCCCATCGTCCGATCGACGCAAGAAAAGATGTCGACGGAGGTGCTGTTGAAATCGGGAGCTAAGGAGTTCTGGAATGTCCAAGCTGTTCACACGCTTTATGAAGGATGAGTCCGGCGCCACGGCGGTGGAGTACGGCCTCATTGTTGCGCTCATCGCCGGTGCCATTATTGTAATCGTTGGCACGCTCGGCGGACAGATCCAAGGTGCCTTCCAAGATGTTTCGGAGGGACTGACTGGTCAAAATATTACGGATGGCGGCGGCGACTAATATAAGTAGCTGGACCAAAGAGGGGAGCCGTTCGCATGGACGGCTCCCTATTTTGCGGTATTTAACGCTCAGCTCTGAGAGTGGCTTCACCGAGAGTTGACGCCGGTTACCCCGTCAATTTGCCCGAGTGCACACATGCTTGAAGCCGCGATCTTCGTCATCTTTCCTTTCTGCATGGTCTTTGCGGCGGTGTCGGACATGGTGTCCATGACCATCGCCAACCGTGTCTCGCTTCTTCTTGTCGTGTCATTCGCCATTCTTGCGCCACTCACCGGCATGGCATTGCCGGAAATCGGGCTGCATCTTCTCGTCGGTGTGGGAGTGCTCTCCGTCACCTTCGTTCTGTTCGCGGTCGGCGGCATGGGCGGGGGCGATGCCAAGCTGATGGCCGCAACGTCGGTCTGGTTCGGCTTTGGCACGGGCCTTTTGAGTTATCTCGTCGTCTCGGCGCTGGCGGGCGGGCTCCTCACCCTGGCGCTTTTGATGTTCCGCAAATCGGGTCTTTCCCTGCTTGCGGGCAACAATGTGCTTCTGCGCCACTTCGCCGATGACAAGGCCGGCATTCCCTACGGCATCGCGCTCGGGCTCGGCGGGCTTTTCGTCTATGGCGAAACGCCGCTCATGCAATGGGCGCTGGCACGTCTGGCAGCAGGATAGGAAAACGCACCCTCCCCTTGTGGGAGCGAGGGTGCCTTCACCCCTCTACCAAGCGCATCGCGATCTTTCAGATTCGCTTACGGTGCAGCATTCCCACTTTCGGGCGACATGCTCTAACACTCGCCACGGTCGATGACGCGGTAGCTCGCAGCTTCCGCGTGGCAGGCATTGCTGAAGGTCCGGCGCTGTCCGCCACGCACCGCGCAGACCGGCGCATATTCCATGGTACAGGCTTGGGGCGCGCCGGAAGGCGGCTGGCCGGAAACGGGGCCGCACTCGCCTCCATGCACGATGCGAAAATCCTCCGCCCTCGCCATACACGCATTGCCGAATGTGCGGCGGTCGCCTCCTCGAACGGCGCAGACGGGATCGTATTGCTTGGTGCACATCTGCGGACGGTCGGGCCGCGGCGGGAGCGGACGGCCGGGCTCTTCCACCACGGTGCAGCTTCCCAGAACGACGGCCGCGCCGACCAACGCGCCCGATATGGCAAACCTTTTGAACATCATGCTGTGCCCTCCAATTGTACTCTCCCGCAACGCGGTATTAACAGCCATCCCTCTCGCATGTTCCATTCCCGGCTAAGGAAACAGCAAGGGAAAACGATCCTATTGCAGCACACCCATCAGTTCGCGCTCGGGAAAGCAGGTCGGGGCGCGGCCAGTGCTCTCCTGCCACAGACCGACTGCCCGCCGCGTCTTGAAACCCACGAGCCCATCGACACTGCCAACATCGTAACCCCGGCGCACGAGGCCGTGCTGAAGCGCTGCAATTTCACCGCGATTGAAACGGTCCACCTGCTGCCAGGGCGCCTCGATGGCTATGTTGCCATACATGATGCGGTCGCCCCCATGGCCGACAAAGAGCGCATAAAGATCGCTCTCGTTATAATCTTTCAACACATAGAAGTTGGGCGTGACGAGGAAGGCGGGGCCATAACGGCCGGCCGGCATCATCAGATAACCCTCGCCGCGCATCTCGTGCTCCGGAAACGGCTTGCCGCCGACGCGCCTGATGCCCAGCGATTCCCAATCGGCAATGCGCCGGCCCTGGTCCGGCCCTACCAGCGTGCAGGATAGCTCGCGCGGCACCACCACCTCGAACCCCCAGTCGCGCCCGCGCACCCAGCCATGGCTGGCAAGATAATTGGCGATAGAGGCGAGCGTGTCGGGCACGGAGTTCCAGATGTCGGCGCGCCCGTCCCCGTCAAAATCGACCGCATATTTCAGGTAGGAGGTGGGCAGGAACTGCGGTTGGCCGAGCGCCCCCGCCCAGGAGGAGCGCATCGTCTGCGGGCTGACGCCATGGCTCTCCACCATTTCCAGTGCGGCCAGCACCTCCTGCCGGAACATCTCCTTACGCGTGGCAAAAAAGGCTTTGGTGCCCAGCACCTCAAAGGCATTGTGCGGGATCGAAGCGTTGCCGAAGCCGGATTCGCGGCCCCAAATGGCCAGAACGATGCCGCGCGGCACACCGTAGCGCTGCTCGATCGCGGCCAGCGTCCCGGCATGGAGACCGGCCAGCCTGCGGCCGCCGGAGACGACGCCGCCGATATGGTCGAAATAGGCGCCCGGTGCCCGGAATTCGGCCTGATGCTGCTTTTGTCCGCGTGGCGCGCTCTCGCCGGGCATGACGAGATCGGGCAGGTCCAGATTCGGCGTCACGCCGGCAAAAGCGGTGTTGAAGGTCTCGGATGAAATGCCGCGCGACCGCGCCTCCGGCCAAAGATCGTTCTTGAGCCACTGGTGAAAGAGGCCGGTAACGTTCTGCGCGCCGGCTGAGAGGGGGACAAAGAGGCAAAGCAACAGTGCGAGAAAAAGGACAGGGGCCGGCCGAAAAGCCGAAAAGGAACGGGAAGCGCCGGAATCGGTCAATGCATGCCTCCTTTGGCCCCTAAAACGAGGTGCGCGACTTGAGCGCCGCCGCCAGCGTGCCTTCATCCAGATAGTCGAGCTCGCCGCCAACAGGCACACCATGGGCAAGCCGCGTCACTTTCACGTCCATGCCGGCCATCTGGTCGATGATGTAGTGGGCTGTGGCCTGCCCCTCCACCGTGGCGTTCACCGCCAGGATCACCTCGGAAACGCCGCCCTCGGCAACCCGGCCGACCAGTCCCTTGATGTTCAGATCGTCAGGGCCGACCCCGTCGAGCGGCGACAACGTACCGCCGAGCACATGGTAGCGGACATTCATCGCTGAGGCGCGCTCCAGCGCCCAGAGATCGGCGACTTCCTCCACCACGATCAGAACGCCCGCCTCACGGCACGGGTCGGTGCAGATCGTGCAAGGATCGGCAGTATCCACATTGCCGCAGACCGAGCAGACGCGCACCCTGTCCAGCGCATCCGCCATGGCGGCGCTGAGAGGCTCGAAGAGCTGTTCTTTCTTCTTGATGAGGTGCAGCGCTGCACGGCGGGCAGAACGCGGCCCCAATCCCGGCATCTTGGCCAGGAGCTGGATCAGGCGTTCAATCTCGGGGCCAACGATTCGTCTGGACATGGGCAAGATCTAACCGGGAATGGAAGAAATGGGTAGCAGCGCGCTTTACACACCCACTATGATACCGCCGTGCAACGGACAAGGACGAGCATCATGGCCGAAGTCGCCATCCGGATTGCCACGCTCAATGACCAGGACATGATCTCAGACCTCATCGCCGCCTCATATGCGACGCTCGCCGCCGGCGCCTACGAGCCGGAAATCCTGGCGGAAGCTCTCCCGATCATGTCGCAGGCAAACCCAAGACTGCTTTCCGGCGGAACCTATTTCGTCGCGGAAGCGGACGGCGTGCCGGCGGGCTGCGGCGGGTGGTCCTTCGAGGCGCCGGGCACAGGCGAAATGGAGGAAGGCATCGCCCATATCCGTCATTTCGCGACTCATCCCGGCCATCTGCGCAAGGGCATCGCGCGGCTGCTTCTGGAGCACTGCCTCACCGGCGCGGCGGCGGCC
>JAJUHJ010000194.1 GCA_029279965.1 Phyllobacteriaceae bacterium
ACGGGCTCCGGCATCACGCCGCACGCATGATAGAGCACGGCGATGTCGAAGCGGGCGTAATGAAAAAGCTTCGTGATCCGGCTGTTGCCCAGAAGCGCGGTGAGATTGGGTGCCTGCGTTTGTCCCGCCGCGATCTGCACCACGTCGGCCGTTCCATCGCCCGGTGAAAGCTGAACCACGCACAGCCGATCGCGATGCGGTTTCAGCCCCAGCGTTTCCGTGTCGATGGCCACAGCCTCCACATCGTAACGTGAAAGGTCCGGCAGGTCGTTTTGATGAAATCTGATCGTCATTCGTCTTTTCCGTTGGCGAGCGCGGAAAGGATCCGCGCCCAGGAGCGCTGCCCCCGGTGAAAGGAGGAGAGCTCGTACTTTTCATTGGGAGAATGGATGCGGTCGTCGGCCAGTCCGAAACCCACAAGCAGGGAATCCATGCCAAGCAAGTTCTGGAAATCGCCGACGATGGGAATGGAGCCGCCCATGGCGACCGCAACGGCGTCGCGTTGCCACTCGTCCGTGAGCGCTGCCTGCGCCCTCCTCACCAGTGGCGAATCGTATGAGAGCTGGATGGCCGGCGAACCACCATGCGGATGGAATTCGACGGAGCAATCGGCTGGAATGCGTGCGCGCACGAACGCGCGGAACGCCTCACGAATTTTCGCAGGGTCCTGCCGGTGGACGAGGCGGAACGAAATTTTCGCATGTGCCTCCGCAGGGATCACGGTTTTGAAGCCCTCGCCGGTATAGCCGCCCGAAACACCATTGAATTCGGCGGTTGGGCGGGCCCAGATCAATTCCAGAGCCGTGCGATCCTTCTCGCCGGCCGGCTGCGAAAGGCCGATCGGCTGCAAAAGGGCTTCTGCGTCGCAGCCGAGCGCGTTCCAGCTTTGAAGGATGGCCTCCGGCGTCTCCTCGACGCCGTCGTAAAAGCCCGGGATGGTTACACGCCCGTTCTCGTCATGCAGGTCGGCAAGCGCCCGGGAGAGGATACGGATGGGATTTGCCGCCAGACCGCCGAAGAAGCCGGAATGCAGGTCCCGGTCGGCTGCCCGGACCGTCACCTCCTCACCCACGAGCCCACGCAGTCCGACACAGATGGCCGGCGTCTCGCGGTCCCACATTGTGGTGTCGCAAACCAGGGCGAAATCCGCTTTCAGTTCGTCCGCATTCGCTTCCATGAAGGGTTTCAGTGACGGTGAACCGGATTCCTCCTCGCCTTCGAAGAGGATGGTGACGCGGCAGGGCAGCTTTCCATGCACCGCCTTGTAGGCGCGGCACGCCTCGACGAATGTCATGAGTTGACCCTTGTCGTCGGAAGCGCCACGCGCGGTGATCGCCTTGCGCCCAGGCTCGACCTCCTTCACCGCCGGCTGGAAGGGATCGGTATCCCAGAGGTTCAGAGGGTCCACCGGCTGCACGTCATAGTGGCCATAGAAAAGCACATGCGGCCCCTCGCCATCGTGATGGGCGACAACCATCGGATGGCCCTGCGTCTCGCGCACACTGGCTTCAAAACCGATGGAGCGCAAATCCTTTACCAGCCACTCAGCCGCCTTGCGGCATTCGCTGGCATAGGCCGGATCGGTGGAAATGGACGGTATGGCGAGCAGACCGAACAGCCGCTCGAGACTGTCGTCAAGCGAGCGGTCGAGACGGTCAAGTACCGGCGTCACGTCTAGCATGGCCGAGGTCTTCCTGTTTCATGCGTCATCAAAAGCATCCGGCAGGGTTTAAAGCATTTCACAGGCAAGTGGAATCACTGAAACGGAAGAGAGCCTGCCCCGCGAATGCTCATCTTCGCGAACCCTGGCGCAAATGGAAAAGGGGCCGCGCGTGCCCCTTCCCCGTGGCGTTAAACCCTGTGCCTTACCAATAGGGGCAGCTATTGTCGTCCAGATAATTATGAACCTCGATCTCGCCAGCGATGATATCGGCTTCCGCCTCCTCGACGGCAGCGATCATCTCCTCGGTGATGAGATCCTCATTGTGCTCGTCCACCGCATAAGCGACAGCATCTTCGGCGAGGCCAAGGTCCTGCACGCCATAGGTGAACTCGCCATTCATGGCATCCATGAAGGAATCATAGACAGCCACGTCCACGCGTTTCACCATGGAGGTGAGCATATGCCCCGGATGCAGGTGGTTCTGGTTTGAGTCCACGCCGATGCCGAGCTTGCCGGCGTCGGCAACGGCCTGCAGGACACCGACACCCGTGCCGCCGGCAGCGTGATAGATCACGTCCGCTCCCTGGTCGATCTGCGTGCGGGCTATCTCCCCGCCCTTCGTTGGATCGTTCCAGGCTGCGGGGGTGTCGCCCGTATAGTTGCGGATGACCGTGGCATCGGCGCTCACTGATTTCACGCCGCCGACATAGCCGCATTCGAACTTCCCGATGAGCGGCACCTGCATGCCGCCGACAAAGCCGACCGTTCCTGTTTCAGACGCCATCGCCGCCAGCATGCCGACAAGCCATGAACCTTCCTGCTCCTTGAAGGTGATGGAGCGCACATTCGGCTGGTCCACCTTGTCGTCGATGATGGTGAAGCTCACCTCAGGATATTCCGGTGCCACATCGTCGAGAAACTGAACCCAGGTAAAGCCGGCCATGACGATTGGATTGTGACCGCGTTCGGCAAAGCGGCGCAGCGCCTGCTCGCGCTGGGCGTCGTTGGATATCTCGAACTCGGCATATTCGATTCCCGTCTCCTCGCGGAAACGTTCCGCGCCCATGTAGGCCATCTCGTTGAACGATTTGTCGAATTTTCCGCCCAGATCATAAAGAAGCGCCGGGCTGATTTCTTCCTGGGCGACGGCTGCCGTGGCCATTCCGGTTGCGGCCAAAAAGCCGAGAACGATACGTTTCATATGATCCACACCCTGTCGGTTTCTTCAGCGCGGCTTTCGAACGCACAAGAGCGCGCTGTGTTTTTGATCCACGCATCCGTTCCCGAGACGATGAGGCAGATGCGCTGACGGAGAGCAGGAGCCATTCTCCCCGACGGGTAGGCCCTACACCCGCTATCACTTTTGCATGGGTGATACGAAAATTCACCAGGAATTTTGCCGGCCGGAATCCGCAGCCGTCGAAGCGATCACACGGCCGCCGCACCGGGCGCGGGGCATGTCACGCCCGTTCCCTGCAAGCCGCAATAACCGGCCGGATTCTTGGCCAGATACTGCTGATGCTCTTCCTCGGCGAAATAGAAGGTTGGAGCCGGCGCGATCTCTGTCGTCACGGGGCCGCGCCCTGCCGCCTCCAGCGCTTGTCCATAGGCCTTCCGTGAGGCGAAGGCCTCGTCCCGTTGCGCATCCGTGGTCGTATAGATCGCGGAGCGATAGGTTGTCCCCACATCGTTGCCCTGCCGCATCCCTTGCGTGGGATCATGGCTTTCCCAGAAGACCTTCAACAGCGCTTCGAAGGAGACCACCCGCGGATCATAGACGACAAGGACCACCTCCGCATGGCCGGTCAGCCCCGTCGTCGTCTCGCGATAGGTTGGGTTGGGTGTCACGCCGCCGGCATAACCGACAGCCGTGACCCATACGCCTTCCAACTGCCAGAAAAGGCGCTCCGCGCCCCAGAAACAACCCATCCCGAAGAGCACCCGCTCCATCTCGTCCGGATAAGGTCCCTTCAATGCCCTGCCGCTGACGAAATGGTGGCTGGCAGTCGGAATGGGCTCTTCCCGGCCCGGCAGCGCCTCGCCTGGTTCGGGAAGTCTGAGCTTCTTTTCAGAGACTTGAAAAAGCATGGCAATTCTCCTCGGCTGAGCCGCAATCACAGCGTGATGGTGTAGGTTTCGCCCGGGCGCTTGCGCCGCCGACCGAGTGCATGGAGCGCGAGCGCCAGAAGCGCAAAAAGCAGCCAGCCGGGCAGTGCCATGATTGAGACAAGCACCGGATCCCAGAGCATCGGCACGGTGTTCATTTCCACAGCGTTCTGCACGTCACGCAACGTGTGCGGCCAATTCGCCCGCCAGGTATCAATGAGCGGGGTGAACGTTATGGCCGATATGGCTATCGAGCGTGTTGCGTCAACCACCGCCAGAATGACGGCGATGGAGAGCGCGAAAAGCGAAAGCAGACGAAACAGAAAGCGCATGCTGTTCCCGGCAATGGCGACCGTCTCCCATGAGATAGGCGCCGGCAGCGTGCTTGGCAATCGCGGCATACGTATTTGATTGCTGCTCACAGCGAGAAAAAGCGACAGCCGTCTTGGCATCCGCCGTCATTTCGACTAGATGACCCCCGGGCATCGAACGATGCCGGCGATGGCAGCTTCATCAGAAGGCATGCCGTTGCGGAGAGGTGGCCGAGTGGTTGAAGGCGCACGCCTGGAACGCGTGTATACGGGTAACCGTATCGAGGGTTCGAATCC
>JAJUHJ010000195.1 GCA_029279965.1 Phyllobacteriaceae bacterium
CAGATGGAAGCAGACGCAAAAGCACTGAAGATTGAGGCTGCACGGGCAGCGCTGGGGTATGTCGAGGACGGCATGAAGCTGGGAATCGGCACCGGCTCCACGGCAGAAGAGTTGGTGCGGCTCCTGGCTGAGCGTGTCGATGCAGGCCTGCGGCTTGTCGGCGTACCCACGTCCGAGCGCACGGCCAAACTCTGCCGGGAACTGGGCGTGCCGCTTTCGACGCTCGATGAAACACCCGAGCTGGATTTGACGATTGACGGTGCAGATGAGATCGATGCGGATCTCGTTTTGATCAAGGGTGGGGGTGGTGCCTTGCTGCGCGAAAAGATCGTCGCCGCAGCCTCCCGGCGCATGATCGTGATCGCTGACGAAAGCAAGATGGTGGAAACGCTTGGCCGCTTTCCGCTGCCGATCGAGGTCAATTCCTTCGGTTTGCGCGCCACTGTGATGGCGATCGAAACGACAGCCGTCGACATCGGGTTTCCCTGCACAACGAAGCTTCGCATGAGCGGCGAAAAGCCTTTCATAACCGATGGCGGACATTTCATCGTCGACGCATCTTTTGGCCGCATTCCGGCTCCAAGAGCCCTTGCGGATGCACTGAACGCCATACCGGGCGTCGTCGAGCACGGCCTTTTCGTCGGCCTCGCCAGCATGGCGATCGTCGCATCCAAAGACGGCGTGCGGATACTCGGCGGCCAGGACAGGACCTGAGATAATGGAGTGGAATGAAATGATGTTGCCCAAACGCGCTCGCGTGCTTGCGCTGATTGCCGCCGTTGCCCTGACGGTGCCGTCGCTTCCTTCTATGGCGCAGGAAATCTCCGAGACGCATTTGCAAGCTGCACGCGCAGCCATCGACGCGATCGAGGCCACCGACGAGTTCGACAATATCCTGCCGCAGGCGGCACATGCGCTGAAGGGCGAGCTCATTCAGCAAAGTCCCAATCTGGAAGAGCTTATCAGTGCCACGGTGGACGAAAAGGCGCTGGAGCTTGCCGCTCGCCGCCGCGATCTTGAACATGAAGCAGCGCTCGCCTATGCGCGCATTTTCGACCAGGAAGAGTTGGAAAGCATCGCCGAGTTCTACAGTTCATCGGCTGGCCAGAAGCTTCTGTCGGATGGCCCCATCGTGACGCGGGAAGTGTACGAAGCGGCAGAAATCTGGCGCCGTGGCGTCATTCGCGATCTGGCCAACGGAGTGACGGAGACCCTGCAGGCTGCCGTCGGTTCCAAGGCGCCGGAGATCGGCGCAACGACCGATGCGCTGGCCGAGGGCGCGACAGACTCCCAATAACAGCGGGCATATGGCGGGAGGGCCTGGCCGCGGTGCCGGCCTCTTCTGTGGCGCGGTGTCACGGCTGCTATAGATTTGCAGCCTGCCAGGCATCCGCATAGATGGAAAAGCATAGACGTAGCGCGTCCTCATGGGCGGTTGACGCGCTGGACCGAAGGAGAGGCAAAGAGCATGAGCGGTTTCGATCTGGACCTTTTCGTGATCGGCGGCGGCTCCGGCGGTGTGCGGGCAGGTCGGCTTGCCGCCTCGATGGGCAAGCGGGTGGCCATCGCCGAGGAATATCGCTTCGGCGGCACATGCGTTATTCGCGGCTGTGTTCCCAAAAAGCTTTTTGTCTACGCCTCACAATTTCCTGAACACTTCGAGGATTCCGCTGGCTATGGCTGGTCGCTTGGCGAAGCGCGCTTTGACTGGCAGACGCTGGTTGCCAACAAGGACCGCGAGATCGCCCGCCTCGAAGGACTGTACAGGAAAGGGCTTGAAAACGCTGGCGCCCAAATCATCGAGGGCAGGGCGGTTCTCATCGATCCGCATACGGTGAGAGTCGGAGAAAAGACGTTCACGGCCGAAAAGATCCTCATCGCAACCGGTGGGCGTCCTAACGTACACGAGGCGCTGCCAGGAAATGAGCATTGCATCTTTTCCAACGAAGCTTTTGATCTCGAAGAGTTGCCGCGTTCAATAGCGGTTGAGGGCGGCGGCTATATCGCCGTCGAATTCGCCAATATCTTCCATGGGCTCGGTGTAGAGACGACGCTTGTCTATCGCGGCAAGGAAATTTTGAGCCGCTTCGATGGCGACCTGCGTCATGGCTTGCACGAGGCAATGGAAGCCAAAGGCATCCGCATCATCTGCCAGGACATTTTCGAGAAGATTGAAAAGCGCGAGGACGCAAGGCTTGACGCCCACTTGATGTCGGGCACCACCATGACCTTCGACAAGATCATGCTCGCCATCGGCCGCGTGCCCAACACGGAAGGGCTTGGCCTGGCGGAAGCTGGTGTGGAGACAGGTGTAAAAGGTGAGATTCTCGTCGACGATTATTCGCGCACCAATGTCGAAAACATTTGGGCCATCGGTGACGTGACCGACCGGGTGCAACTCACACCCGTGGCCATTCACGAGGCCATGTGTTTCATCGAAACGGCATTCAAGGACAATCCAACCCCGGTCGATCATCAGGACATCGCGACCGCCGTCTTCTCACAGCCGGAAATCGGTACGGTCGGCTTGAGCGAAGAAGCTGCGGCGGAGCGCTTCGATGAACTCGAAATCTATCGCGCAAGCTTCCGTCCCATGCGCCATACGCTTTCCGGCCGCCAGGAAAAGATGATCATGAAGCTGGTGGTGGATGCTGCCTCACGCCGTGTGGTGGGCGCCCATATATTGGGACCGGACGCCGGCGAAATGGCGCAGCTTCTCGGCATTGCGGTCAAAGCCAGGCTGACCAAGGATGATTTTGACAAGACGATGGCCGTCCACCCCTCGGCAGCGGAAGAGCTTGTGACCATGTACCAGCCAACCTACCGGGTCAGAAATGGTGAACGTGTCTAGCAAATACGTCGCACCAGCTTGCCGCGCCATTGGCAATTCGGGGTAGTATCCATCTCGCGCATGGTCTAAATAGCCCGTGCTGGCAAGGTGTAACAGCCTTCCGGGATGGAATCCTATGGGTGTTGACATGACAAACTGGTCGCCGAATTCGTGGAGGAACAAGCCGATTCAGCAGGTGCCCGCCTATCCGGACGCGGCAGCTTTGGCTGACGTCGAAGGGCGCATGGCGACCTATCCTCCGCTCGTTTTTGCCGGTGAGGCGCGCAAGCTCAAGAAGCAGCTTGCAGCGGTGTCCAATGGCGACGGCTTTCTCCTGCAGGGCGGTGACTGTGCCGAGAGCTTTGCCGAGCATGGCGCCGACAACATCCGTGATTTCTTCCGCGTTTTCCTTCAGATGGCGGTGGTGCTCACCTTCGGTGGTGCAAAGCCGGTCGTGAAGGTCGGCCGCATTGGCGGCCAATTCGCCAAACCCCGTTCCTCCGATGTGGAGAGCAGGGAGGGCGTGGACCTGCCGTCCTATCGTGGCGACATCATAAACGGCATCGAATTTTCCGAAGCCTCGCGCACGCCGGATCCGGCGCGCCAGGAAATGGCGTACCGCCAATCCGCGGCTACGCTGAACCTTTTGCGCGCCTTCGCCCAGGGCGGTTATGCCAATCTGGACAATGTTCACAAATGGATGGTGGGCTTCGTCTCCGACAGCCCGCAGGGCGAGCGTTACCGGGCGCTGGCGGATCGCATTTCCGAGACGATGGATTTCATGCGCGCGATCGGCATCGATGCGGAAAGCCATCCTTCCCTGCGTGAGACCGATTTTTATACCAGCCATGAGGCTTTGCTTCTTGGCTATGAGGAAGCGCTGACGCGGATCGATTCCACCTCCGGCGAGTGGTACACCACCTCCGGCCACATGATCTGGATCGGCGACCGCACACGTCAGCCCGACCACGCCCATGTGGAATTTGCCAGGGGCGTAAAGAACCCGCTTGGCTTGAAGTGCGGCCCGTCGCTGGAGCCCGATACTCTTCTCCGGTTGATCGACACGCTGAATCCTCAGAACGAGGCGGGGCGGCTGACGCTCATCGCACGTTTCGGCGCGGAAAAGGTGGCCGACCATTTGCCAAAGCTTGTGCGCGCGGTGGAGAAGGAAGGGCGAAAGGTCGTATGGTCATGCGATCCCATGCATGGCAACACGATCTCTCTCAACGGCTACAAGACACGGCCGTTCGACCGGATTCTTTCCGAGGTGCAGACCTTCTTCGAGGTGCACCGCGCCGAAGGCTCATATCCGGGCGGCATTCACATCGAGATGACGGGCAAGAACGTCACCGAGTGCACTGGCGGTGCGCGCGCCATTTCGGCTGACGATCTTCACGATCGCTACCATACCCATTGCGATCCGCGCCTTAATGCGGATCAGGCGTTGGAACTTGCCTTCCTGGTCGC
>JAJUHJ010000196.1 GCA_029279965.1 Phyllobacteriaceae bacterium
ACATCCTCTACTGCTTCATCGGGGTGCTGCTTGGCACATTGGTCGGTGTCCTGCCCGGCATCGGCCCGACGGGCACGGTGGCAATCCTTCTGCCGGTCACCTTCACCCTCCAGCCGGTGACCGCGCTCATCATGCTGGCAGGGATCTATTACGGCGCGCAGTATGGCGGTTCGACCAGCGCCATCCTGATCAATCTGCCGGGGGAATCCTCCTCCGCCGTCACAGCCATCGACGGCCATCAAATGGCGCGCCAGGGGCGTGCCGGTCCGGCACTCGTCACCGCTGCCGTCGGGTCTTTTTTTGCAGGATCGGTCGCGACTCTCGTTCTTGCCGTTGCCGCTCCGCCACTCACACGCATCGCGCTGCAGTTCGGCTCGGCGGAGTATTTCTCCTTGATCGTGCTTGGCCTCATCGCTTCGGTGGCCCTCGCCCACGGCTCCATCATCAAGGCACTGGCCATGATCGTGCTCGGCTTGTTGTTCGGAATGGTCGGCCAGGACCTTTACAGCGGCCAGCCGCGTTTCACCTTCGGCTTTTTCGAGCTCTATGCAGGGATAAACTTCGTCTCCGTAGCGGTCGGCGTGTTCGGTGTGGCCGAAATCCTGCGCAACCTTCAGGATGAGGCCACGCGCACGGTGCTGGTGAAGAAGATCGAGAAGCTCTGGCTTTCGAAGGAGGATATCAGGCGCATCGTCATGCCGATCCTGCGGGCGACGGGTCTGGGATCCGCGCTTGGCATTTTGCCGGGAGGCGGCCATGTGCTGGCGGCTTTTGCTTCCTATTCCTTGGAAAAGAAGCTCTCGCGCAACGAGTCCGAGTTCGGCAGAGGCGCGATCGAGGGGGTGGCGGGTCCCGAATCTGCCAACAATGCAGCGGCCCAGACCTCGTTCATCCCTCTCATGACGCTCGGAATTCCGGCACACCCTGTCATGGCGCTGATCATCGGGGCCTTCATTATTCACGGCATCACGCCTGGACCGAATGTCATTCGCGACGAGCCGGCGCTGTTCTGGGGCGTTATCGTGTCGATGTGGGTCGGAAATCTCCTGCTTCTCCTTCTCAATCTGCCACTGGTCGGCCTCTGGGTGAGAATGCTGACGATTCCCTATCGGGTGCTCTTTCCTGCGATCATCACTTTCGCCTGCATCGGCACATTTTCCATTGGTTCGAATGCCTTCGACATCTATGCGATCGCGGTGCTGGGCCTGGTGGGCTATGTCCTCGTCAAGCTGGATTGCGAACCGGCGCCGCTGCTTCTGGGCTTTGTGCTCGGGCCGCTGCTGGAGGAGCATTTGCGCCGCGCCATGATCATCTCGCGCGGTGACCCGATGACGTTTATCGAGCGTCCGATCAGCGCAGCGCTGCTGGCTGTCGCCGTCATCTCAATCGTGCTGTCGCTGCTGCCGTCGATCCGCCGCAAGCGCGAGGAAGTTTTTGTCGAGGAGGATTGAGCCAGGACTTTGAAGGTCCACCAAGCTCTCAGCGGTAGATTTTCTGCCGGCGCCTTCGACCACGCAGACGACATCCAAAGCGGTGCTTCCTCGTCATGTAAGTCTGCTTCGAACGAACCTTTGTGCCCTTTTTCGCCGTAGGCTGCGGGAAAACCCTATCGTGTTGTAGAAACGCCTTGAAAGCACTGTCTTAATCATCATTAATGGCGCGGGGTCCGAAGCGCCTGAGAGCGGCGTATGGGCCACGGGGAGAAGGGGACGAAGAATCCTGCATCGTTGTCTCGCACCAATCCTGGCCTGGCGCATCGGCTCGAATACCGGGAATCCGGTTGGGGAAAGCACGATGCGCAGATCCGCCTGTGAGGCAGCGCGTCCTTGGTCGTCCCGGAAGGCGTTCGGCGCGCCAGGGAGCCGCGCTTGACGGGCGGATGGTTGTTCCGTCAGGTTGGCCGGACCGCGCCGGCGGTGGCAGTGCAACGGCACGGGTTTAAGGGAGTATATTCATGAGGCGAATTCTGTTCACGCTGGCGGCTTCGACTTTCCTTTGCGGCGCCGCCGGTGCCCAGGAGATCAAGGTGGGGATCGTCGTCGGCTTTACCGGCCCGATCGAGTCGCTGGCGCAGGGCATGGCCGAAAGCGCCGAACTTGCGCTCAAGGAGGTCAATGACAGTGGGATCTTCCTCGATGGAGAGACGCTCGTCCCGGTGCGCGCGGATTCCACATGCGTCGATGCCTCTGCGGCCACGGCGAGCGCAGAGCGCCTGGTGACGGCGGAAAATGTCGCCGCCATCGTCGGCGCAGACTGCTCGGGCGTCACCATTGCGGTCGCCAACAACGTCGCCGTTCCCAATGGCGTGACCATGGTTTCTCCCGCCGCCACGTCACCGGCCCTGGCCGATCTTGAAGACAATGGCCATTTCTTCCGCACCGTGCCGTCGGATGCGCGCCAGGGCGAGGTTCTGGCCGACATCCTCGTCTCGCACGAGATCGACAGCGTCGCTGTTACCTACACCAACAATGACTATGGCAACGGTCTTGCCGATTCGCTGATTGCCGCCTTTGAGGAACGGGGTGGCACGGTGACGCTCAGTGCACCTCACGAAGACGGACGGGGCGATTACTCGGCCGAAGTGGGTGCGCTCGCGGCGGCCGGTGGCGATAGCCTCGTCGTCCTGGGCTATGCCGACCAGGGCGGGCTGGGCATCGTTCGCGGCGCCATCGACACAGGTGCGTTCACGAACTTCGTCTTTGCCGACGGCATGTATTCGGAGACCTTGCTGGAGGCATTCGGCAGCGACCTGGATGGCTCGCTCGGTACGTTGCCGTGGTCGGAAGGCGAGGGAGCGGACGCTTTCGTTGCGACGGTCGAAGCGGCCGGGCTCGACGCTGACGGCGCTTTCCGCCGCGAAAGCTATGACGCCGCCGCGCTCATCGCGCTGGCCATGCAGGCCGCCGGCTCGAGCGACCGCGCCGCCATACGCGACCATCTGCTCGATGTTGCAAACGGACCGGGGGAACAGATCCTTCCGGGCGATCTCGCCCGCGGACTGGAAATTCTCAAGGACGGGGGCGAGATCGACTATGTTGGCGCCACCAATGTGGAGCTGAATGATAGCGGTGAGGCTGCCGGGACATATCGCGAGTACATCATTGAGGGTGGCGCGTTCGAAACGGTGAAGTTCCACTAAGGCATCAAAGGTGCTCGCGAGCACGATGCACGGCCTGACCGGCGCGACGGGGTTAAACCGCGCGCTGCTGCAGCAAGTCCGGCAGGGAGCGGCAAGGTTTGGACACAGCCTTGCCGTTCCGGCAGGTTCCATTTGCACGGCAATCATCATCCAACCGGCCGAAAGGTACAGGCGACCGAATGCTCCGCGTTGACGATGTGCATATGCATTTTGGGGGCATTCGAGCCGTGAATGGGGCGAGCATCGAGATCTCCGAAGGCTCGATCACCGGGCTCATCGGTCCGAACGGTGCCGGTAAGTCGACGCTCTTCAACATCATTGCCGGCCATCTCAAACCGACGTCCGGCAAGGTATGGCTTTCCGGTGAGGACATTACCGGGCTTCCCCCCCACCAGTTGTTCCACAAGGGCCTCCTGCGCACATTTCAGATCGCCCACGAGTTTGCGACGCTCAGCGTTCGCGAAAACCTCATGACGGTCGTCGACAATCAGCCCGGGGAACAGCTTCTGGACGTCTGGCTGAGGCCTGGAAGGGTTCGTGCGCGTGAAGAGGAGGCACGGGCCCGCGCCGACGAGGTGATCGAGTTTCTCGAACTGACGCACGTGGCCGACGAACCCGCCGGCAACCTGTCCGGCGGCCAGAAGAAGCTTCTGGAACTCGGCCGTACAATGATGGTCGAGGCGCGGATCGTCTTCCTCGACGAGGTCGGCGCGGGCGTCAACCGCACGCTTCTCAACACGCTCGGCGAAGCCATCCTGCGGCTCAACCGGGAACGCGGCTACACATTCTGCATGATAGAGCATGACATGGATTTCATCGGTCGTCTCTGCGACCCCGTCATCGTGATGGCGGAGGGCCAGGTGCTCGCGCAAGGAACGGCCGAGGAGGTGAAGGTGAACGAACACGTCATAGAAGCCTATCTCGGTACCGGACTCCGGGACCGCTCGGCCGGGAGTGGCCGCTGATG
>JAJUHJ010000197.1 GCA_029279965.1 Phyllobacteriaceae bacterium
CGCGTAACGGGAAAATGGCGAACCGCAGGAAGCCTAAAACGATGAAGCGGATCACAGTCACTGTTGATCCCGACGACTATGCTGCCTTCGACCAACTGGCACAGCAGGGGGGCGTGACCGCTTCCTGGCTTATCCGCCGTTCGATGCGCGAGTTCATCGAGCGCCACCAGAAGGAAGGTGTGGTTTCTCTTGATCTCGGCAGCGCACAACCCCGTACCCAAGGGGGCGTGTAGAATGGCTGAGACTGCCACAGCCCAGGCCGTCCTTCAGGCGTCTTTTCCGGGCATGTGCCCCATCGAGGATGCGCTTCAACAACTCGCCGCGGCCGGTATCGAAGAACGCGGCGCCATCTTCACCCGCCGTGAGGTCGTGGACTTCATTCTCGATCTCGTCGGGTACACCGCGGATCAGCCTCTATATGAGCAGGCGCTTCTAGAACCATCCTTCGGCGATGGCGACTTCCTGCTGGTTGCGATTGAGCGGCTGCTTGCCGCCTGGCAGAAGCAAGCGCCCGAAAAGCCGGCCAGCGCCTTGTCCGGCTGCATCCGCGCCATCGAGCTCCACCGGGATTCGTTCGAAGGTACGCGCGGGAAAGTCGTCTCGCTCCTTCGGCGTGGCGGTGTATCGCTCTCCGACGCGGAGCAGCTTGTAAATGTCTGGCTCAAGCAGGGCGATTTTCTGCTGGCGGAACTTCCCGCGCGCTTTGATTACGTCGTGGGTAATCCTCCGTATGTACGGCAAGAACTGATCCCCGATCCTCTCATCGCCGAATACCGGGCGCGCTATCGCACCGTTTTCGACCGCGCCGATATCTACATTCCGTTTATCGAGCGGTCCCTGGACCTGCTTGCAGAGAAAGGCACGCTTGGCTTTATCTGCGCCGACCGCTGGATGAAAAACCGCTATGGCGGACCGCTACGCCAGATGGTCGCCAGTGGCTATCACCTCAAAATTTACGTTGATATGGTGGATACCCCGGCCTTCCACTCCGAGGTGATCGCCTATCCGGCCATTACCGTGATTACCCGTGAGAAGCCGGGGCCAACGCGTATTGCCCACCGTCCGGAAATCAGCCAACCCGGCTTGTGCGCCCTTGCTGGCACGCTGCTTGGCTCGGAGACGCCCGATCCACAGGGGCCGGTGAAGGAGATGGCAGGCATCGTCGATGGCGACCGGCCCTGGATTCTGGAATCGTCCGACCAGCTCGCGCTGGTGCGGCGCCTGGAGCGGGATTTCCCCACTCTGGAAGAGGCCGGCTGCAAAGTCGGAATCGGCGTTGCGACCGGGGCTGACAAAGCCTTCATCGGGCCGTTTGATGAGCTCGACGTGGAGGATGATCGTAAGCTTCCGCTCGCGATGACGCGCGACATTCTCTCTGGGGAGGTTCAGTGGCGTGGTCTTGGCGTCGTCAATCCGTTCGCCGATGAGGGCGGGCTTGTCGATCTTGCGCGATACCCGCGCCTGCGGCGCTATCTCGAAGCGCGCAAGGACCAGATTGCAAAGCGCCACGTCGCGCAGAAGGCGCCGGCGAACTGGTATCGCACCATCGATCGCATCTATCCGGCGCTGGCCCAAAAACCGAAGCTGCTGATCCCCGATATCAAGGGCGAAGCGCATATCGTCTATGAGGGCGGGAAGCTCTACCCGCACCACAATCTATATTTCATAACCTCGGATGAGTGGGATCTTCACGCGCTCCAGGCGGTGCTGCTATCGGGCATCGCGCGCCTGTTTGTCGCCACCTATTCGACGCGGATGCGCGGTGGCTATTTGCGGTTTCAGGCACAGTATCTGCGGCGCATTCGCCTGCCGTGTTGGTCCGATGTTTCGGCAGAAATTAAGGAAGAACTTATAGCGGCCGCTGCAAAAGGGGATGTAGCGGCATGCAACCGTGCAGTATTTCATCTTTATGGGTTGTCCGCCGAAGAGCGTTCTGCGCTTGGCGGCAATGGGGACTAGCGACGATGAGGGGGGAACGTGGCAATCGATCTTGCCAATTACGAAGAAAAGGCGCGTGAAGCCGTTCAGGCGTTCTGGGGAAATCGCGAACAAGCGAGACAAAAACAGATCGAGGCCGGCAAGGCCGATCAGGGCGAGCGCGCCGGCGTTACCGCCGGCAAGAACATGGACGGTTTTATCGCTCTGGTCGTCGATGTTGTAAAAGCCAACGGTCTCGCCCATGCAGACATCCATCTTACACGCAAGGTCGTGACCCTGCCGGGTTATTTCCGGCCGACGAAGCAGTGGGACATTGTCGTCATGAACGGCAAGCGCCTCGTTGCTACGCTGGAGCTCAAGAGCCAGGTCGGCCCCTCTTTCGGGAACAACTTCAATAACCGGACCGAAGAGGCAATAGGTTCGGCGCACTGCCTTTGGACCGCGTACCGCGAAGGCGCCTTCGGTGATCAGCCGCGTCCTTTCGTCGGGTGGCTCATGCTGCTGGAGGACTGCCCCGGCTCGCGGACGCCGATCAAGGACACCTCGCCACACTTTCCGATCTTCCGCGAATTTGAGCGCGCCTCATACGCGGACAGATACAACGTCCTCTGCAGAAAGCTTGTGCAGGAACAGCTCTATAGTGCCGCGACCATCCTGCTTACACCGCGCACGGCGATCGATTCCGGGGAATATTCAGAACTCGGTGAACTGACGGGCTTGCGCACGTTCGTGACAGAGCTTGCCGCCCATGTTGCGGCGGAGGCGGCGCGGACATGAGTGGGGGTGTCACAGTCTTCGCTACCTTCTGGCGGCGGCACATTTTCCTTTTTGCTGGTGTCCCGGCCTATAGGGGAGGCTAACGATGCTGGAAACGGCAATCCTTCCCTCAATCACGCAGGTTTGCTTGCCGCCCCGGTACGACATTGATTTCAAGATCAATGGCCTTCACGTTCGCCGCCTCGTCCATCCCGAAAGAGATATAGAGGCGACGGTCACGCCCTTCCGGTCGCGCGGCACCAACTGCCGCCGCGTTCTCGCTGCCGATGGCGATGGCAATCAGCACGTTATCGAGTTCGCGGCCTTTCGCGAGACCTATGATTTTCTGATTTCGGGCATTGTTCGGGCGCAAAGCGCGACCGTCGACGGCACGAAGCTTGTCCTGCAATCGGCGCGCTTCCGTGATCCGCCTTCCGTATTGGCGGACTTCGCCCATATCCGTAGCGACGTTTACCGCGGCTGGTTCACTGGCATCCGCTACAAGCGCGAACTGCCCGCCCGCGAAGGGCAGCCGGCTCAGGATGGGCTGAGGCTCCCGCAGATCGGCGCGCTGCACGCGATTGCCTCGCACTGGACCCTTGGGGCCGACCCGGCAATGCTTGTCATGCCGACCGGCACCGGCAAGACCGAGGTGATGATCGCGGCGACGCTGGCCGCACAGAGCGAGCGCGTTCTCATCATCGTTCCGACCGACGCCTTGCGGCACCAGACCGCGGAGAAGTTCCTCACCTACGGCCTGCTCAAGAAGATCGGGATTATCGACGACTTCCCCATGCCGGTTGTCGCGGCCCTGTTCTCCCGACCTGATCGCGCGCATTTCGATGCGATCAGGGCCTGCAATGTCGTGGTCACGACGATGAGCTCGATCGGTCTTGCCGATCCGGACACGCAACGGGAATTCGCAAGCCTGTTCAGCCATATCTTCTTCGACGAAGCCCATCATATCGAAGCGGCCACCTGGAAGCGGTTCCGGGAGCATTGCGCTGCCGCGCACACGCTTCTCTTTACGGCGACGCCTTTCCGCGAAGACGGCAAGGCGATCGAAGGCAAGATTATTTACAATTTTCCCCTGAGTGCCGCGCAGGATCAGCAATATTTCAATCCGATCCGTTTCGTTGAGGTCTTCGAGCCCGACGAGCGGCAGTCCGATTTCAAGATTGCCGAGGCGGC
>JAJUHJ010000198.1 GCA_029279965.1 Phyllobacteriaceae bacterium
ACCAGTGACCGCTTAAGATGGCTGTCATCGTGCATTGCGATCTCCTGCAACGCCACCCCTTGAGGTTGCTGTCGCTAATAGCAAAGCGTTCGCCGGAAAAATGTTGATTGTCAATGGCGTGCTGCCGCGCAGGAAGAGAAATTTTCGCGCTGTCATCGGCGGTGGATCAGACGTTCACGACCAGCTTGCCGACAGCGCAAAGCAGCCTGATTATTAGGATCGACAAGTAAAAAAATGGGGCGGCGCGGGCCACCCCATTTCTTCAGGATCCAATCGTAAGCGGAGAGGCTACTTGGCCTGCAGCCTGCTTTCGGCTGCAATCCTCGCCTTCATCGGCCTACGACCGGTGCGGGCCTGTTCGTTGATCTCGCGAAACTCTCGTAAGAACGAGCGCACTGCCTTCAGGTAGCTCATCTTCCATCTCCAACCGTCACTGCATTCTACGTAATGTTCACCAGCGTCTTTCCAAGAGCCCGTTGCGCCTATACGCGGAAGGCTCGTCGAAGGTTTCATCGTCCGCCCATCCGATGTCCTTCTGGAGCTCGGGAGGAAGTGCGCGAATGTAGCGCTCGGTCCGCCGCCGCTCCCACAGAGTCACGCGACGCCGAACATAGTTTCTTATGGAGTCACCGACAGTCATGATCTTCTCCTCGCGTTGCCACTTTGGGCTTCAGCGTTGACTATGAGGTCGATCTGATATTCAATCAAACGCAATGATCTAACCGTTGCATTCAGATTTATTGAAGGGTCGGCAATGAACGCTCCTCTTAACCACCCCCTGCCGCTGCTTGAGCTTGATGTGCTGCGCACCTTTGTCGCGATTGCTGAAACCGGCAGCTTTACCGCCGCCGCGAATGCGGTGTTTCGCACGCCTTCGGCTGTTTCGATGCAGATCAAGAAGCTGGAGGATATTCTGGGGCGGGCGGTCTTCGTGCGCGATGCGCGCTCCGTTTCGCTGACGGCCGATGGCGAGATGCTGCTGAACTTCGCCCGCCGGCTTCTGGCACTCAATCGGGAGGCGGTGTCGAAATTCGTCATGCCGGATATCAGCGGCATCGTGCGGCTCGGTTCGCCGGACGATTTCGGCGAGCGGGTGCTGCCGAGCGTGCTGAAACGTTTCGCCCAGTCTCACCCTGCGGTTGCCGTGGATGTTGTGATCGATCAGAGTGCAAACCTCCGCAAACGCTTGGCCGGCCGCCAGCTCGACATCACGCTTCTTACCTGTCCCGAAACGGTTGAACAGGGGGAGGTGGAGGTCCTTCTGACGGAACCGATCGTCTGGGCCGGCGTGAAGGGGGGCTGCGCTCATATGCGTGAACCGCTTCCGGTATCGCTTTGGGAGGAGGGGTGCACATGGCGCAACGCGGCAGTGAAATCTCTCGAAGCGTTGGGGCGGGAGCATCGCATTGCCTATATGAGCGCCCATACCGCCGGGCAGAGGGCGGCGATCCTTGCCGATCTGGCCATTGCGCCCTTGCCGAAATCCTTCATAGGCGGAGATCTGGTCGAACTGGGTCGTGATGACGGCCTGCCCGAGATGGGCAATTACACGCTCGGGATGGTCGTAACGTCGGACGCATCTCCATCGGTCAGTGCTGCCGCCGATCATATTCGGGCAACCTTCGATCTGTTCAACAACACGGGGCGGTTCTGACGGGAACTCCGGCGAGGCCAGGGGATTTAGCCCAGGTAAAATCCTGGAGATCGAAAATGCCCCCTGCGCAACGCGTGACGGTGGAGGGAGTCGCGCTTTCCCATCCGGACAAGGTTCTGTTCGAAGCTCAAGGTCTGACCAAAGCGGATATCGCCGCGCATTACGTGCGCGTGGCCGAGCGCATGCTTCCGTGGATGCGGAACCGCCTCGTCAGTCTCGTGCGGTGCCCGGATGGCCGAAGCCGGGAGTGTTTCTTCCAGAAGCATGGCGGCAAAGGTTTCCCGCAGGCCGTGAAGCGCCGGGAAATCACCGAAAAGGATGGGGGAAAGGCCGAATATCTCTACATCAACGACATTTCGGGCATTATCGCTGCCGTGCAGATGAACACCCTTGAGTTTCACATATGGAGCTCGCGCATCGATGCCTTGGAAAAGCCCGACCGGCTGATCTTCGACCTCGACCCCGACGAAGCGTTGCGTTTTGACGATGTTCGCAAAGCCGCATACGACATGCGCGAAAGGCTCAGAGTTCTCGGTCTGCGGTCCATCCCGATGGTTACAGGCGGGAAGGGCGTGCATGTGGTCGCACCGCTCGCCCGCCGAGCCGAATGGCCGCACGTTAAGGCGTTCGCGCGGGCAGTGGCCAGAACGATAGAGGCGGAAGAACCGCAACGCTTTCTCTCACAAGCTTCCAAGGAAAAGCGCAAGGGCAAGATCTTCATCGACTGGCTGCGAAATGAGCGCGGCGCCACATCCATTGCACCCTATTCCACGCGGGCAAAGAAGGGTGCGCCCGTTGCCATGCCCATTTCCTGGGAGGAACTGGAAACGCTGGATGGCGCCAACACCTTCCACATCGAAGACATGGAAGCGCGACTGACGGAGCCGGATCCCTGGGCAGAAAGCGCCAACTGGCGGCAGTCGGTCACAAAGAAGATGCTGGCCGCAGTGGAAGCAGAGTAGGAGCCTTTCCAGAAGGGATGCGGCCCGAATTGTTTCGCTTCCGCCACTCTTCATTGGGTCTATGCATCGTGCTTTCCGAAAACCGCTTCCGGTTTTCGCGCCGACGCTCTAGCGCCGGCGGCCTTCGCGCGCACGACGACGCGGTCGTTCGGTGCCGGTCGCCTCGTCTGTGGCCAGCTTCCGGGGTGGCAATTGCACCTGCGATGCGAGTTTGGGGAAGGGATCGACCTTGTTGGGCAGCGCCATGGCGTAGACGAAATGCTCCTGAAATTTCGGCTCCAGCGCTGTCTCGATCTTTTCGATCCGGCGCACCGCCTCCTCGATTTCGCGGCGGTGATTCCGGTTCAGCAGCGCCATGCGCGCGCCGGTGCCTGCCGCATTGCCGACTGCCGAAACCCTGTCGAGGTCGCAATCGGGGATGAGGCCGAGCACCATTGCATAGGTCGGGTCTATGAAGGAGCCGAAAGCGCCGGCAAAGCGAATGACGTCAACCGTCTCCACCCCTTGCTTCTCCATCAGCAGCTTTGTTCCGGCATAAAGCGCAGCCTTGGCGAGCTGGATCGCGCGCACGTCGTTCTGGGTGACGGTGATACGCGGGGCATCTTCCTTGATCACGTACGACCAGGTGCGCCCGTTCGGCACTATGCGAGGGGTTCTTTCCGACAGCGTTCCGTCGATCACACCGTCCTCGGAGATGATCCCGGCCAGATACATTTCCGCAATCACCTCTATGATCCCGGAACCGCAGATACCGCTTACTCCCGTCTCCTTTACTGCTTCGGCAAAGCCGTGTTCATCGGACCACAATTCGCTGCCAATCACGCGAAACCGCGGCTCCAGTGTATCCCGGTCGATGCGCACGCGTTCGATGGCGCCGGGTGCGGCGCGCTGCCCGGAAGAGATTTCCGCGCCTTCGAAAGCCGGCCCCGTAGGAGAAGAGGCCGCAACAACGCGCTGTCGGTTGCCCAGGACGATCTCGGCGTTGGTGCCGACATCGACGATCAGCATCATCTCCTCCTGCCGGTACGGTCCTTCCGAAAGTGTAACGGCCGCAGCGTCCGCGCCCACATGCCCGGCAATACACGGCAGCATATAAAGACGGGCGCCCTTGTTGAGG
>JAJUHJ010000199.1 GCA_029279965.1 Phyllobacteriaceae bacterium
GCCTTTCGGACGCGACCACGCTTCAAGTTTTGCCTCGCGCAAGCCGTTATCCCGAATCGGTTCCCACTTTCGGGCGACCTGCTCTAAAACGCGTTCAGGGCGCGCAATATCTTTTCCGGCGTGAAAGGCATGTCCGTCACTCGCCCGCCAAGGGGCCGGATCGCATCGTTGATGGCGTTCATGACGGCTCCAGGCGCACCGGCTGTGCCCGCCTCCCCGGCCCCTTTCGCACCCAGCGCGGATTCCATCGTCGGGGTTTCCACATGACCAACGACGATGTCCGGCATTTCCGCTGCCATCGGGACCAGATAATCCGCCATGTTCGCGTTTGTCAGCTGCCCTTGCTCGTCATAGAGGCACTCTTCAAGAAGCGCGCCGCCGATCCCCTGGATGATGCCGCCGCGAATCTGCTCATCCACCAGCATCGGATTGACCACGCGGCCGCAATCCTCGACGCACCAATGCTTCAGAAGCTTGACGAAGCCTGTCGCCGTATCGACCTCCAGATAGCTCGCCTGCACCCCGTTGGTGAATGCGAACGGATATTCGCTGGCGATGTAGTGGCGTGTGACAGAGAGCTCCCGTGGAAGATCCTTCGGCAAGGTATCTCCACGGAAATAGACGATGCGCCCGATTTCGGCGAGTGACAGGCGCTCCTCTCCGGTTTGCTTGTCCACGACAGAGCCGGATGCCAGGTCAAGTGCGTCGGGGCTGCTCTGCAGCATTGCAGCGGCAATGACGAGAATATTCTCGCGCAATGCCAATCCGGCCTGCAACGCAGCTTCCCCGCCGATCCCCGTCCCGCGCGAGGCCCATGTTCCCCCGCCATATGGGGTGACCTGAGTATCGCCTGTCTTCACGCGGACGCTGTCCACAGCAACGCCAACCGCTTCGGCAACCACCTGCCGCAACATGGCTTCGGTCCCCTGCCCCTGTTCTGTCACGCCGGAAAGCGCCGTGACGCTGCCGTCAGGGTCCATGCGCACGGTGCAGCCATCCTGCGCCGAGATGCGCGCACCACCAATGCCGTACATGAAGGGACTTGGATTTGTGAGTTCGATAAAGCTGGCAATACCGATGCCGCGATAGATGCCCTGTTCCCGCAGCCTCGCCTGTTCATTCCGAAGGCCGTCATAGTCCATCATGTCGAGAAGCTTTTGCAGACTCTTGTGATGGGACAGTCCCTCGAAGCGCATGCCTGCCGCCGATGTGTAGGGATAGGCATCGTCCGGCACGAGGTTGCGCCTGCGAAATTCCACCGGATCGAGGTCCAACGCTTCTGCGGCCAGATCGACCAGACCTTCCGTAACAGCGCAGGCTATGGGATGGCCAACGGCGCGATATTGGCTCGTCGGGCACTTGTTCTGCATGACGACGGTGGTACGCGCCCTGTAAGCATCGATATCGTATGGCCCGCCACAGAGGCCAACCACCTGATTGCCCTCGACGGCGCTGGTGCGCGGGTAAACCGAATAGGGTCCGATGCCCGTCAGATCGTCGATTTCGAGAGCAAGAATGCGCCCATCGCTGTCGAGCGCCATCCGCCCATCGATCTCATGGTCGCGGGCATGGATATCGGTGAGGAAGGATTCCAGCCGGTCGGCGATGAATTTGATCGGGCGCCCCATGATCTTGGAAATTGCGGCGGCCGCCACCTCGTCCGGATAGACGTGGACCTTGATGCCATAGGATCCGCCAACATCATGGCAGATGACGCGTACATCGGTTTCCTCCAGGCCAAGATGCTTTGCCAGAGCGCTTTGCATCATATGCGGTGCCTGGGTCGAATGGTATATCGTGAGCTGCCTTTCAGCCCGATTGTAGTCGGCCAGGATCGAGCGGGGCTCGAGACAAACGCCGGTGTGCCTGCCCGTCTTGAATGAAGCTTCGACGATCTTGTGTGCACGCGCGAAAGCCCCGTCTACGTCGCCCTTTTCGTGCTCGCGCCGGAACGTCAGATTGTCCTTGAGGTCGGGGTGGATGACGGGCGTGCCCTCATCGAGCGCCGTTCGCATGTCGACCGTGGAGGGCAACGGTTCGAAGTCGATGTCGATAAGGTCGACGGCTTCTTCCGCGGCCGCCCTGTTTTCCGCCACCACGGCGACGACGGCCTCGCCGCTCCATGTCGCGCGTTCGACGGCGAGCGGAAACTGCGGCGCCGATTTCATGCCCTTCAGATGTTCCAGCACTCCGACGAAAGGCGTGCAGACTTCTGCGAGCTCCGCACCGGTAAATATCCGGAGCACGCCGGGCGCTGCCTGCGCAGCCGCCGCATCGATGGAAATGATCCTGGCATGCGCATGCGGGCTGCGCAGAAAGGCGACATGCGCCATACGCGGAAGAACGATGTCGTCGACATAACGTCCCGCTCCTTCCACCAACCTTGCCGCATTCGGGCGCGGCACGGATTTTCCGATATAGCTGTTGGGGCGATCCGGATTGCCAAAGTCAATGCTCATTCCGCCGCCCCCTTCTGCGCAGAGGCCGCCCGTCTTTGTGCCGTTGTTCCGATGGCATCGACAATGGCCTCATAACCTGTACAGCGGCAGTAATTGCCTGAAATGTGCTCGCGGATATCCTCACGGGAGGGGATCGTTTCGCGGGAAAGGAGCTCTGCCGCGGTGATCAGCATGGCCGGCGTGCAGAAACCGCATTGAAGCGCGTTCCGTTCAATGAAATCCTGCTGCAGGTCCTTTATCTCGCCACTCTCCGTAAGCCCCTCGATCGTCCAGACGTCGGCGTCCTGCAACTGCGCCGCCAGCAACAGGCATCCACGCATGATCTGCCCGTTTACCCGGACCGTGCAGGCTCCACACACGCCCTGTTCGCAACCGACGTGCGATCCGGTCAGCTCCAGATCGAGACGCAGGAAATCAATAAGGTGCCGGTTGGCCCCCACCCGTTTTCGGACAGTTTCGCCGTTGACCCTGAGCGAAACCTCTATCTCGCTCGCGAAGGCATTCTCCGTGCCCATGACGCTTTCTCCTCCTCCTCAAGCCTCCGCGTTCTATCCGGCCAGTTCCGATAGGGCCCTTTTCAGCAAGACACGCGAAATGTGCTTCTTGTATTCTCCGCTCGCCGTCGCATCGTCCGGTGGATCGAGATCCGCATCCAGCGCCTGGCAGGCCGCCTCGATGTCATTCCCGTCCGCAAGCGCCTGCATGGCCTGACGCGCAAGCACCGGAGCCTCCCCCACCCCGAAGCAGGCTATCCTGCATCCCGCGAAGGTATTGTTTTCCCTTGCACATGTAACGACAATGCCGGCCAGAGCGTAATCGCCGGAGCGGCGCGCCAGCTCGAGCACGACCTGACGTTCCCCTTCCGCGATCTTCGGAAACTCGACAGCCGTTATAAGCTCATCGTCGTTCCTGGCCGTCTCGAAAAGGCCGTGAAAGAAGGATTCGGCCGGCACGCGCCGCTCCCCGGCCGGTCCAGCCAGGACAATAGACGCGTTAAGCGCGACTGCACAGGCCGGCAGTTCGGCTGCAGGATCCGCGTAGGCGATAGACCCGCCGATCGTTCCGCGCGTGCGGATGGCCACATGCCCGATCAACGAGGCGGCCTGCGCCAGCGCGGGCGTCCCTCGGGCAATGAGTGGCGACGTTTCCAGTTCGCAATGACGCGTCAGAGCGCCGATGCGCAACCGGTCTCCC
>JAJUHJ010000200.1 GCA_029279965.1 Phyllobacteriaceae bacterium
GGTCGGTCGCGCCTCGACGCGCGAGTGCCCGTACTCCACTGACCAAGGCGATTAACGCAAGGCACACATCCGGCTTCGCGAGTTGTGTTTCTGCTTGGCGCGCGATGCGCCGTACGGCGACGGAGAGCGCATGGATATCGGCCCCCGACACTGTCGGTGTCGCAAGGCATTGGACCGCTTTAGTCCCTTGGATTTCGCCTCGTTCGATGCGGTATGCGAAGGTCTGCAAACGATCCGCGGTAAGCGCGACGTTGCGGCCCTATGCTGCGAGGCTTGACGGCTGGTTGAAGCGCCATGGCATGAGGTCTTCGATACGGCTTTGCGGGTGACCGTCGAGGATGGCGCGCAGGGTGGTGGCGAGATAGTCGACCGGGTTCACGTCGGACATCTTGCAGGTAGCGACCAGCGAGGCGAGCATAGCCCAGTTTTCGGCGCCGACTTCATTCCCGGCGAAGAGTGCATTCTTTCTTGTCAGGGCAATCGGCCTGATCTGGTTCTCGACCGGATTGGTGTCGAGCTCCAGCGTGCCATCGTCGAGGAAGCGGATCAGGCCGGGCCAATGCCCCAGCGTGTAGCGGATGTCCTCGGCGAGCTGGGATTTCTGTGGGATGCGCGAGAGCTGGGCTTCCAGCCAGGGTTTCAATGCCGCAATGATCGGAGCCGAATGCTCGCGCCGGGCGGCGAGGCGCATAGCGGCCTCCTTGCCCCGCACGGACCTCTCGATCTGATAGAGCAGCGCGATCTGGCGCAGCATTTCCTCGGCAATGGGTGAGCGATCGCTCTCGAAGCGCTTTACGAAGCGGCGGCGGACATGGGTCCAGCAATAGACCAGTTGCCACGGGCCATTGTCGCGCGCGATCTCGGTCATCGCATTGTAGGACTGGTAGGCGTCGCATTGCAGGAAGCGACCCTGATACCCGGCGAGGAAGTTCAGCGGGTGCGCCTTGCCCCGCCCGGGAGCGTAATGGAACAGCACGATGGGTGGGCCAGCACCGCCATGGCCGCGATCATCGGATACGACGGCCCAGAAATAACCGCTCTTGGTGGTCTTTCGGCCCGGGTCCAGCACCGGCGCGCGGGTTTCATCCACGAAGATGCGATCTGCACTGCGCAGATGGGCGCGCATGTGGTTGATGACGGGCATGAGGTGGAAACAGGCGCGGCCGACCCAGTTGCCGAGCGTCCCGCGGTCCAGGTTGATCCCTTGCCGCTTGAAGATTTCGGCCTGCCGGTAAAACGGAAGGTGGTCGCCAAATTTCGAGACAATGATCCATGCGATGAAGGGCTCCGTGGGCAGGCCGCCGGGCACGACATGTTCGGGGGCATGCGCCTGCGTCACGGCTTGCGAGCAGCGGCGGCAGGCATATTTCGGGCGCCGCGTGACCAGCACACGGAACTGCGCAGGTATCACGTCCAGCCGTTCGGACACGTCTTCCCCGATCCTGGCCATCTCGCCGCATCCACAGGGGCAGAGCGTGCTGGCTGGATCGATCACGCGCTCGACCCGGGGCAGATGCGACGGCAGGTGGCCACGGTTCCGCTTGGGCTTGCGCGGCTCCTCACCACGCGCCCTTTGCATCGCCGCTTCGGCCTCCTCCTGCGCGGCCTCGAGCACACCCTGCGCAAATTCCGCATCTTCCAGGGGAAGGTTGAACTGGTCGGGCGAGAGCTTCTCGGAGCTTTTGCCGAACTTTTCGCGTTGCGCCGCGCGCAGGATATCCTGCAGCCGCCGATTGGCCTCCTGCGTCTCGGCAAGCGTCGCCTCGACCTCGGCGAGGCGGGCTTTCAACAGGGCATTTTCGCGCGCAAGATCAGGGGTTTCCATGAGGGAAGTGAATCACAGGATGCCCTGTGAGGCCAGTAAAAACTGGCCTTTCGACGCAGCCTGCCAGTCACCCCGCCGCCAGCGGGCGCCGCGCCCGTTCGGGGCGGACCATCCGCCAATCCACGCCCTCAAACAGCGCTGCAAACTGCGCGTTGGACATGCGCATGACCCCGTCGCGCACCTGTGGCCAGACGAATTTGCCACCTTCCAGCCGCTTGTGAACCAAAACCATACCGGTCTGATCCCATATCAGCAGTTTGATCCTGTCGGCGCGTTTCGCCCGGAAGACGAAAGCCGCCCCGCAAAACGGGTCCATCCCGAACATCTCCTGCACCGCCAGCGCCAGCCCATCGATGCCCTTACGAAAGTCCACCGGCCGGGTCGCCACGAAGACCTTCATCGGCTCGCCATGACCGAACATCACGATGCGGCAGCCCGTGCCGCCCGGATCGCCCGCATCAGCTGGCCCTCATCGGCACCAGCGCCAGCACGGATCATGACATCGCCGACAACGATCTCGATATCGGACCTGGTCGCCGCCGCCGGTGCCGCGGCCGCGCTGTCATCGACCACCAACTCCGCGAAGACCGGCAAGGATGCCACGCTCTCGGGCACCACGAGATTGCCTTGGCGCAACTGCTTGCGCCAATCGTAAATCTGCCAACGTGTCGTGCCATACCGGCGCGCAATATCCGCAACCGTCACTCCGGGCATCATGCTCTCCGCCGCGATCCGCGCCCGTTCTGCCTTCGTGCGCCGCCGCCGACCACTCGGACCCTCGATCACCTCAAGCCGCGAAACTCCAACGCCCATCGAGCCGTCCAAATGGACGCCCATTTTGCCGTCTCTTTCCAAATCCAAAACCTCCGTCACCCGCATCCGCGCAAAGTGCCCGGGTCAACTCAAAAATGGCAGGAGGGGATCGGCGTCGCGCTTACGTTTGCAGGCACCATCCGCCCTTCGGAGACAGACCCGCCGCGCAAGATCGGTCTCCGAACGCCCACCGTCTCTTTCCACCCGCCCCTCGCTCCCGGCGAGACGGATTCAAAATTCCAATAGATTTCAACGAACTGACGGGATCGCGTTGCGCCCGTGTTTCGCTGGTTCCGGGTTGTCTCAAAGCCGATGGCGACGCGACACGCGCGGCGTGTTCGTTGGTATGTCTTGGGAGTCTTGCGCGAAGTCTCTGATGACAAACGCAGTTTCCGCCCTTAGCCTGGCGTGATGTCAAACGGGGCCTGGACTGATCAAGAGAACGACCTGATCGTCGCGGATTACTTCGCGATGCTGGCCGACGACGTCTCTGGTCGCCCCTACAACAAGGCCGAGCATCGGCGCGGGCTGCTGCCCCTGTTGAATAATCGGTCCGAGGGATCGGTCGAGTTCAAGCACCAGAACATCAGCGCCGTGCTGAAGGGGCTGGGTGAGGACTGGATCCCGGGCTACAAGCCCGCCTTCAATTTCCAGATGACGCTGGTCGACGCGGTGGCGCGGTGGCTGGAGCTGCATCCGGACTGGCTCGGCCGCTTGCCAGGAACGCTCCCTGCGACCGGCATGCGCGAGGCGGCGCAGATCTGGATCGGTCCTCCGCCCACGCTCTCCAACCAGCCTCCGCCGCAGGAGCTGGACCAGATGCTGCATATCGCGAGGAAGTTCGACGTGGCGGGCCGGGACGAGCGCAATCGCGTCCTTGGTCGCGCGGGCGAGGAGCGCGTTCTGGCGCACGAGCATGCTACTCTGAAGGCCGCGGGGCGGGATGACCTTGCGCGCAAGGTTCGTTGGGTCTCGGAGGAGGAC
>JAJUHJ010000201.1 GCA_029279965.1 Phyllobacteriaceae bacterium
GGAAAGGATAAATTAGGTGTTCGAAGTCCTTCGATCCGGCTGTATGCCAAAGGCTCCAGAAAAGCCAGTCTGAGGACGGTTTTCTTGCCGATCAAATCGGCGTTTTTCCAGATTTTCCAAGGACTTGAGAGAAAGTGGAGTGCGTGTTCGAACGACTCCTCCCAGGTCAGGCGCGGTTTGCCGTTTGCGGCGAGCTTTTCCTCGGCTAGAGCCTTTTCCCGCTCCAGCTTCGTGATGCGCTTCTCAAACGCGGCAATCACCGCAGTGCTATCGGTCTCAACCATGCGGTCGAGCGCCGTCTCGATCTTCTTTTCGATCTCGATGACGTTCGCCTTGAGATGCTTCGTCGCCTGCTTCGCCTGCGCAAGGCGCATATCCCAGGCATCCTTGAACATGACCTTTGCCAGCTTGAACAGGCTCTCCGACGGTTCCAGACGCTCCAGAAGGCTTTCGAACGAGCTTTCCAGCTCTTCGCGCTTGATGGACTTGCGGTAGCTCTCGCAGCCCTTGGTCGGGCAGAGATAATACGGTATTTCTGATTCTTGCCCTGCGACCAGCAGGCCGTCAGCGGCTTCTGGCAATCATCGCAGAGGATGAAGCCGCGCAGCGGGAAGTCTGCGTTGATATCCTTGCGCGCCGGAGCCTTGGCCGTGCCTTTGAGGCGCGCCTGTATCTTCTCGAAGGTCTCGAAGCTGATAAGCCCCTCATGCTTGCCCTTGCGGAGCGACACGCCCCATCCGGGGGATTCAATATACCCGGCATAGACGACGCGCGTCAGCATGTCGGTGATGCGCTGATTGCGGATTTCGCCGTTCGGCAAATCTTTCGGGAAAGAGGGCTGGCGCTCCAGGAAGCGCTTCACCTCGACCTGTGTCTCGAAGCGCCCGGAGGCATATCCTTCCAGCGCCTCTTGCAGGATGGAGGCGTTCGGCTCATCGCGCACGAGGATTTTGCCGTGGCCGCTTTCGCGCTCATAGCGATAGCCAACCGGAGCCTGATGCACCCAATAGCCATTTTGCATACGCGCACGCATGCGATTGACCGTCTGCTCGCCGTTCTTTTGGCGCTGGTGCTGGGAAACAGAGGCGAGAAGGTTCTCGACGAGCTGAGAGTCGGAGTCTTCGCCAAATTCGATTGAGGGGCTGACAAGAACGCCACCGGCATCGCCGATCTTCACCCGCAGCTCAAAATGCGCCATCAGCCCGCGCGCAAGGCGGCTGATGTCGTCAATAATGACCGCGTGCGGTTCCTTGCGATGCTTGGAGAGAAACGCCAGCATGGCCTGCATGCCAGGACGCGACGTCAGGCTCCCTGAGCTATCATCGCGGAAGACTTCAACAACCTCATAGCCCTTGTACTTGGCGAACTCGCGGCAGCGCGTTTCCTGGGAACCAAGGCCGTCACCGCGTACGGTCTGCTTCGTGCTCGACACGCGGCAATAGATGACGGCCTTGCTGATATCCCGGTCTTGTTTTTCGTGCATGTTCATGTCTGCCTCCAGTCCGCCCTCCCATGTTCAAGGGGCTGGAATCTATACGTTTTCAGGTTCATCCAATGGCCCCGATTTTACCTGATCGAAGCCTTCTTTTGCGCACGGACAGGACTCTTCCGAATCTTGTCCACATACTTCTTGCAGGGGATGAACGCCGAAGCCGAGTTCTACGTAAGCAACCATGATAGACCAGATCGCTTGCAGGAACTCTTCTTTCTGTTCTTCGCTCAGGTTTGGATCGTCGAGATACGCCTGATACTTCTCCACATCCACAGTAACGATAGGCCGTGCTGACGCATCGAAACGACCGGAGAGGTTGCGGTTGCCGCCATTCGTCTTATCACCCAACATATCGTACCCCTTTGTCCATTATACTACCGTATGTAGTGGTTGTTCAAATTCTGCACGCTTCGATTAATTGCCTGTGTTCACCTCGCTGCTTCTGGAGTTGTGTGGGTCGCCTTTATTCTTCGGCCAGCTTTTCCCAATCGGGCGGGATCAGTTTGAAGAGACCGCAAGTCTCACCCCCGACCGGCACGACGACGCGCCGCCCCTGGAAACCGTGATAGGTGCAATAGTCGAAGGACTGGCACGGCTGGCCCGGACGCACCGGATATCGGCACTGATATTCGCTACCGATATGCGGCGTGCCGACATTGCAGACGAACCACATGCCGCCCAAGAGCATCAGCACGCGCGGACGCTTCAGCGCCGCCACCGTCAAATCCCAGGGCGCATCGAGGATGCGCAGGACGATATGCGGGCGCTTGTTCGGCTTCCTCGTGCCGGTGACTTTCACATCGTAATCATTCATCGCTGTTGTTCCTCTTGCTGTAGGTCAGCCGCAGGTGCGGCCTAGGCTGCGGATAGTCGCCTTCGACGGGATTGCGCGCCGCCCATGCCGCCCAGGGCGAGACGAACCAGAAGGGCAGACGCTGCGCGCGGATCGGCGGCAGCGACTTGATGAGCAGAAGCTGCTCATCCGCGCGCATGAGCCGGATTTCATCGGGCGACATGAGCGGCCTGCCGGTCTCACCGAGGCTTTCGCCGATCTCGTCGTCTTCAGTGCGGCCCAGGTTGAAATTGCGGGTTTTGACCGTGCGCTGGCCGAGCGCCGCCGAAAGGGTCTTGGCGAGCTGGTCGTCCTGCACGGCAAAGAACTGCTTTACCTCTGCCTGCGAGAGCACGGTGCGCGCCGTGTACGGCCCGTAGAGCCGGATCAGCTCCGAAAGCTCCTGGACGAAGGCCCAGACCCGCACCCCCAGTCCCGGCAGCGCGGTCAGGCTTTCGGCGAGCCCCGCGAGCTTGCCCATGTTCGCAAACTCATCGAGGACGAACAGCACTTCGCTCCGCCCCGAAGAACGGGCAACGGCAGCGATAGCCTGCCGCGTCACAAGACCGAGCCAGGCCCCGTGCGTGGCGATCCGACCCTGCGGGATCACCAGATAGACACTGGCCTTGCCTTCCTTCAGCGCGCGGAAATCGACATCCGAGCCGCTGACAGCCGCGCCGAGATAACCAACCGGATCGAAAATATCGAGCGCCTGCACCGCGCCCTGCCGGAAGTCGGCAAACTGATCGGGATTGTCTTCGAGCTGATAGGCCAAGTCCTGGCCCAGATCGGCGACTATGCCGAAGAGCGCATCGGAGGCGATCATCTGATCGACGAGCTTTTCGATGCGCTTGGTGCTGGAGAGCACGCGCCACATCTCAGGCAGCGTACAGGTGGCCGGTGCGCCGCGCGTGGCGAGGTGCAACATGACGGCGCGCAGTATGGAGCGCGCGCCTTCGCGGAAATAGCGGTTCCGCGAGTCTTCCGGCTCCGGCAGGAGCTGGAGTGCGAGCGCCTTGGCTTCGTCGGCAACGCCACGGATTAGCGCCGGATCGTTTACCGCATCGAGCAAGGGCTGCAAGGGATTGCAGCGATGCTGCGGCAGGCCGTGCAGACCCCAGGGATTGAGGATATAGACCTTCTGGCCGAGCCGTTCGGCCCGATGCGCCGCCGTTACCGCCGCCAGCTCGCCCTTGGGATCGGTGACAAACACCGAGCCCTGGAAATGCAGCAGGTTGGGAATAACGACATTGATGCCCTTGCCTTGGCGGGCGGGA
>JAJUHJ010000202.1 GCA_029279965.1 Phyllobacteriaceae bacterium
CGAAGCCAGAACCGCTCCGCATGCTCGTCGCCGCCCACGGCGGACACTCGGCGGCGAACGGCGGTCGCGGTTCTGTAGTGAAATGGCGCGCCGGAGAGGATGAACCTGGGAACGGCTATGTCATTGCGGGCGCTATATACCTACGGACAGCGCAATCCGCTACGGTCGTACCGGCTCCTATCAGGGGCGGGTCCAGCCTTCGGCCAATTTCTCCAGCACCTTGTCGAACCAATGCTCGTACCAGTACCAGGTGCCGGCAATCATGACGCCGAAGCCCTTGTTTGGTTTTCGGGCGTCGAGTTGCCGTGCCAGCAGGGTGTGGTCGTGCATATTGAAGGCAGGGTATCCGGCAGCCCTGACCTTCGCGACGATCTCTGACGGTCGAAATTTTGGACGCTCAACCTCTTTCAGGAGGACGCGTTCGACGGCTTCCGCTTCCGGTGAGCCCGGCTTGATGAACTCAACAGCAAGATCGGATTTCGATGCTTTGCCTGATACCTTCGGCACGAACGCGACCCGGTAACGGAATTTCGGATCGCTCTGCTCGTCCTCCGTCAGAGCATCCTGAAAATTATCCATCGCCGTGGCGATGTGTGGCGGCAATTCCGCACCGACCAATCCGGCGCGTTGTGCGCCGTCGAAAGTGACAAACTGGAGCGCGATCGGCAGCCTTTTCTCCAGCGCAAATTCTTTGCCGAAAAGCTGTTTGATCGCATCGTTGAAATTGATGCAGCAGGCTTGGAGCTTCGCGCTTAGCGCGTCATCTATGCGGTTGGTTGAGCGATGCTCAATCTCATGGCGGATTTCGGTGAGAAAGTTCAGATTGTTGATGACGCCTTTGTCGAGCGGGCATTTTCCATGGGCAAGGCATTGTCCCAGCTCCCAGTACTTATCGGCGCCGCTCGGGGTTTTCTGAACCACGCCACCCTTCTTGTACCGGTAATCGACACCTTCTCGCTTGTAGTAGGCATGCAGCAGGTAGGTCCACGCGATGATGGACGTGACGATGAACAGTTCCGCGCGGAAGTGCAGTCCGGCGCTGTTGAACGTATGTACCGCCGCGATCATCGCCTCGCGGGCTTTGACCAGCAGTTCGTCCCCTTGCAGATGAAGGCCGGTCGCTGGATCAACATTCGGCCACGCTTCAAGAAAGGCATCCAGTTCGGCGTCGGATGCTGCCTTTATGGCTTTGTGCTTTGCCCCGTCCCGAATTTCCGATATTCGGGCATGGTTGATAGAACGGGTCGGGCGGGAAAAATACGCCTGGATGTCTTGCGGCACATACTTCTTCGCAAGCATGGCCTTGACGATCGCCACTTCCCACTTCTCAAGAGTATTTCCCGGTCGTCGCGCCAAGCCCCCTCCGCCCGAATCTACCGTCTAAACGAATTTTTATCCGTTAGACTTGGCTCGGATTCAGGAGCAACGTCAATCTCAATCACGTAATCTTCCACGACCGGTTCCTCGATGTCAGCTAGCACGGCCTTGCGGCTGCGTGGTTCCGGTAGGCTGCGGCCATCAGCCTCCATGCCGTCGAGATACGTGGTGACCGCGTCCGGCAGGTTTGCTTTCGCTTCTTCGATCGTGTCACCGGTGGTTAGCATGGCGCCGAAATCCGGCACCGTCCCGAGATAGGGGGTGTCAGGTTCCTTGATGATGACGGCGACGTAGCGCCGGGTTGTCTTGTCCATTCTTGAACCTCCCTTTCTGTGTGTTACCGCGACCGGCCCCTGCCGCGATCGTGAGACGGGTTCTGGCTCTTCCGCCGCCCTTCGGCCAGAAGTTCCTGCACCCGCGCACGCCTTTCCTCGCGGCTATCCTTGGTAATATCGGTCGCTGTATCCCTGATTTCGTCTTTACGCTGCCGGACTTGTGCTTCGCGCACAAGATCTTCGGCGCGGGCCTGCCGGACAAGATCGCGGATCAGACCGCGCCGCTCGCGCGCATCGATCATGTCGAGCGCCCTGGCGCGGCGATCGATCGACCGTTGTTCACGCGCATGGCGGCGCTCCAGCGCTTCATTCTCGATCCTGTGCCGCTCGCCGGCATTGATCGCCGGATTGCGGCGTAACGGCAGGATGACGGAGCGCAGGGCCGGTACGCGGTCAAAGAGTGCGAAGACCTTGCCGGCAACTCTGTTGAACAGCTTGCCCTGCTCTGCCTTGTGGGTGGCGTGCAGGGACAGCTTTTCAGCGCGCTGGATCACCTCCAGCGCCTGCCGCTTGGCATCGATGATCTTGCGCCGCCGCGCCTCCTGCTTCGCGGCAAGATCGGCGGTGGACTTCGCGCCACGGGCGCGCGCCTTTTCACGCAGCCGTTCTGCCAGCGCCTTGTCGTGCTCGGCCTGCTGCGCGCGGGCCTGCTCAACATCGGGCAGGTTCACCGGCGGCAGTCCCGCCAATCGCGCCTTCAGCTCGCGGGTTTTGACGCCGTCGATCTGGCGGGCGAGGGCATGAACATGGCCGGCGCGGTCAACGACGACATAGGCGCGGCGCTCGCCTTGGGCGAGGACATAACCGGCGCGCTCCAGTCCGACGCGGAAGGATTCCGCATTGTCGGAATTGCGGTAGAGCGCGGTGATGGCAGACCGGCGGGCCTCCGGCGTGATGCCGCTGGCCTTCGCCATGGCCTTTTCGGCGAAGCTGATTTCGGGCGTCTTCTCGAAGCGCGCGTCGCCACGGTCTTCGGCGAGGCCGTGGGGAAGGGTAAGGCCATAGGCATGGGCCAGTTCGCGGGCGCATGTGCGCAGCTTCATGTGGTCATGGCTGATCGGGATAGCCTTCATGTCGTCGATGTCGATGCGCGACCAGACGACATGGCAATGCTCGCGCCCGTCTTTCACGTGAAAGACAATGGCGCGCGGCTGCCCGTTCAGCCCGAGCTTATCCTCGATATGATCGATGGCCGCCATGTACTGCGCCCGCGAAAGCGGGACGGACGGATTGATCGACAGGCTGTAGAGCGGCTTCACGCACCGCGTGCCCGCCGCCACAGCCTCGTATTCGGCCAACGCTCCGTGGAGATCATCCGCGACCGTCCCGCGCACGGATGCGAGTTCGATACGCTCATTGTCGTATTCATTCGAGAGGTGCGTGGCGAGGTCGCGTCCGCCTGTGCGCTGGCTGCCTTTGAGGATCAGGGCTCTCTCCCCATGGCCTCGAAGCAGACGGTGCGCATCTCGGCGATATCACGGAGCGCGGCGGCGACAGACGGCTCTGCCGGATCGAGTTGCCCCGCCTCCGCGGCGGTGCGCAGGGTCTGCGCGATCCGCCCGAGATTGCCGAGAAGACGGGCAGCCGTTTCATGGTTGACCGTCGGCC
>JAJUHJ010000203.1 GCA_029279965.1 Phyllobacteriaceae bacterium
ACCGCGCGCCGCGTGATTGCATGGCTTCAGCATTCGGCGATCGTGCTGCAGGGCGCAGACCTGGTCTTTTATCGCCGGTACCTGAAGCTCCTGGCCGTTCAGGTTCGCTATCTGCGCTCCATCGCAGCCGAAATGCCGGATGGTGAGGACAAGCTGCGCGCGCGCATCGCGCTCGCATTTGCCGCAATTTCCCTCCCCACATCCTCCGCGGTCATGAACAGCGCGGCGCGCAACCTGAGCGCCGAGCTTGACCGGCAAATCCTGCCCGATGGCGGGCATATTTCGCGCAATCCGCGCGCGGTCATAGAACTTCTGACCGATCTCCTGCCTCTACGACAGACCTACGCGAACCAGGCAGAGCCAACGCCCGCAGCGCTGATGGGTGCGGTGGAGCGCATGTTGCCGGCGCTGCGTTTCTTCCGCCATCGGGACGGCAGTCTTGCTCGGTTCAACGGCATGGGAACCACCATTCACGATCGCGTCGCTGCCATTTTGCGCCACGACGACACGGGTGGGGCGCCTTTGTCTCACGCACCGCATTCGGGGTATGAGCGGCTGTCCATGGGCACCACGACCGTGATTGCAGATACGGCTGCACCGCCGCCTGCGGAACTGTCCAACATGGCCAATGCGGGCTGCCTTTCATTCGAGTTATCGTCGGGACGGCATCAGTTCATCGTCAATTGCGGGATAGACAGCTTTGGCGCGGACGCCTTCCGGCCACTCGCCCGCGCCACGGCCGCCCACACCACCGCCACCGTAAACGACACTTCGCAGGCGCGCTTTGCGCTGCCGGCCGGTTGGGACGACTGGGTGGGCACGCCGCTCGTCGGAGGACCTCGCAATGTGGAATGCCGCCGCATCGATACTGCTTCCAGCCAGGGCTTCGTCGCCAGCCATGACGGCTATGTTTCGCGGTTCGGGATCATACACGAACGCGAACTGGTACTCATGCGGGATGGAAGAACGATTAGCGGCTCGGATCGTTTCTTTCGGCCGGGCGGCGAGCAGCCCAACAGAAGCGCCGACATCGCCGTGCGTTTCCATATTCATCCGGATATCGAGCTGTATCGGGACGACGAGGGCCTCTTGATCCTGGCCGGCGACGCCACCGACACGTGGGTTTTTTCCTGCACAGGCGCGGAGCCGGTGGTGGAAGAATCGATCTTCTTCGCCGCCGTCGCCGGCCCCTGCCGCAGCCGGCAAATCGTCCTGCACTTCGATGCGGCTGCGCTTTCGGAAGTGCAATGGCAGTTCGTCCTCACATACAGCATGCGTGAACGGAGTTGAACGGCGGCGTGTCGAACTGACAGCTTGATTCGAGCGGAGTCTGTGCTACGCCCCCGCAGAGCATCCCACAGGAAAAAAGATGGCTGTTTCCGCAAAGAACATTCCCGCGCCCGATCTCGTGCCGATTCGCAAGGCGCTGATTTCCGTCTCCGACAAGGAAGGAATTGTCGCCTTCGCGCAGGCACTCGCCGACAGGAAGGTGGATCTGGTATCCACGGGCGGCACCGCCGCCGCGCTTGCGAAGGCGGGACTTTCCGTACGGGATGTCGCAGAGCTGACGGGCTTTCCCGAAATCATGGATGGGCGCGTGAAGACGCTGCATCCGTCCGTTCATGGCGGGCTTCTCGGCATTCGCGACGACGCGGAACACCAGGAAGCAATGCAGAAGCATGGCATCGCGCCGATCGATCTCGTCGTCATCAACCTTTATCCTTTCGAGAAGGTCCGATTCGGCGGTGGTGATTACGCCTCCACGGTGGAGAACATCGATATCGGCGGCCCGGCGATGCTGCGCGCGGCAGCCAAAAATCATGCCTATGTCACCGTCGTCACCGATCCGGCCGATTACGAAAGGGTGCTGGCCGCTCTCAGCGATCACGACGGTGCCCTGCCCTATCGCCTGCGTCAGGAACTGGCGGCGAAAGCATATGCCCGCACCGCCGCATATGACGCCGCTATCTCGCAATGGTTTGCCGAGACGCTTTCAATCTCTCAGCCGGAATGGCGTGCGCTGGGTGGCCGGCTCCAACAGGTCATGCGCTATGGCGAGAACCCGCATCAGGAGGCGGGCTTCTACGTGACCGGCGAAAGGCGGCCGGGCGTGGCAACGGCCCGCCAGGTGCAGGGAAAGCAACTCTCCTACAACAACATCAACGACACCGACGCCGCTTTCGAGTTGGTATCGGAGTTCGATCCGGCGAAGAGTGCTGCCGTCGCCATCATCAAGCACGCCAATCCCTGTGGCGTCGCAGAGGGCGCATCCCTCGCCGAAGCGTACCGCAAGGCGCTTGCCTGCGATCCGGTCTCCGCCTTTGGTGGGATTGTCGCTCTCAACCGCACACTGGACCGGCAAGCGGCTGAGGAAATCGCGAAAATCTTCACCGAAGTCATCATCGCGCCCGATGCCACCGAAGATGCACTGGCCGTGATCGCCGCGAAGAAAAACCTGCGCCTGCTTCTGACGGGAGGGCTTGCCGACCCGCGCCAGCCGGGAATTTCGGCGAAAACCGTGGCAGGGGGTCTGCTCGTCCAATCGCGCGACAGCGGTGTCGTCGATGATCTCGAACTGAAGGTGGTGACCAAGCGCGCGCCGAGCGAAACGGAAATGGCGGATCTGAGATTCGCCTTTCGCGTGGCAAAACACGTGAAGTCGAACGCCATCATCTACGCCAGAGACTGTGCCACGGTAGGCATTGGCGCTGGCCAGATGAGCCGCGTCGATTCCGCCCGCATCGCTGCCCGCAAGGCCGAGGATGCGGCCGTGGCCGCCGGCGCGGGCGAACCGCTGACGAAAGGTTCGGTCGTCGCGTCTGACGCCTTCTTCCCCTTTGCTGACGGCCTGCTTTCAGCGATCGAGGCTGGCGCAACAGCCGTCATTCAGCCCGGCGGTTCTATGCGCGACGATGAGGTGATCCAGGCAGCCGACGAGCACGGCATTGCCATGGTCTTCACCGGCATGCGGCATTTCCGACATTAACTACAGCGTCGGTCCGAAAATCTGCATCGATTTTCGGGAAGCATAGATTCAATGAGATAGCGCGTCCTTGTGCGTCCAAGGACGCACGGCGCTGCTATTGCGGCCGCTCGGATATGCCGCCGTGATCGCCGGACCATGCGAG
>JAJUHJ010000204.1 GCA_029279965.1 Phyllobacteriaceae bacterium
CTCTACCTCCACCCGACATCATCATCAGCTATCCAACGCGCAGGATGATCTTGCCGAAAACGTCACGGCTTTCCATGCGCCTCAACGCCGTGTCGATGTCCTCAAAGCCGACGCTGGTATCGACCACCGGCGCGACGACACCAGCAGCCATTTTCTGCATGGCATTTGCCATGTTCTCCATCCGGCAGCCGAAGGAGCCGATAATCCTGAGCTGCTGCTGAAAGAGTTGCATCAGGTTCATGTTGGTGGAAACGCCTGAGGTCGACCCGCAGGTAACGAGCCGGCCACCGCGCTTCAGACACAGCATCGAGCCTGCCCACGTATCCGCGCCCACATGCTCGAACACCACGTCCACGCCGCGTTTCTTCGTGATTTTCCTCACCGCGCCTTCAAAGCGGTCTTCGCGATAGTTGATGACGTGGTCGGCGCCCAACGCCTTGGCCCGCTCGATCTTGGCATCGGAACCAACCGTGGTAATCACCGTGCAACCCATGCGCTTTGCAAGCTGGATCGCCGCCGAACCGATACCGGATCCGCCCGCGTGAACAAGGATCGTTTCGCCCGGCTGAAGCCGGGCATTGTCGAACAGCATATGCTCGACCGTGCCGAAGGTGACGGGTGTCACCGCTGCGCCGATCTCGTCGACGCCGGGCGGGGCAGGGACGAGCAGGCGCGCGGGAAGATTGATCTTTTCCTGGGCAAACCCATCGAGATGAAAGCCGTGCACACCACCCACATGCGCGCACAGATTGTCACGTCCTTCGCGGCAGTGCTGGCACAGGCCGCAGGTCTGCGCACCGTAGATCGCGACGAGTTGGCCCTGCACGAATCCGCTGACGCCAGGTCCGACCGCATCGATCGTGCCGGACGCTTCCGCCCCTACGACCAGCGGCAGCTTGCGTTTGGCGAATGCCATCCCGCGCCAGCCCCACACATCGATGTGATTGAGGGCTACCGCGCCAATCCGCACGGTCACCTCGCCATGAGCAGGCGGCGGCGGCGGCGGGATGTCTGTGATCTCGAGCTTACGGTCCGCAACGAGTTGCAATGCACGCATGAATCAAAATTCCAAGTGAATGGCTGTCTGCGAACAGGTCCACACCCGCTCTGTCCGCTACTCCTGGTCCCAAATTCGCTTTTCTGTCATCCCGCCTCTCGTGCCATCACCAGACACGTGTTCTGGCCGCCAAAGCCGAAGGAGTTCGACAGCACCGATGCGACATCCGCTTCGCGCCTGACATTGGGCACGACATCGAGCTCGATCGCCGGATCCGGATTTTCATAGTTGATGGTGGGCGGAACGACACCCTCGCGCATGGTCATGAACGAGAAAACAGCCTCCACCGCGCCGGCGGCCGAAAGCGTGTGTCCTATCATCGACTTGTTCGAGGAGATGGGAAGGCTGCGCATCCTCTCGCCAAAAACCGCCGAAAGAGACATGTGCTCCATCTTGTCGTTTTCGGGAGTCGAGGTGCCGTGGGCATTGATGTAGTCTATCTCGTCCTCGCACATCCCCGCATCTTTCAATGCCGCGCAGACGGCACCGGTCGCCGGCGAGCCGTCGGGTTTGGAACGGGTGCGGTGAAAGTCGTCAGCCTTTTCGCCGCAACCACGAAGGATGCCGAGCACTTCGGCACCACGGGCAAGCGCGCTCTCCAGCGATTCCAGCACCAGCGCGCCGGAGCCCTCTGCCAGGACGAAGCCGTCTCTGTCCTTTGAAAAGGGCTTTGAGGCTTTTTCCGGATCGTGGTTTTGGGTCGAAAGCGCCGAGAGCAGCGAAAAACGAATCAGGGCCTCGGCCGTTGCCGAACCGTCTGAACCAATGGCCAGAGCACGGTCGCATTCGCCGCGGCGAATGGCTTCAACCCCAAGCTGGATGGCCGTCGCACCGGATGCACAGGCCGTAGAAAGCGTGATTGGCAGCCCACGCACGCCGTATTTCTCTGACAAGCGGTCGGCAATCGAGGCAAACTGGCTTTCCTCGAAGTAGGCGGCATCGCGGGCATTCCTCGCCGCTTCGATCAGGCTGCGCCAATCGCCGGTGCGTTCGGAGCGAGCATAAAGTGCCAACCGGCTGTGCCAATCGAGTTCTACCGGCGGCGCAGCCAAGAAGAGGGGGCCGGCAAATTCGGAGCCGGGCAGCGCAGCCTCAGTGATGGCTTCTTCGGCCGCCAGATCGGCGAGGGCGAAGGTGAGAGCACTCGCGCCGCGATCGCTCTGCGGCAGAAAATCGACGGTTCCCGCGATGGTGGTCGCCAGATGATCGATGGGAAACCGGGTGATTGAATGAATGCCCGAGCGCCCGCTGGTAAGGGCGGCCCAATTGTCCGCTTTGCCCTGGCCGAGAGAGGTGACCACACCCATGCCGGTGACGGCAACGAGCGGCCTTCCAAAACTGTCGGTGGTTTTCACGTGTGCTCTCCCTGTCCTCAGGCCTGGACCAAGAGGCCGATGCCTTCAAACCGGTGATAGCCGATCGAACTGGCGAGCACTGCCGTCGGCGTGGTCCTGCAAATCGGCTCGTTTTGGGGATCGAAAGGAGGATACGGCTCTGCGTTGCGGATGGCCATCGCGGCGAGTGCCACCGCAAAGGGAAACTGCGCTTCTTTCAGGTGCCCTGTCATGGTGGAGAGGCCTCGAGACACAATACCGCGCTCATCGAGTACAGCCTTTTCGGAACCAGTTGCTTCGTGCGCCCCGGAAGCGCCGGAGAGGGCCATGGCCGGCGTATCGTCATTGCAAACGCCGTCGATCATCTCCGCCAGCGCCTTGCGCA
>JAJUHJ010000205.1 GCA_029279965.1 Phyllobacteriaceae bacterium
CGCCGAAGACGACGCGCTTTTGGTGGCGATTCTGACCGGCGCGGGTAAGGCAGCCTTCTGCTCCGGCGGGGATTTGTCGCGGACCCTTCCCTTGCTCTCTGGTGCGCGTGAGCCGGAGGACGATTGGGACCGGCGATTGTTGAACGAACCGGAGGTGATGGCGCGCTCTGCTCTCAGGGACTTTGACCTGGCCAAGCCGGTGATCGCCGCGATCAACGGCGCCTGTCTGGCTGGCGGCATGGAAACCGTGCTGGCGACCGACATCCGTATTGCCGCCGAGCATGCCACGTTCGGCCTGCCGGAGGCCAAGCGCGGTCTTATCCCCTTTGCCGGTTCGCTTGCGCGTTTGCCGCGGCAAATTCCCTACTGTGTGGCCATGGAAATGCTGCTGGTGGGCGACAGTATCGGTGCTGCGGCGGCGAAGGAGGCTGGCATTGTAAACTATGTCGTTCCCGCGGATGAGGTATTGCCCAAGGCGTGGGAGATTGCGCGCAAGATCGCGGCGAACGGCCCACTGGCGGTGCAGGAGATCAAGCGCACGGTGCTGGAATCGAGCGGGCGGACCTTGCGCGAGAGTTTCAGACTGGAGGACGAGGCAAAGCGCCGGGTGATGGCGTCACGGGACGCACGCGAAGGGCCGCGTGCGTTCATGGAAAAGCGACCGCCGAAATATGAGGGAAGATGATGACGGATACGGTGCGGCTTGACGGCAAGGTAGCCATTGTCACCGGAGCCGGGCGCGGCATCGGCAGGGCGGCTGCTCAGGCTCTCGCAAAGGCCGGTGCGGCGGTCGTGGTCAACGACATTGACGCCGATGTCGCCGGACAGGTCGTAGAGGAGATCTCCGCGGCTGGCGGGCGCGCGGCCAGTGAGATCGTCCCCATCGGCAGCGTCGAGGCGGCGCAGGCGTGTGTCGCCCGCGCGGTAGGCTCCTTCGGGCGGCTCGACATCATGTGCTGCAACGCCGGCATTTTGCGCGATCGCGTTCTGTGGAACACCAGCGAGGAGGATTTCGATGCGGTTGTGGCAACGCACTTGCGCGGCACCTTTACCTGTGCACAGGCGGCAGCCCGTCATTTTCGTGCCGAAGGCCATGAGGGCAGGCTGATCCTCGTAAGCTCAATTGCGGGGCAGCGGGGTAATTTCGGGCAGACTGCATATTCGGCCGCCAAAGCCGGCATCGCGGCAATGGCGCGCACCTGGTCGCTGGAATTGGCAAAAGCCAAGGTCACGGTGAATGCGATCGTGCCGAATGCGCTGACCCGCATGGTGGCAACGATCCCCGCTTTGGCCGACTATGTGGAGCAGGCAGAGCGCGGGGAGCCGCTTCCCCAAAGCCTGAGGGCGGACTTGGGTGTCGGCACGGTGGAAGACGTTGCGCCGCTCTTCGTGTTCCTTGCGTCCGACAAGGCTGCGCACATAACCGGCCAATGCATCGGCATTGGCGGGGACCGGTTATCGCTCTGGTCTCACCCGCAGGAAGCTGCCTTTGAGTTGCGCGAGGGCGGGTGGACCGCCGATACCATTGCCGCGCGCTGGGAGGATGGCATCGGCCGGGCTCTTCAGGACGTCGGCGTCGATCTCACCGGGCTTGAGAGCGGGAAGGATTGACGCCCGCGGAACTCAAGACATCGCTTGCCGGAGGAAAGGGATTGCGGATTTTCGCTTTCTGCCTTGTGTGCGGCGCCCAGATGAGCAAGGAAACGTATCGACACGAAACCGGCAACGGTTTTCTGAGAACATCATACTCGGCGATCAACGACGAAAAATCGGAAGGCAGACAGCATGCGCCTCGGCGGACGGCTCGCGGCAGCCATCGACATTCTCCAGGATATCGAGGCGCGCCATCGTCCCGCGGCGGAGGCCATGCGGGATTGGGGTCTGTCCCACCGCTTCGCTGGTTCCGGCGACCGGTCCGCGATCGGCAACTTCGTCTATGACGGGCTGCGCCGCCGCCGTGCCGCCAGCTGGCTTTTCGATGCCGAGACACCGCGCAGCGCCGTGCTCGGCGGCTATCTGCTGGAGCACGATGTGTCACCGGCGGAACTCAATGAAGCCTTCGAAGGGGATCGCTTCGCTCCCGGTATTCTGAGCGAATCGGAGCTCGGCATGCTGGAAATGCGTCTTGGCGCGAACGTGCCGGA
>JAJUHJ010000206.1 GCA_029279965.1 Phyllobacteriaceae bacterium
CCAACCACGCCGGCGCGGCTATCACGACCGAAGAGGTGGATGATCATCAAATAGCCGACGACCCAGGTGAGCCCGGCGGCGCTGAAATAACAAAGCCACAGGGCAATCGGCAGGCTGTCGGTGAAATCGGCATTGGCCATTGTGCGAAAGAGAAGCAGCGGCAGAGCAACTGCTATGGCAAAGTCGGTCAGACCTTCGCCGCTCTGTTGACTCAGAAGGCCTGACCAGACACTGAGATAGCCGAGTGCGGCCAACGCAAAGACAAACGCGACCGTGCCGATGAGTAAATTCATCGGCGCGGCTTATGGCACACGAGGCGCCGGGGCAAGCGCGCAACAGTCAATTCAAGCTTCTGGAGCAACATTCACCCGCCCTTCCCGCGCACAACATTGCAGTGCGGCATGGTTTCAATTAACCAGAGGATGAGCATGATCTTCGCCCTTTTCCTGTGTCTAAAAAGCGATTAGACAGCCGAGTATCGTTCATCCACCACTTGTATTCCGGGAAAACCAGTGACCACGACATTCAACAAGGTCGCCGACATCATCGCTGAAACCAGCGAGATCGACCGCGACAAGATAACCCCTGAGAGCCACACCATCGACGATCTGGGCATCGACAGCCTTGATTTTCTGGATATCGTCTTCGCGATCGACAAGGAATTCGGCATCAAGCTGCCGCTGGAGAAGTGGACGCAGGAAGTCAATGACGGCACGGTGGCGACGGAGGAATACTTTGTCATGAAGAACCTGTGCGCCAAAGTCGATGCACTTGTTGCGGCCAAGGCCGCCTAACATCCGTCAAGGGTCGGGGCCGGCAACGAGGTTGTAATGAATCAGACGGATGTCGTCATCACCGGGATCGGTCTCGTATCCTCTCTCGGCATCGGGGTTGACGCACACTGGAAGGCGCTTACGCAAGCCGCAACCGCGCCGGTTCTCGATGGTGATCGCTTCTCGCCCTATGTCGTGCACCCGCTGCCGGAGATCGACTGGGGCGCTCAAATCCCCAAGCGTGGCGATCAGCGCCAGATGGAGACGTGGCAGCGCCTCGGTACATATACGGCCGGGCTCGCGCTGGACGATGCCGGCATCAAGGGCGATGAAACGCTGTGCGCTTCCATGGATATGGTGGTGGCGGCTGGCGGCGGCGAGCGCGATGTGACGGTGGATCAGGCGATTCTCGATGCCTCGCTGTCCCGCGACGATCATGACGTTCTCCTGAACGAAAAACTGACGACCGAGCTTCGTCCGACACTCTTTCTGGCACAGCTTTCCAACCTTCTGGCCGGCAACATTTCCATCGTGCATAAGGTCACCGGTTCCTCGCGCACCTTCATGGGAGAAGATGGAGCCGGGGTTTCTGCCATAGAAACGGCGGCCGCCCGCATCCGCGCCGGCCAGTCTTCGCACATTCTGGTGGGTGCAGCATTCCAGACGGAGCATCCGGATATGCTGCTGGCTTACGAATTGGGCGGCTACCTGCAACGGGGAGCATGGTCTCCCGTATGGCAACGGCGTAAGGAAGACGGCGGTGGTGTTGTAACAGGTTCCGGTGCGGCTTTCCTGGTACTGGAATCGCGCGAGCATGCACAAAAGCGCGGGCGAACGCCCTACGCGGCCATGGGTCCCGTTCTTTCAGGCCGCGCGCCTCGCACCGGCAGCAGGCTGCGCAAGGCGCTGGCGGAGATGATCGACGGCGTTTGCAATGACGATACGCCGGCCATGGCCCTCTCCGGCGCTTCCGGCGCCCACGCGGCAACTGATTCCGAAAAGGCCGTGCTCGATGAGCGCGGGATAGCGCCTCGGGGTGTCTCCACCATGACGGGACATCTGAAAGAGGCACAATTTCCCTTTGCGGCGGCACTCGCCGCGCTGGCCATCCGCAACGCAGAGCCGTATCCTCCTTTCGATCCCCAATACGAGCCGATGTGCAGGACCACGCCGACGGCTGTGCTCGCCAGTTCGATCGGCTAGCACCGGTTTGAAGGCCTCGGCCACTTGGTACTGGCCTGAGGAGAGGGAGAG